>JAILPY010000071.1 GCA_024699235.1 Treponema sp. | reverse complement strand
AGCTGGCAGGAACATCATGTAAAAAAATCGCACGTCCTAAAGCGAATCGGCATAGTACAGAAAGCAATGCCAGCAATCTGGCCCTGGGTAATCAAAAACCTGGACCATGCTGTAGAGCAGGGCTGGCTTTTGGATGAATAGGAGAATAAAGGCAGCCTAAGTCATCAATTTCATTCCTTAAAAATGCCTTCCCATTTCCATCAGCATTTTCCTGTCGCCTTTGATTGTGCTGCCGCTGGTTGTAAGCATGTTTCCAGTGATAGTTGCAGAACAGCCGCATTCAAAGGCCTTTTTGCCATTATCCGAAAGGAGCTTCCTGCCTGCTGCCAAGCGTATGTCTGCTTCCGGATTTATGAATTTGAACATCGCAAGAGTCCTAAGGATTTCTTCTTCTGCAAGAGGCGCTTTTTTTTCATACGGAGTCCCAGGAATAGCCATCAAAGCATTTATAGGTATGGACATAACATTTAATTCTGCAAGAGAAACTGCCATATCTATCCTGTCTTCAAAAGACTCTCCCATTCCTATAATGCCACCAGAACAAACCCGCAAACCCTCTTCCTGTGCCATCTTAATAGTTTCAACCTTCATTTCATAAGTATGACTAGTGCAGACATTAGGAAAGTTTCTCTTAGACGTTTCAATATTATGATGATAGCTTGTTACTCCAGCATCCTTTAAGCTCCTGAGCTGTTCCCTTGTAAGAAACCCCATCGAAGCACAAAGTTCTATCGAAAGATCCTTTTTCATTTTTTCATAAATGACAATCGCCCTGTCAAATTCTTTGCCAGAAAGAGACAGTCCCGCTGTTACAAGGGCAAACCTGTTAACCCCTTCACTCTGATTCGCTCTGGCCTCGCCTATTATTCTTTGTTCATCCAGCAATTGGTATTCTTCACAATTTGTATGATTATGAATGCTTTGAGCGCAGAATTTACAGTTTTCACTGCAGCGTCCGCTACGAGCATTTATAATCGTGCAAAGATTTACTTTATTTCCATTAAAATAATTCCTTATTTTATCCGCTCCGCTACTTAACTCATCAAGATTGCAAGTTTTAAAAAACGACAAGTCATCATTCCGGCACAGCCTTTTTCCATTTATAATCTGGTCTGCCAGTTCTGTTAAATCAATCATCTGAAACCTCTTACAGAATTATATTGTAAACCGTAATAAATTAATACTGGTTGACAATAAAAAACAAAGAAAATATACTTACGTCACTTCTAACAATCAGGTGCAATAATGTTCAGTGTAAAAATGCGTTCCAGCCTAGGCGGAAAAAACGGTATTAACGGAAAGCATATTTCAGGTGCAGAAAGAATCGTCTCAGAGGAAGAAGTTGAAAATACAGTCTTAAGACTCCTGGAAAGAGCCAGGAATCATCAGAGGGGAAAGGCAGACTTCATTAATCTTAAGATTCAGGAAGTAAAAGATAGCGAAAGCCTGTATATACCTCTCCTAAGCGTATATTCAAAAAAATCTTCTACAAAAAAAGAAGGCCGAAAAATGGCCCGGGATGAACTTTTACGCATTGGGGTTTCAGAAAAATCTGTAAGAAGCGCCTTTGAAATCCTAGAATCCTTAAAAGATTCCATGAGGGGAGCCATTATTTTAGATTCCCAAAGCGGAAAAAGGCTGGATACTCTAAAAGACCGCGGCGTTCGCTGTTCCAACATGGATGCAGCAAATAAAAAATCTTATGAAGAAAAACTTTTTTCCCAGGGACTTTCAGGAGAACATGCCAGGGAAGCATTAGTCCTTGCCTCTAAAGTTGCTTCTGCAAAAGGAAGCGTTGCAGAACTTTGCTGGTCAGATGATCCAGACTATGTTACAGGCTATGTAGCATCTTCCAAATTTGGATACTGCCGCATTTCCGTAATGAAAGATTTAGGAGATTTTGTAGGCGGCCGGGTCTTTTTTGTTGATTCAGACTGTGACATTGATTCTTACATTGAATACTTGCAGAACAAAGTCGTATTGGTAAAAGCATGAGCAGAAATCTATTTATTTGCGGGACAGGGACTGACGTAGGCAAAACGTATGCATCTTCCCTAATTGTAAAAAAACTCGCTGCAAATTCAAGGGCGGCTTACTACAAGGCTGCCATGAGCGGAAATCAGAGGGATAAAAACGGAAATCTTATTCCTGGAGATGCAAAATTCGTAAAGGACGTTTCAGGAATCGGTCAAAGCATTTCTTCAATGTGCCCCTATATTTATGAAAATGCCTATTCCCCGCACTTGGCTTCAAGAGTTGAAGGAAATCCGGTTTCTTTAGAAATGGTAAAAAATAAGTTTATGGAACTTGCGGCCGCCTATGAATTTATCACAGTAGAAGGCAGCGGCGGAATTTTATGCCCCATTCATTATGACAAGTCAGGTAAGAAAACAAATATCTTCCTTGAAGATATAATCAAAGCCTTAGGCTTAAAGTCAATTATTGTAGCAGATGCAGGTCTTGGAACAATCAATTCCCTTGTGCTCACTGCAGAATATATGAAGTCAAGGAATCTTTGCGTCAAGGGAATTATATTCAACCATTTTGTTCCAGGAGACGTTATGCAAGAAGATAACGTTTTCATGTGCGAAAAACTTAGCGGCTTAAAGACGTTGGCCTTTATAAAAGACGGAGACACAGATTTAAATCTGGATTTTAAAACTTTAAGCGGACTTTACGAATGAAACTCGAAAATATAAAGAAAGAACTGAATCAGATAAAAGAAAATGATAATTTCAGAACCGTAAAAGGCCTTCGCATGCTTTCTGCCACCCATGGAATAGATTCAACGGGAAAAAATTACACAGTCTTTTCTTCAAACAATTACCTAGGACTGACTCATGAAAAGTCAGTTATAGAAGCCGGAAAAATAGCCTTAGATTATGGCAGCGGTTCTACCGGCTCCCGTCTTACAAGCGGAGGAACTTTTGAGCTTTCAGAGCTGGAAAAGAATCTCGCATATTTTAAGCATACGGAAGCAGCCCTTGCTTTTAATACGGGCTATATGACAAATCTAGGAGTCCTTTATGCCCTTGCAGGAAAGAATTCTGTAATTTTTTCTGATCAATTAAACCATGCATCTATCATTGACGGCTGCAAAATCAGCGGATCTAAAGCAGTAATTTACCGTCACAATGACATGAACCATCTTCAAAGCCTTTTGGAATCAACGCCAGTGCCAGAGGGCGGTCTTTTCCTGGTTACTGACGGAGTCTTCAGCATGGACGGAGACATTGCAAACCTTCCAGCTCTTATTGAACTCAAAAAGAAATACAGTTTCTGCCTTATTGTAGATGATGCCCACGCCGTAGGCGTTATCGGAAAAAGCGGCCGCGGAACGGCCGAATATTATGGCATAGAAAGCGGAATCGACATTCAGATTGGAACTTTAAGCAAGGCCCTTGCAAGTGAAGGCGGTTATGCAGCAACTTCCAAAGAAATACGGGACTACCTTGTAAATAAATCTCGCCCATTTATTTTTTCTACATCATTGCCTCCGTCAGTTGCAGCAGCTGCAAATCAGGCCCTAGACTTACTGCAGGCAAACGGTAAGGACTACATGGCAAAACTAAAAGAAAACACAGCCTTAATGAGAAAACTTCTTGAAGAAGGGGGTCTTCCATTAGTAAATGGAAGCACGCCAATAATTCCCATATTAACTGGAAGCAGTAAAAAAGCCTTGGACTTTGCTCAACGCTGCCTTTCCAGGGGAATCATGCTTAGTGCAATAAGACCACCAACAGTATCAGAAGGAACTTCCAGAATCCGCCTTACTGTAACGGCTGCCCACACAACAGAAGAAATAGAAAAAAGTGCGCAAATAATAAAAGAAACATGGAGTGAATTATGATCTGGTATCCTTACGCTCAAATGAAAACCTTGAAAAGCCCAAAGAAAATCATAGACGCTCAGGGAGTCTATTTAAAGACTAAAGACAAATCCCTTATTGATTCAATTTCTTCCTGGTGGTGCATGATTCACGGATATAAAAATCCTGAATTGAATCAGGCAATGAAAAATCAGATAGACAAATTTTCTCACTGCATGCTTGCAGGACTGTGTCATGACAGCGTTGAAGAACTTTCTGAAAAGCTTGAATCTTACCTTCCGGGTGACCTGAACCATTTTTTCTTTTCAGATTCGGGCAGCGTTGCCGTTGAAGTAGCACTGAAAATGGCCGTACAGTTTAACAGAAACAGAGGGCAAAAGCGCAAAAAAATTCTTGCCTTAAAAAACGCTTATCACGGTGACACTTTCATGACTATGGCAGTAGGAGATGACGAAGACTATCATTCAGCTTTTCCAAAAAATCCTGATGTAATCCATGTTCCCACAGAAATCCCTGACCTTGAAAAAGTTTTTTCCCAATGCGGCAATAACTTGATTTGCTTTATCGTTGAGCCACTTTTGCAGGGAGCAGGCGGGATCAGAATGTATGACCTGGCATTTTTAAAGAAAGCCCGGGAACTTTGTGACAAGTACGATGTCATCCTGATTTTTGATGAAGTCGCAACAGGCTTTGGCAGGACAGGGCATCGCTTTGTTTCAGACTTAGTCCTTCCTGATATTCTGGTTTTAGGAAAAGCCCTGACTGGCGGCTACATAGGCCACGCCCTTACGGCAGCAAATAAAAAAGTCTTTGACGGATTTTACGGAGACGATCCTAGCCTTGCCTTCATGCATGGCCCTACTTTTATGGCAAATCCTGTAGCCTGCGCCTTGGCATTAAAATCAATAGAGATTTTTGAAAGGGAAAACTATATTTCAAAAATTGCAAATATTGAAAAAACAGTCCGCCGGGAATTATCAGGCTTTGAAGATGAGCGCATAAAAGAAATCAGAGTCATGGGAGCTGCATTTTGCATTGAAGTAAAAGAAAGCGAGACTCTAAAGGGCTTTGCAGACTTTGCCTATGACAGAGGCGTTTTTGCCAGACCTTTTGTCCGCTACATGTACGGCATGGTACCTTACATCATTACAGAAGAGCAGTTAGTTACCATTACCGACACAATGAAAGCCTGGTTTCAAAAATAATGATTAAAGCTGACGGATGGCATCTTCGATGTCAGAAAGGGTTACTTCACCGCCAGCTGCATCTCTTTGTGCCGAAATCATGCAAGCCTTGTTTATGACAGACTCAATCTTGGCACAAGAAAAGCCCTTAAACTTTTTTGCTAGAGTTTCAGGCGAGCATCCTGAAGAAAAA
>JAILPY010000053.1 GCA_024699235.1 Treponema sp. | reverse complement strand
AATATGTCAAAGGGTTTCTGCCTTTTCTATGCAATGGAGGATTTAATATGTCTAAAATATATTTAAAGTATCTCTTTTTCTTCTGTTTTTTTTGTTTTATTTCTGTGAATTTATTTGCTCAGTCTAATTTTGAAATGGGAGAAAATTTTTTTAGGACAAATGAAACCGAAAAAGCAATTCCCTGCCTTCAAAAGTCTATTGAAGAAAATGAAAATCCTAAAGCATATATTTACCTGGCAATGTGTTATTTTCAGCAGGAAAAATATTCTCAGGCTCTTGTAATTTGTAATAAAGGAATGGAAGTAAGTGGAACTGATAAAAAAGTTCTTGCCTTTGATGCTGGTAATATAGCATTTGCAATGAATGATTATGCCGGAGCAGAAAAATGGTATTCCCGCTCAATGGAAGAAGACCCTTTTTATGCTGCTCCTGTTTTGAATAGGGCTAATACGCGTCTTAAGACTGGACGGCTGCAGGAGAGTAAGGCAGATTATGAAAAATATATCGTAATGAATCCAGATTCTCCGCAGGGAAATTCAATATATGCAATTATTTCTATGATAGATGAGCAGCTTGAAAATGAAAAAAAGGCTGATGCTATAAAAGTTGAGCAGGAGAAGAAAAAGAATGAAGACATTCGTCGCGTAGATGCAGACAGGTCTCGTCAGGAAGCAGAGGCTTCTAAGCGCCGTAAGAAGATGCTTGAAGATGTTGTTTCTTCCTTGCAGGATTCTTCCTCTGAAAATCTAGAAGGAGCTTCCGGCACAGAAATGATTTTAGATGGCAGCGATATAGGTTCAGACATATCTGACATGGGCGTAGAAGAATGAAGAATCCTGTTTGTCGTGTTATTACGGCGGTGCTTGATTTTTATGAGGTCGTCTAGTTCTTTCTGCTGTTATATTTTCATATCCTTTTTACAAGTTCAAAAAGCTGTTTTCGCGTTATAGTTGTATAAACAGGCCTTCCGTGCGGACAGTGAGGGTCTGGTAGTTTTAGCGCTTCTTCTGCAATCCATGCGGCCGTTTTTTCATCTAATACAGTTCCATCCATAACTGCTGAACGGCATGCAGTGGAAGCGGCAACTACGTTTATCATGTCATGAGGATTGATTCTTCTGTCAAGAAGGTCTTTTTTTAGGTCTGCTTCTGTTCCTTTCCATCTTATAGGCACTGTTGTGAATTCCCATAAGCCGTCTTCTTTGTTAGTTCCTGTAAAACCTGCTTCTTCAAGGTCTTTTTGTATTTCTTTTAAGTAATTGTCATCGGCAATGGAGTCTGTACGTATTGAGTATGGAACTAGAAGCGTCTGCTTTTGACCTGCATCTTCCATGATTTTATTATATAAATATCGTTCATGGGCAGCGTGCTGGTCTATTATGTACAGAACATCATTCTTTTCTGCAATTAAAAAAGTTCCTAATGCACTTCCAACAAAATGAAAGTTTTTGTCAGAGACATTGTCTAAATAATTTGGCTTTGTTACGTGACCTTCAATGGAAGCGTCTTTATTCGGTTCAAAAGAAAAATAATTTTTAGGAAGAGGCGCCGAATAAGGCCTTGTTTTTGGACTGAGATATCTGCTCGTAATGGTTTTATTTAAATCTGAGTTGTTCCCATGGTTTGTTTCTATGTTCATTCCGAAATCTGCTTTATATTCAGATTTTGGTGTAGCGACGAAATCAATTTTTTCAGTAAAGTTAAAATTTTTTGTTTCTGGTATAGGCGTTTCATCTTGTTGAATAAGATTTTTTATTGTGTACTGTCTGAAGAAATTTTTTACGGCAGAACTGATGCCATGGTGTAGGGCAGATATGTCCTTGAATCTTGCTTCTTTTTTTGCAGGATGAATGTTAAAGTCTACTAAAGATGGGGCAATAGTGATAAAAATGCAAGCGACTGGATGCAGTCCATTTGGAAAATATCCTTGGCATCCATATTCAATTGCCTGTACTAATGCATATTCTGTTATTTTCCTTCCATTCACATAAATATGAATGTCTTTACGCGTAGGTCTTGTAACTGAAGGTTCTCCGATAATGAGAGTAAAGGACCAATTGTCTCTTTTATCATTTGAACTTTCTTTTATTTCATAAAAAAGTTTTTCGTATTCATAACTGGAAAAACATGCTGCAAAGCGTTCTGAAAATGATTGTCCTGCCGGTAAGTTAAGTTTTTCCTGACCGTCAATTGTAAGCATAAATGCTATGTCTGGTCTTGGAAGTGCCTTTTCGGCAAAAGTTGTTTTGCACATAATCGCTTCACTGGCGGGTCTTTTTAAGAAGACTCTTCTTGCTGGAAAATTTTCAAACAGTCCGGATGTTTGTACTATCGTACCTTGAGTTACAGCGACTGGAGTAAGTAAATGATCTTCTGTAATGGAGGCGTTCATTTTCCATCCGCCACTCATTATCTGAAGCCTGCTTACTGCTGCCATTGAAGCTAAGGCTTCGCCCCGGAACCCTAATGTCGTTAAATTTAATAAGTCAGTTTCTGTAGATATTTTACTTGTCGCATGAGGCCTGGCACATGCAGCAAGGTCTTCTTTTGTCATTCCGCATCCATTGTCTATGATGCGGATTTTTTCTATGCCGCCACCCTCTATTTCTACTTGTATGCGGTTGGCACCGCTGTCAACTGCATTGTCCATTAATTCTCGGACAATTGCATTCGGTCTGTCAATGACTTCTCCTGCTGCTATTTTTCTTGCAACATCTGCACTGAGTTGTCTTACTGCCATTTTATGCGTTTCTCGTTCCGTTTAATTCTGCATCTCCATTAAAGAGATCTAGTACAGGTCCTGACTCTGTTTTCGATCCTTTTGATTTTGCAGAATTTTTTTGAGATTGCTCCGTAAGCAGGTCTGCAGGTGAATTCATTAAAATTTGGACTTTACCTTCTATGGAATCAAGTTCCTTTTCCATAACTTTTGCTAATTTAATGCCTTCTTCAAAATCTTTTAGAGCTTCTTCTAGGGTAATGTCAGTTTTTTTTATGTCTTCTGTAAGATGTTCAAGTTTTTGCAGGTTTTCTTCAAAATTTTTCATGAATGCCTCTCTTTATATAGTTCTTTAGTTTTTTATGCCAGTAACTGTTGCCTCTATTAATCCTTGCGATGGCCTTATGCAGATTGCTGCCCCCATTTTTATTTCGCTTGCATTACGAATTATTTTTCCTGTTTCTGTATCTGTGACCATTGAATATCCTTTGTCAAATATTGTCTGCGGGTTGCAGTTTTCAAGAGTCTGCATGCAAGCCTGTATAATGTTTCTCTTCTCTTTTAGTAACTCACTTATATTCTGTTCCAGCAGTTTTTTTGCATTGTCAAACCTCATGAGATACGGCTGTTCTATGCTTCGGAACTGAAGTTCCATGCTATCTGGGGTGAAAGTTTTGAGCATTAACTTGAGTTTTTGAATTCTTGAAGTTATATTGTCATACAAATCTTGCTTTGCATTCGTAAGAGTTTCTTTGATATCCTGTTTTAGAGGAATTGCCAGTTCAGCAGCTGCACTGGGAGTCGGTGCACGTACATCTGCTGCAAAATCACTTAAGGCCCAGTCTATTTCATGCCCTACAGCAGAAATTACAGGTATGTCAGAATCTGCTATTGCACGGACAACTTCTTCATCGCTGAAAGGCAGTAAGTCTTCTAGAGATCCTCCGCCGCGTCCTACAATCAAAACGTCACACATAGAGTATTTGTTAGCGATTTTTATCATTTTTGTAATGCTTTGGGCGGCATCTTCCCCTTGTACCAGGGCAGGAAAGATTGTGATGTTTATTTTGTCATTGCGGCGCTTTGAAATCTGAAGGATGTCGCGTAGGGCTGCTCCTGTAGGACTTGTAATAATGCCTACTGTTTTTGGTAAGTAAGGAATGGCCCGTTTCCGTTCTTGATCAAATAGGCCTTCTGCAGAAAGTCTCTTTTTGCGTTCTTCTATCATTTCCATGATGTCTCCGGTACCAGCCTTTGACATGGAGTTGATGATTATCTGATAATTGCCACGCAGGGCATATACGCTTATTGTACCTGTAACTTGAACAAGCATTCCATCCTTGGGTACGAAGGAAAGTCCTGCTGCTCTTCCGCGGAACATGACTGCACTTATTTGTGCATCATTATCCTTTAAGACAAAATATAAATGTCCGCTTGTATTTGGGCGGAAATTAGATATTTCGCCTTTGAGCTGTACAGAAGGAAATGTGCCTTCCAGCATGGTCTTTATTAGGCCTGTAAGCTGAGAAACTGTGTATACGTTATCTTCTTTCAGTGTGTTGCTATCTATAAAATCAGTCATTGTTTCTGAATAACTTTATGATATAGAATAATAGTCTTTTTTTCAACTAAAAGATTGTATTCTGAATGCCGTAACGCTTGCTGTATTTTTATTAAGTATGATCCAAGGCAATCCTTATAACGTTTTTTTGTGTGTTGCTGCTACAATTTAGTTGAAGTATTTGCTGTAATAGAGGAGTGATTCTTTATTAGAATAAGGCTATGCTTCTTTACTGGAATCGAGGTTCAATTCTTTACTGGAATCGAGGTTCGATTCTTTACTAGAATTAAGGTGCTGCTGTTTCTAAAGGTAATGACATGGAGGTCTGGCGATAATCTTTACCTTAAGGTTGAAGTTTTTGTTGAATTGTGTCAGGAATGCTGATATAATTATTAACATGGACTCTCATATTTGATAGATGTCCAAAATATATTTATATAGGCTTTTATTCCTTATTACCCAATCAAAAAAATGAGTGGATTTTTTAGGAGGAACTTGCGATGAAAAGAGGATTGAGTTTTGCAGCAGTGGCCTTTAGTACAGCACTTATATTTGCAGGCGGCGTTGAAAACAAAACGAACATGAGCACAGGCTATCTGCGTAATCCAAGCCGTAATGCGGAATTCCAGCGTCCGGAAGCTGCGTTCTACAATATAGCAGGAACGGCTTTTATGGATGATGGCCTGTGGATTGAAATTGGAAACCAGTTTGTATTAAAAGAATATACTCACGAACTTGATGATGATTCGTTAAAATCTACATTTAATACTTACAATATTGATACATCCTCTTCCGATACTACAAGCGTATGGCTTTATCCTGATGTGGACTTAGTATTTCACAAGAAAGACTTTGCAGGGTTCTTTAACTTTGGCGTTTATGCAGGAGGCGGTTCCCTCAATTTTGATAA
>JAILPY010000019.1 GCA_024699235.1 Treponema sp. | reverse complement strand
CCGCAGCCTGAACCAGAAAAGCCGCAGCCAGAGCCAGAAAAGCCGCAGCCAGAGCCAGAAAAGCCGCAGCCAGAGCCAGAGAAGCCGCAGCCTGAACCGGAGAAGCCGCAGCCAGAGCCAGAGAAACCGCAGCCAGAGCCAGAGAAGCCGCAGCCAGAACCAGAAAAGCCGCAGCCAGAGCCGGAGAAACCGCAGCCAGAGCCAGAAAAGCCGCAGCCAGAGCCAGAGAAGCCGCAGCCAGAGCCGGAGAAGCCGCAGCCTGAACCGGAAAAGCCTAAGCCAGAGCCTGAAAAACCTCGAATTCCTCGATCTGTAGAAATAGCAAAAAGAGGAAAGGCTATTCCTTGCAAAAACTATGAATATGAGACTGGAGATTTTACGTCCGCCGATAAATGCTATATATGGGATTTTTCCGAATACATTTCTGATCCCGGACAGTACACAATCCTTTTTAACTATCAGTCTGGTTCCGGCATTGTTATCTCTGAAGCTGCCGTACTGGTAGATGGCAATCTTTTTGCAGCTTTTCCTTTGGAAAAACAGGCTGACAGAAGTTCCCGTAAGGCAAGATATTCATTTAAACTTCCTTCAAAAGCAAAATCTGTTCAGTTTACGGCATTCGTAAGGACTATAGAAAAAGGTAAATTTTATGGAACGATCGATGTGATCCATGACAGGACACTTATAATACCGCGCGGAAGAAAAGTCATTCTTTATGAGGAATTTAGCGAAAGAAATGATTTTAATAAAGTAAAATTCCCGAATACCATTGTTGAGATTGGAGGTCATTCTCTTGAGCGTACTCCTTTGGAAAGGATAGAAGTGCCTGGCAATGTAAGAAAGATAGGCAATTTTGCATTTTTTGACATGAAGAACCTACAGGAAGTAGTCATGCATGAAGGCGTTGAAGAAATGGGCGAATACTGCATTGATACAAGGGATTACAATTTAGTTACAGTTACAGTTCCTGATTCCATGTCTGTATTCGGAAGGTTTTGCATAACAAATAATTCTGTATGGAAGATAAACAGGGGAAGCAAGGCCGACGAATATGCCAAAAAGCAGCGTTTTGTGAGCATTAAGTATCTGAATGTAACGTTCGCTGAACCTCCTGACCAGCAGCTTGTAATGCCGCAGGAAGCAGTTGTGCCAGCAGGAACAATGAAAAATTATGCTTACGAGACTGGAGACTTTACTACGTCTGAATCAAGTTACGTTTGGGATTTTTCTGCATACGTAAAGAATTCTGGCAATTACAGCATAATATTCAGCCGTAGGTCAGGAGCGTATCTTATTATGTCCAATGCTGTTATTATTGCTGACGGCAAGCAGGTTGCTTCTGTACCTCAATCGCAGACCGCTGACATGAAGAACCGAATTGCCATAAGCTTTAATCTGCCATCGAATGCACGCAAGGTAGAGCTTAAAGCTACTGCAAGAATGTCAAGGAGCGGAACTTATAATGGAACTGTTGATATCCTTATGGGCTCTACTCTCATTATTCCTACGGGGCGTACTTCAATTGAACGTGATGAGTACTACAAAAGGTCGGACTTTACTTCCGTAATGTTTCCTCCTTCTCTTACAGAAATAGGCAGCAGTTCGTTTGAAGGCTGTTCCGTTAAAACTCTTGACATTCCTGGAACTGTAAAGAAACTTGACCGCTATGCATTTTTTGGATGCAATTCCTTGACAGAAGTAAAGCTTCAGGAAGGCGTTTCAGAACTTGGAGAATGGGTATTCTGCGGGACCAAAAATAAATTCCGCATATACATTCCTGCAAGCATAACTGAATTCCCTGGCGGAGTGACAGAAAATATGGCTGTTTGGGTAATCTATAAAGGGTCTAGGGCGGAAGAATATGCAAAGGCACGTAATTATACTATAGAGTTCGTGTATAATGAACCTTAAAGTTATTTTGTTACAATGCCTATACAATAATATAGAGTTTTAAATAATTTATTTTATGGACTCTGAATTCATGATTCAAATTCAAAATTCCTATTGACTTTTGTATTTCTGCCAGTTATATTAATTTTAGTTACCGAATAATCGGTAACTAAATGCCTTGGAACGGATGCTATGGCAGAATCAACAAAAGAACGGATTATACAAGCAGCTTTCTCATTTTATACTGTGCCAAACTTTGAGCGAGTGTCTCTGTCTCAGATTGCAGGGCGCGTTGGCATAAGTAAGGCCGCTATATTTAAGCATTTTAAAAACAAAGAAGCTCTCAGTAATGAAATGAACAGTCGCATCTGTGAATCTTTGATAGAAATGTTTAAGCCCATGCTTGAATTCTTTGAACAGAATCAGCCTGGAAAAGCAATGTCCTGCATCATAAATTATCTTCTTGGGCATCGTGAATATTTAGGCTATTTGCTTTCCATGTCTATGTTGTTTAATGAAAACTTCATAATATCTGAACTCAGAAATAGGGGAGTCGATATTTTTGATTCTATCTTTAATATGGATGGTTCTATAAAAGAACTTAAGCGCTATCTAGTTATGGAGTTCATAGGTAATACTCTTATATTTTTTACGATGAAACGCATTCATGATGGGGACTATAATAAGGAAAGACTTATTCCTGTAGAAGAATTCTCAGAATCTGTCTGCTTTTTAATAGAAAATGGCATAGCAGGTAACGATTCTATAATAGATAATGAAAAACTTGATAGAGTTAATAAAATTTGCGTTGAAAGAGTTAAAACTATAAAACCTGTAAATAAGATGCTAAAAGTTATAGCAGGTATTATTGATAAAGTAGGAGTTACGGGGCTTACTGTAGAAAAAATTGCCGGGGCTTTGGGAATGGCAAAAAGCAGCCTGTATTCTTCTTTTGAAAATAAGGTGGATATGATTTCTACGCTGATAGAAAATGAATTTGAAACCTTAAGGGATTTGATTGTCAATAATATATCTCAGCTTGATTCTTCGTATGAAAAATTATATTCAATAATGCAGACTGAATTCTGCTACTTTAGAGAACGTCCAGAACTGATGATGATATTCAGAAATCTTTTAATGAACAAGGCTTTAAAAGACCGCTTTGAAAATCAGAAGGATGAAAGTTGTGGTAATGGATTCTTAAAGGATTTCTTTTCAGGGGAATTTTTTAATGAATCTGTTTTATTGTGGATTTTAGTATTGCCTGTAATGATTTATGGAAGTTTCCAGAATCGAGGTCTGGAAGCTGATGAAATGCAGGATTCACTTAAAGAAATATTTCTTATGGTGGAATTTGGCGTCAAGAATAAATAGGAGAACGGTTTGAAAAAACATATTATTAGGGGCATCGTAATGTGCCTTGCTTTTACAGCAGCATTTGCCGATGAACCTGTGACTTTTACTGTTGAAAAGGCTGTTGAGTATGCAATGAAAAACAGTCGGACTCTAAAAAGTGCTGATATTGATTTGGAAATAAAAAAGAGGGCGGCAGATTACTCTTGGAATGTGCTTGTTCCTTCTGTTAATGTAAGCGGAACCTTAAGCCGTCAGAATGACATAAGTTCTACAATAGACTCTGCAAATGCGAGCATACAGATGGCAAATGCTTTCAGTGCCTTGACCGGAGCTCCAAAGCAAAGCCCTGTGAAAGAAACTGAGAGCATGCACTGGGCTGCTGTTGCAAATTTGGGAGTCAGTTGGAATTTCAGCCTTGCATATATCGAGCAGATAAAAGCTGCTAAATTTGATTATGAGACTGGATTGATAACAAGAAAGCAGAGCATGAAGGAAACTGAAGTTAACGTAAAGAAATTATTTTACGGACTTCTGCTCCAGCAGGAAAACATAAAGCTTCAGAAAGTTACTCTTGAAAATGCAAGGAGACGGAGCAATCAGGCTTATACAAACTATGAAAATGGCTCTGTTCCTGAATTAAGTTATCTTCAGGCTTATGTTGCTTATGAAAACCAAAAGCCGTCAGTTGCTGATGCAGAAAGAACTTTCCGTCAGCAGATTGATACTTTTGCCTTTATTCTGGGATTGCCTGTTGGTACAGATATTGTTCTTGATGGTTCTATTGAGCCTGATTATGTAGACCTAATGGCAGATGAACTTATTACTCAATACGGATCTGGAAGCCTTGACATACAGTCTCTGAACAGTTCAAAGAAGACTCTTGAGGCAAACCTTAAGGCTTTGAATTTGAGTAGCTTTAGTCCGGCATTTGCTTTTAGCTATGGATTTCAGCCAGTGCACTCTGATGCCTTTAATTCTGATAATTCTTGGTTTGATGCAGATAACTGGAAAGACAGTGGATCAATGAGTTTTACTCTTGCATGGAATATTACGAATATGCTTCCATTTTCTTCTAACCGTCAGCAGGCAAAAGATTTAAAGTCTAACATTGAAAAACTTAACGTTTCTCTGGAAACACTGAAAGAAAATCAGAAGATGGAAGTCATTAAGGCCCTTGACACTATGAAATCTGCCAGAGAACAGATTTCAGCTATGAGCCGTAATATAAGCTTAGCTCAGCGTTCTTATGAAATGGCAGAAACTTCTTATCAGGCTGGAACTACAGAACTGTTATCTCTTCGGGATTCAGAAGAACAGCTTTATAAGGCAAAGTTAGGTCTGGCTAATCAAAAATTTAACTATATTGCGGCTATGCTTGACTTGGAAAAAATATTGAATACAACATTTGGAGAATAAAATGAAAAAAAATTATCGGATTTGGTTTTTATCTGTAATTATTCCGGCATATATAATCGGAACTTCTGCTATTACAGGATGCAAAAAGCCAGCAGCAGTTCCTGCCACTGCTCCTGTTGAAGAAGAAGTTATATATGCTGTTACAGGCTATAAAACATCAGTTGGTAATCTTGATGATTACCTTGAATTTGGAGGAGATGTGTCCTCTGTTTCTGCTGTGGATGTTATTCCTGATATGGCAGGAAAAATTTCCAGCATAAAAGTAAATGTAGGCGATATGGTTCGGAAAGATGATGTTATTGCCTATGTAGATGCAAGCCGTCCTGGTATGAATTATAAGGCTAGTCCTGTAAAGGCTCCTATAAGCGGCCGCATAATTTCTTTTACGCCTATGCTTGGCGCTACAGTTTCTCAGGCGATGGCAATTGCAAAGATAAGCAATACGGATGAACTTGAAATAAAGATGAGCGTTCCTGAACGCTTTATAAGCAGGATTCATAATAATCAGACTGCAAGCATAGCATTTGATGCATATCCAGGAGTCGTTTTTTATGCACAGATTCATGAGGTAAGTCCTGTACTTGATACTTCTACAAGGACTATGGATGTAAAGCTTCGCATGATGGAAAATGACGATCGAATAAAAGTCGGCATGTTTGCACGCATACACCTTGTTACAGAAACCGTAAAGAATGCAACTGTCATCCCTGCTGCCAGCATAATAACTCGAGACGGCAAGCCTTATGTATTTGTAATCAGTTCTGATTCTGCTAATGCTTCTTTACGTTCAGTTACTGTGGGAATGACTGTAGACAACAAGTCTGAAATTATATCTGGACTTTCTGAAGGAGAGGTTATTGTTGTTAAGGGACAGTCCCTGCTTAATGACGGTGCAAAGATTAATGTAATTTCTATGCAGGAGTAGATGCGATGACAATTTCCGAACATGCTGTCAATAAGCCTGTAACAACTATTCTTATATTTTTAGTATCTATAGCTTTAGGAATTTACTGTACTCTTAATCTTGCCGTAGATATGTATCCGGATATGAAGTTCCCTTACATGCTGGTCATGACAAATTATAAGAATGCAGGCCCTGAAGAAGTTGAGCAGAGCCTTACTCGTCCAATGGAAAGCTCTCTTTCTGGAGTAAGTGGCCTAAAGAACTTACAGTCTCAGTCTTCAGCAGGCTTGAGCCTTATAATAATGGAATTTGATTATGGCGTTGATTTGGATTCTATTGCAAATGAAGTAAGAGACAAGATTGACCTTGTCCGCTCTTACCTTCCTTCTGATGCTGATACCCCTATGTCAGTAAAGGCAGATCCTTCAATGCTTCCTATAATGACTCTTGCCCTTCAGGGAAACAGGACTCCTGAAGAACTAAGAAAATATGCAGAGGATATTGTTCAGCCGCGTCTGGAACAGATTGACGGCATTGCTTCTGCTAATATTGCTGGAGGAAGGGAAAAGTCTATAAACGTAGATATTCCTCGAGACCGACTGGAAGCATACGGACTTTCCATTTCTCAAATTTCGCAGATGATTGGCGCCCAGAATATGCAGAGTTCTGGAGGTACTATCACTAGCGGCGAGACTAACTATACAATAAAGACAAACGGAAAGTATACAAGTATAGATGACCTTAAGAATACTGTAATTTCATATAAGACATCACAGTCTGACGGTATGAGCGCTCCTTCTTTAAAGACGATACGCCTTCGTGATGTTGCTGACGTTTATGAAGGCTATAAGACTGAAAGCACTCTTGCTTATCTTGACGGTAATCCATGCGTAATGCTTAATTTGCAGAAGCAGAGTGGAAAGAATTCCGTAAGTGCCGTAAAGAAAGTGCGGAAGGCTCTTGTTCAGATAAAGAAAGACCTTCCTTCTGATGTTGATATCTTAGAAACTTCTAATACTACAGATGTTATTGAGCAGACTATTTCGGAAGTTGTTTGGTCTGTAATTCAGGGTGCATGTCTTGCAATATTGGTTCTTCTGGTATTTTTGCGTTCTTTCAAGAGTACTATTATAGTAGGTCTTGCAATACCGATTTCTGTATTTATTACTCTCTTGCTCATGTACTTTACAGGCATTACAGTCAACATGATTTCTATGGTAGGCCTTCTTCTTGGAATTGGCATGCTTGTTGATAACTCTATAGTTGTTTTGGAAAACATATTTTCGTATACTCAGAAAGGTGCAAAGGCCAGGGTTGCAGCAACGCTTGGCTCTCAAGAAATGATTACGTCAATTACTGCCAGTACGCTTACTTCTGTCTGCATATTCTTGCCAATGATTTTGTTCCAAAAGCAGATAGGCATGATGGGTATGATGTTTCACGATCTTGCGTACACTATCATATTCTCACTTATGTGTTCTCTTATTGTTGCAATTGCACTTGTTCCTGTTCTTACTTCTAAATATCTTAAGATAGAAAGGCTTGCAAATGAAGGGCATAGTGGAATTTTTCATGGATTAAACATAGCCTGTGATAATGCTTTCAGGCACTTTGAAGACTTGTTTGGAAAATGCGTTGCCGGTGTGCTTAGGCTAAGGATTCTCTTTATATTGCTTCTTATAGCCTTGTTCGTTCTTGCTGTGTACCAGACTATACGGATGGGATTTATTCTTATGCCGGATTCTGCTTCCAACACTATTATTGTTAACATGGAACTTCCAAAGGGTACAACCCTTTCTGTAACAGATGATAACTTACGCAGCCTTGAATCTATGATAAAAAATGATTTGAAGGGAATTAAGTACTGCTCTGTTTCTGTTGGAGGAACATCTATGATTTCTTCCAGTTCTGAAACAAATTCCGGTAGCATTACTGTTTCCCTTTATCCTCCAGATGAAAGACAGGAAGGCTGGGATAATGAACCGAGTGCAAAGGCAAAAATACGCCGCTACTTTAATAAATTTCCAGGAGCTAAAATTACATTTGGATCTAATATGAACAGTGTTTCTTCTGGGGAAATAAGCGTAGACATAAAATGTAATGACCTGGATAAACTTAGGAATACTGCTGCATTAGTTGAATCTATAATAAACGAAAAAGCTATGGATGTCGTAACTGAAGTTACCAGTGATCAGGAAGAGGGACTTCCTCAGCTGGAAATTTTGGTTGACCGTGACAGAATGTATGAACTTGGCCTTAATATCTATAATGTCGGAAGCGAAATTAGTGCTGCAATAAATGGCGTTACTGCAAGCCGATATACTGAAAACGGTGATGACATTGACATAGTAGTTCAGTTGAGTGAACAGGATAAGTCAAAAACAAAAGATTTGGATCAGATTTTCCTTACAAGCACGACTGGAATCAGAGTTCCCCTTTCAAGCTTTGCTAAATATATAGAATCAAAGGCTCCTGTCACAATTTTGCGAGAAAATCAAGGTCGCATAATTCATGTTACGCTTAAGCCTGTGAGGGGAATTTCAGCAGCCGCAGTTCAGAACAAGGTTATGTCTGTGATTAGCGAAAGCCTTCCTAAAGATGAGTCGGTAACTATTACTTTCTCTGGTGAAAGTGAGGATACTAAAGAAGCCCTTATGAACTTTGGCCTTATCATTCTTATGGCTATTATTCTTGTATTTGTTGTAATGGCAAGCCAGTTTGAATCGTTCATGGATCCGTTCATAATTCTTTCTACCATTCCACTTTCATTCATAGGTGTTGTTGCCATTTATATGGTTATGGGAGAGCAGCTTAGTATTGTTACCGTTATGGGTATGCTTGTTCTTGTAGGAACAATAGTTAATAATGGTATTGTTCTTGTTGATTATACTAATCTGCTGCGTAAGAGAGGACTTGAATTAAAAGAGGCATGCATTCAGGCTTCAAAAAGCCGTCTGCGCCCTATTTTAATGAGTACCCTTACTACAGTCATATCCCTTGCTCCTATGGCATTCTTCCCTGGGGAGGGGTCTTCCTCTATGCATCCTATAAGTCTTACTGTTTTTGGAGGCATGACATTCGGTTCTATGATGACTCTGTTTTTAATGCCGTCCATTTATTTTATTGTCAATAACAGAAGGTTAAAGAAGGCTGCAAAGAAAAAGGCACGCCTGGAAGCCAGACAGGCTAAGCTTCTCGAAAAACAGTCAAAACTTCGTGGGGAGGCAAAGCGTTGATTATGGAAAAAAATGAAAAACCTGTTAATACTGCAAAAAAAATAACAAAAGCTGACCTTACAAAGGTTCGTCTTGAGATTATCTTTTCCGAGGCTTTGGAAGAGGATTTTCTTATGGAATTTAAGGAATGTATGGTCGGTAAGCATTATACGAAGTTTTCTCATGTAATGGGGGCAGGGTTTAGTAATCCTCATCTTGGAGATTCTGTATGGCCTCAGCTTAATATGATGTATGTCATTTACTGTGACAAAGAAGAAGCTAAAAAGATAAGGAAGATTATCATTAAGCTTAGAAAAAAATATCTTACAGAGGGCATAGCCTGCTTTATGAGTCAGGCTATGGAACTGTAAATCATTAAGTGAAAAAAGACCTGGCAGGTCTTTTTTTGCTATATCCTCTAGTTTTGTGACGCTCTCTTGATGTTTTCTTCAATGAATGAAAGCTTTAAGTCCTTAAGTTTTTCTGTCATTGAAACTTTGTAGATGTGAGGGTTAAGGATGCGCTTGTAAGATGGGTCAAACATCTCAATTTCTTTCTGCATGTTCTGACGGCTTATGCGCAACTGCTCTGCATCTGCAAGGCGAGGCTGCAGGCGCTTTCCATTTTCGAGCCTTTTTTTGAGCATTGGCTGTACGCTTTCTGCTGCAAAAGAAAACTGTCTGTAGTCAATGAGAGGATGGAAATACTGATAAGTTTTACCTTTTTCAATTACTTCATCTTCCAGTGCAAGAATGTCAGCTTTTGCCATGCCGTCTTTATCGTAAAGTCGCCATACATTTTTTATGCCTGGGTTTGTAGACTTTGCAGGGTTGTCGCTGAATTTCATTACTGGAGTTATCTGGTCTGTCTCGCTGCTGTGACGTGCAGCCAGCTTATATACGCCTGTAAAGCTAGATTCTGTTCCGCCTGTTACCATGTGGGTTCCGACTCCCCAGCTTGCAATAGGGGCATTCTGCGAAACTAGTGTTTCGATAATTTCTTCTGTAAGCTCGTTTGATACAGAGATGAATGCCTGCGGGAATCCTGCCTTATCAAGTTCTTTACGAACTTCCTGTG
>JAILPY010000016.1 GCA_024699235.1 Treponema sp. | reverse complement strand
TATAAAAGTTCTGCCTCACTGAGTTCCCGGTCTAGAGTATAACCGCGGTGAGCTTCATCAATAATGATACAGTCAAAATCTCCTGATGAAGGAATGCGTTCTTTTTCATCGCTCATAATTCGGGCAATCATTCCCTGGACTGTTGCAACCTGAATGCGGGTTTCTGAAGCTAAATCAATATCATCCAGCTTATTTATATTGTAGATTTTATTTAGTGGCTGAAGGTCTTCCAGTTTTACATCTTCAAAGGTGTCCTGGGCTTGTTCTCCAAGAGCCGTACGGTCAACAAGGAAGAGAATGCGACGGAAGCGGTTTGTTTTTAAGAAACGGTAAATCATTCCCAAAATGGTTCTGGTCTTACCGGTTCCAGTTGCCATGGCAAGAAGGATTCTTGTCTGTCCGTTTATTACAGCATTCTCTACGGCTTCTACTGCATTAAGCTGGTAATAGCGGAAATTCAATCCGTCGGGGTCTCGCAAAAAATCATAAGGGAGATTTTCAAGCTTCTGGTCTGCTTCATCTACATTCTGCTTAAACTTTGCAAGAAGGTCTTCCGGACTGTACCAGCCCTGCAATGCGATTGGAATATTAGATTCCTTTCTTAAATCCTGAAACCAGATTCCTGATTCTGTTTCAATCTGCTTAAGATAAGGCCTTCCGTTTGTTGCAAAGACAAAAGGAACTTTATAGGCCTGCCATTTGCCAAGGCAATATTTATCGTCTTCATCTTTTATGTTTCTTGCATATTCATGGCACTGATTATCGATGATGGCATAGACGCTTTTTTCGTAGGCTTTTGCTTCTATAATACCTATTAACTGTTCGTCAATAAACAAGGCATAATCTGCCCGATCATCAGCTGTTTTTGTCGGATTAACAGGCCATTCAGCAATCGCTAATTTCCTGCCTTTTTGAGGACGAGTTCCTTTTGAATAGCGAAGATTTTCTGTATCTACTTCCCAGCCAACTTTCCTTAACTGCTGGTCTATAATTGCTCTGGTTTGTGCTTCGGTGAGTTTAGCTTTTGAAATTGCAAGGGCAGATGCCTTGAGGCGGTCCTGCTTTGTAAGAGAACTTTGAGGGGTAAGGTTTTGAATTGTCTCACGTTCTTTTCGGGATTTTTCTATTTCGGCTTCCAGTTCTGCCAGCTTTTTATCTCGCTCTGCAATAGCAGTTTCTTTTTCTGCAATTGTTATCGCTGCATTTTCAAGTTCTGTTTTCTGTTCTTCAATTTTCTTTTCCTGATTTTTTACAAGAGGCATCAGGTTGATTTTCTTTTTTGGGGCTTGGGGCTTTACAAATTCTTCTGGCTTAAAGCTAGAGTCTCCATAAGTCTGCATGAACCAAATCGCAATCTGGTATGTAAATCCTAAAACAGTCAAAGCCTCCTTTTCAGAAGCAATGTTTTCATGAGCAGAATCGTTACGCTTAATACGGACCTGATTAATCCACTGATTAATATCGTAGGGAAGAAGACCTTCAGATTTTAGGATCTTAGTACGGGTAAAGTGAGTATTGTCATAGTCTGGCTCAGGGATATTTTCGATACGCATAATTTCCCTGACCATTAATTCCACAAAGAGGCCTGACTTATTCTTGCTGGATGCAGGATCTGTATAAACATAATTCTCTGCAAATTCCATTGTCTTAGCGAAATCTGGCCAATATGTTTTTAAGAATGTAAAATTACTCATACTGTTTTCTCTATAAAAAATTATAGAAGCATTATACCATACAAAGTGCCAATCATACAGAGATTATAGACCATAACCGGAGCAAATAACGACACATTTAGCTCTTATTTTAGTCTGGCTATCTCTTTTTAGGCTTCTGCCTGGGAAATTTCTGGCATTTTTATCACTGCTGCTTTACAAAATCCCCAATTTTTCCAAGCATCTTTCCAAGGCTGTGATATCTGCCTGAATAGATGACCGGGTCCAAGACTGTAAGGTCCACATCAAAGGTGTCCTTGCACGCAAGCCTTTCGTCCATCTGAATGTTGCAGATTTTACAAAAGAAGGTTGTTGAATCTCCTGTCTCCACCGATTT
>JAILPY010000008.1 GCA_024699235.1 Treponema sp. | reverse complement strand
CATACCTACCTCCTGATTTTGCGTTAGCAAAATCGAATCCGTGAGACAATAAGGGGGCGTTGCGGGGGCCTCCCCCGCAGAAGGGGTAGCGACCAACGAAGTGGGCGCGCAGGGGAAGGCTTTCCCCTCCTAAAATAAAATCATCAAGTTTACTCATTTAGCCTTCAATCTCCCTGATGATTTTATCGATTTCTGTTCGAAGGGTATTTTCTTTGGCTACGATTTCTTCAATCTCTTTATTCAGGACCTTTATGTCAATTACTTCCCTTGTGTCTTCGGCTTCTACATAACTTGAAACAGAAAGGTTGTATTCGTTTGCAGCAATTTCAGCGTTCTTTACAAGGCGGCTTACATAATCAATCTGGTCTTTACGTTCTGTAAAGATTTTTAAGATGTTTTCGATATTTTCGGGACTGAGTTTATTTGAATTGGTAACTTTGACGCACTCTTTAGAAGCATCTATAAAAAGGGTTTTGTTTTCGGCTTTTCCTTTTTTAAGAACCATAATGCAGGTTGCAATTGAAGTTCCAAAGAAAAGATTATCCGGCAGCTGAATGATACAGTCAATGTAGTTGTTATCCACAAGATATTTACGGATTTTCTGTTCTGCTCCACCTCGGTACATAATTCCCGGAAAACAAACAATTGCGGCAGTTCCGTTAGTTGCAAGCCAGCTTAAACTATGCATTATAAAGGCAAGGTCTGCTTTTCCTTTTGGAGCAAGAACTCCGGCCGGGCTGAATCTCTGGTCGTTTATAAGGATTGGGTTATCGTCGCCTTCCCATTTAATTGAATATGGCGGATTAGATACGATTGCTTCAAAGGGCTCATCATCCCAGTGTTTTGGGTCTGTTAAGGTGTCTCCAAGCTTGATGTTGAACTTGTCATAACTTACATCGTGCAGGAACATGTTGATTCGGCAGAGGTTGTAAGTTGTGATGTTGATTTCCTGTCCGTAAAAACCAAGGCGTACGTTATCGGCTCCAAGGATTTTTGCAAACTTTAAAAGCAGAGAACCTGAACCACAGGCCGGGTCATAAACCTTGTTTACTGTAGTTTTACCAACCAGAGTGATTTTTGTAAGGAGTTCAGAAACTTCCTGAGGGGTGTAATATTCACCGCCGGATTTTCCTGCATTGGAAGCGTACATTCCCATAAGGTATTCGTAGGCATCACCAAAGGCATCTATTGAATTATCTGAATAGTCTCCGTTTCCAAGATTCATGCTTGCAATTCCGTTCATGAGTTTTACAAGCATTTCGTTGCGTTTTTCTACGGTTGGGCCAAGTTTATTTGAGTTTACATCGATGTCGTCAAAAAGGCCTTTGAAATCATCTTCACTGTCTGTACCTGTTGCAGAGCCTTCTATTTCCTTAAAGATTTTTTCAAGCTTTTCGTTTAAGTCTTTTTTATCTTTATTTGCTTTTGTAAGGACATTTCCAAAAAGCTTTGAAGGAAGGATGAAAAAGCCTTTTTCTTTTACAATATCATCTTTTGCGGTAAGGGCATCTTCATCTGAAAGCTTTGCATAAGAAAAGTCCTTGTTTCCGGCTTCAATTTCACCTTTAGAAATATAGCGGTCAAGATTTTCTGAAATGTAGCGGTAAAAGAGCATGCCAAGCACATACTGCTTAAAGTCCCAGCCGTCCACGCTGCCGCGAAGGTCATTTGCAATCCCCCAGATTGTCCGGTGAAGTTCTGCGCGCTCAGTTTCTTTTTTGTTATCCATTTTTGCCTCAAAATAAGTATAAATACAAAGTGTGTCATTTAACGATACTGATTGTAATATTTTTATTATAGCACAGTAGTTGAAAAAAATGGATAAGGGAGCAGGCTTAGTGGTTCATCATCCAGTCGCGAAAGGCTGGTCCAAGTCCAGAAGTGAAACATCCTGTCAATCCAACAGATGTTGGCAGGGATGCAACGGCTGGGCGGTGCTCGGGGAGTGAGAAAAAGAACGAAACATAAGCCACCACTTTGTCTGAAAGCCATTTTGTCCGAGTAGGACTGGCTTTCATGACTGGGGGCGCAATGTTGCGGGATTTTTCGAGAGGCGGCGAAACGCCTCTATGAGGTGTCGGGGGTTGCCCTGACTCGTGATAAACCGACGAAACGGTTTGGGGCCCCGGACTGAGAATGTTGAACCACGTAGTAGGTTTGACATTCTCAGTGTGGGGTACACCCAGTTTGGCATGCCAAATTGGGGTGTAATACGGATTCCAAAGGGAATCCGCAACGTTGCGAAGCAGGGATTTTACCAGAACATGGATGCAAAATCCTCATCGTCGGCATCTATTATATCAATAATAGAACCATCACAATCTGGAAATTTGCAATAAACCAAATGGCTATCACCTTTCTTGAAGACGCGCAGTTCATTTCCATAAAAAACTTTGCCACAATGAATACAACGAACCAAAGAATCAAGTTTTAAACCTTCTCCCTTTAATTCGGAACGTAAAACTTTTATTCTGATTTTTTCATCTGTTACTAACTCCATATAATCCTCCTATCTATCCCATTCATAATCATCATTAATCTTTTTCTGAAGAATGGTGTGCTTCTGCTGTATCTGATTCTTTTCCTGAATCTGATAATCCAATTCACCGTTATAAAACTTCTTATTGTAATCAGAAAACTTCTCGCAGTTGTTTCTGTCCATTAAATCAGCAAGATGCCTGAAGTCCTTAGAAGTTTTATTCCAAAAATCCTTGAACGCGGCTTTGTACCAGTTCAATTCTGTTGTAATTGCTGTAACAATCTTTTTTACATTTCCAACGAATTTATTCAATCTGGAAGTGAAATCTTCAAAACGATTGTTCTTAAATGCGCTGACTTCAGAATCAATTGTGATGGAGTTTCTTTCAACTTCATCACAAATCTGATTGTAAGTGCCAACTTTTTGTGTTGAAGTTTTGAACAGTCTTTTATCACGCTCTAAATCATTTTGCTCTAATTCAAGATTCTT
The DNA here is from genome assembly GCA_024699235.1 of Treponema sp. Classification (GTDB taxonomy): domain Bacteria; phylum Spirochaetota; class Spirochaetia; order Treponematales; family Treponemataceae; genus Treponema_D. The sequence goes on along the minus strand of JAILPY010000008.1, from coordinate 2,203 downwards.
AGATGTCTTTTCATTTTCAGCCTGAATGGTCTGAGCATCCTGTAAAGTCTGTTCGGCATTTTTGGCCTTCTGGTCAATTTCGTTTTTCTGCTCATCAAGTTCTTTCTGCTTTTCCAAAAGAGGAGCTTCTCCGAGTTCAACGACTTTTTCACGTTCAGCAAGTTCAAGTTCTTTTTTCTCGTTCCTTTCGCGCTGATATTTATTGTTTGATTCTTTCATTTCAACCAAAGCTTCACGAGACTGTAAATCACTTTCCTGCTGTTCAAGTTCAGACTGTTTTGAACTCTGTTCTTTTTCCTTTTTAGAAAGCTGATTTTCCTTGTTAAACAAATCCAAAGATTTTTCAGTATTTGTCTGAATATCTTTTTCCAGCTGTTCAGATTTCTGATTAAAGGATTCAATATTGTTATCCAAATCAGTTCTATCCTGTTCAAGCTGCTGTTCCTTCTCTGAAAGACGTTTCTCTTTCTTTTCGTTTTCTTTCATCTGCTGATATACAGGCTTTTCTTTGTGCGAATGTTTTTCGCCTGGAGTTCTGTCTATTTTGATTCCATGCTCTTCTGCAAAATCCTGTAAATCATGCCGAACAGCTTCTTCAAACTGCTGCTGTGCCGTACCTTTACCTTTTGCTGTAACAAATTTCATCTCTGCTAAAGCTCCGCTCATGGAACATTGCAAGTCCATTCCAGTCTTAAGAGACTTTCCAAGATGAGCAACGTACACATAATCAAAATGAATATGTACTGGGCTGAAAACTTTCAGATGTGTTTCTTCATCAATTGAAAATTCATCGTTGTGAAGATAAATCCCAATTGGAACAATGTTAGGGTATTTTTTAATTAAGAAATTACAAAAATCCTTTAACACTCTGGAAGCTTTTTCATCATCCGGTCTGTTATCTCTATTGCCCAATTGGATAATCATTTCGTAAGCTGGCTTACGGCTTCCATCAGCTTTTAAATTTTTGTGTTTTCCCTGACGCTTATCGTTCAGAATTGTTTCAAGATAATTTTCAATCCGACGGTCTTTTCTCTTCTGCTTAGCATTGTATTTTTTTACTGCTTCGTCAAAAATCTGCTTATAACATTTTTCCAGTGTTCCACAATCAAGAATAGTTTCATGTGGACGTGAAAGATCGATATGTTTTTCTGAACTTACGATCTTTGGGTCACGCTTATTGTGTAAACGCTGAATTATAGGTCTACAATGGCACATTGCCTTGTAGCCCATGAAGTCTAAAGTCAAATCTTCATTTTCCATGAGCTACTCCTTTTACAATGCGGCAAGAATTTCTTCAGCGGTTTTGCCTTTTGCAAGCTCGTCCAAAGCAAACCTAACGCCTTTGAAAAACTCAGATTTATTTATAGAAGAGTTTTTATTGTTTTTGTTATCTTTTGGGTGCTCAGCTTTTTTGACTTCTGAATAAGCCTGATTGATTGTAATGGCTCCAGAAGCGACTTTTTCTAAAGTCTGTTCATCAGCTTTTTTAGTCAGCTCACGAATTTTCTGAATCTGGCGTTCAGATTTGTTAAGCTGTACGGCAAGTTTTGCATCAGTAAAATCATCAGTGGATTTTCCCTCGCGTTTTGCAGCAGATTTAAGTTCTTCTAGGCTCTGGAATGCGGCTAAGATTTGTGAATCATTCAAGTTTCTTCTGTCAAGTTGCAGATGGAGCTCATATTTAAGAGCTTCTTTCTTGTCTGCAAAATCCTTTACGACAACGGGAACGATAGAGATGCCAGCAGCCTTACAAGCCAGATACCTGCTATTTCCGTCCAGAATCGAAAAATCTTTAGTAACAATAAGAGGCTGACTTTTATCAAAGCCATGCTCTTTCAAATCCCGCTCAATACGTTCCAGCTTTTCTGGTTCCTGTGCAAACAATTCTTTGAAATCTTTATCAAACTTAAGTCTTGAGATTTCAACCATCTGTATTCTTTCAGAATCAAACTTGTTCTGAATATTCTGTTTAGCAGTTTCCAATGAAGTGCTAATTTTTTTATTGAAAAATTTCATATATAGTTTCTCCTTAGAATCTCAGAATCATCTTGTCCGGCCGGGGCCAAGATGATTCTGAAAATAAATTGTTATTACAGATTTACATCTCTGATAGATGTTCTGTAACTTTCACCTTCGAACTCAAGACTTATACAAGTCTCACGAAGGCGGTCTAATACGGCTTCTCCAAGCTTCTTTAAAATGT
>JAILPY010000198.1 GCA_024699235.1 Treponema sp. | reverse complement strand
TTCTTTTAATGATAAACAAAAATCAGGCTTACTTAAGAACTACGCGGGCAAACTTCTTTTTACCAGCCTTAACCACAAATTCACCGTCAGAATCTGCATCTGAAGCAGAAATTACAGCCTTTACATCAGTAATCTGCTTTCCGTTTACAGTTGCACCGCCCTGCTGCACTAAACGGCGAGCATCAGACTTTGTAGCGCAGAGCTTTGTATTAAAATACAAGTCACATACATTCATGCCGGAATCAAAGTCTGCCTTGCTAAGTTCTACAGTAGGCATAGAAGACTTGTCGCCTTCTCCACTGAAAGCAGCCTTTGCACCAGCAAGTGCGCGGTCAGCTTCTTCCTTGCCATGAATTACAGCAGTAACTTCGTAAGCAAGGCGTTCCTTTGCAGCATTGATGTCTCCTGCACAGATGGCATCAATTTCTGGAATTTCAAGGAATGTAAAGAGCATCATAAACTTGCGCACATCAGCATCAGGAACATTACGCCAGTACTGGAAGAAATCGTAGACAGGAGTAAGCTCAGGATCAAGGAAAATTGCACCCTTTTCTGACTTCCCCATCTTTTTACCGTCAGCCCTCATAATAAGAGGGAATGTAAGTCCGTATACTTCATGCTGCTTGTTAAGTTCTGTAGTTCCGCCAAGCTTTCTGCGTATAAGGTCAACGCCGGCAGTAATATTGCCCCACTGGTCGGCACCGCCAATCTGAAGCATCATGTCATATTTCTGGTGCAGCATATAAAAGTCATAGGCCTGCAGCAGCTGATAGTTAAATTCTATGAAAGAAAGGCCTCTTTCAAGGCGAAGGCGGTATTCTTCAAACGTAAGCATCTTGTTTACGCTAAAGCAGGAACCGATGTCACGCAAAAAGTCAATGTAATTCAAGTGCTCAAGCCAGTCCTTGTTGTTTGCAGCAAGGGCATGAGCGCCGTCAAAGCCAAGGAACTTGTCAAGCTGAGCCTTAATCCGCTCAACATTAGAATCAATCTGCTCATAGTCAAGCATCTTTCTCATTTCCGTCTTGCCGCTCGGATCCCCAATGCGTCCTGTGCCGCCGCCAATCAGGGCAACGCCGCGATGTCCGAATTTCATAAGATGGCGGAATGCAAAAAACGGTACCATGTGGCCTATGTGAAGGCTTGGGCCTGTTGGGTCGCAGCCTACGTAAAAAGTTATAGGACCTGCATCCATGCGGGCAGACAAAGCTTCAACATCTGTACACTGTGCAAAAAAACCACGGGCCTTTAAGGTCTCAATAGCCTCATTCATTTTTATTTCCTCCAAAAAAAAGAACCTTCCTTACGGAAGGTTCACGGTATCCCTACTTAGTAAACACACAACACACCAAAACTTAGCGTGAACTCCGCAGACACTTTGAGAACCAATGGCAGCCATAATAAAGGTAGGCCAGCGTGGTAGAATTGATTTTCAATGCCCAACGGACTGTATTCATCATAAAAATATTTTAGCATTAGTAAAAAACTTAGTCAAGACCGGTACTTCTCACTGTCCAAAACTGTTTTATGCAGTGAATTTAATCGTTTTATGCAGTGAATTTAATCGCTTTGCGCAGTGCATTTAATCGCTTTGCGCAGTGAATTTTACCGGTTTGCGCAGTGAATTTTACCGGTTTGCGCAGTGAATGTAAAAAATCGGGCATATAATTGCCCGTTTAAATCATCTAAACTGTAAATAAACGCACAGAATTTCAGTGCGTTTTTATAATTTTACAATGAAACTTTGCAAATCAAGTATTTTTGTACCTGCATTATTAGTATTTTTATCTCTTTCGCTATGAAAAAACTGATTTATAATTTAGTCATGATAAGTAAAGGTTCTGCATAATCAGATGCCTATTACAGGAGGAAATATTTATGAAAAAACTTTCACGTTTTGCAATGGCAGCAGTTCTTGCTGCTGGAATTACAGCAAGCTTTATGAGCTGTGGCAAAAAAGAAACAGCTGCCGCTCCTGCCGCAGACCCAAATGCACCGGCAAAGCTCACAGTATGGTGCTGGGACCCAGGCTTTAACATTTATGCAATGAAAGAGGCTGCAAAAATATATAACAGAGAAAAGCCAAATGTAACCATTGACATTGTAGAAACTCCATGGGAAGACTTGCAGCAGAAGCTTATTGCATCCCTTTCTGCAAATGACACATCTTCACTTCCTGACATTATCCTTTGCCAGGACAACGCAATCCTTAAGAACGTATCAAGCTATCCAAACGCATTCTTGCCTTTGGAAGGAAAGGTTGACCTTTCTCAGTTTGCCCAGTTCAAGGTAGCTTTCGGTAACGTAAACGGCAAGAACTACTCAGTTCCTTTTGACAACGGCGTTACAGCAACATTCCTCAGAACAGACATCATTCAGGAAGCAGGTCTTTCTGTAAGCGACTTTAAGGACATTACATGGGAACGCTTCCATGAACTTGGAAAAATCGTAAAGGAAAAGACTGGCAAGTACATGATTTCTTACGTAGGAAACGACCCAGACTTCGTAATGGTTGCCCTTCAGAGTGCCGGTACATGGTTCTTTGATGAAAACGGAAAAGCAAACATTGCTAACAACAAAGCCCTCATTGAAGGCCTTAAAGTTTATGCTGACATGGTTGCAGACGGAACATGCCTTGCTGTTCCAGACTGGAATGCATTCGTTGCATCTGTAAATAACGGACAGGTAGCATCTTCTATTGACGGAAGCTGGATGGTTGGAATCATTTCTGCACAGGAAGACCAGGCTGGTAAGTGGGCTATTACAAACACTCCTCGCCTTTCAGTTTCTGGTGCAAAGAACAGTTCCAGCCAGGGCGGTTCATCATGGATGATCATGGCAAGCTCAAAGAATCAGGATCTGGCAGCAGACTTCCTTAACAAGACATTTGCAGGCAGCAAAGAACTTTATGAAACAATCCTTCCTTCTTCTGGAGCAATTGCAACATGGCTTCCAGCAGCAGATTCTCCTGCATACGAAAAGGGAAATCCATTCTTTGGCGGACAGACAATCTACAAGGACTTCCTTACATACTCAAATGACATTCCACGCGTAAAGTATGGAATTTATAACTACGAAGCACGTGCAGAAGTAGGCGTTGCTGTTGCAGATATCCTTAAGGGTTCTAGCGTAGAAGACGCTCTTGCAAAGGCTGAAAAGAACGTAAAATTCATAATGGGTGAATAATTACGGAATAATTCGTAATATTACATTGTTTCTATAAATCAAGGCAGGCTTTCCCCTGGAAAGACCTGCCATTTTTAAGGACTGTCTAATGGCAAAAAAAATATCACTGGAATCGAAATATAGCAGGGCTGGCTGGTGCTTTGTAATGCCTGCTGCGGTTCTTATATTCGTACTTAATTTTTTCCCGATGATTCGGGCATTCTTTCTTTCTCTGCAGTCTGGAATTGCAAATAACCTGCATTTTACAGGCCTTAGGAACTACATTCGACTGCTTCAGGACGAACGGTTCCTGTATTCAGTGCGCAATGTTTTCATTTATCTTATTTTCCAAGTACCTATAATGCTTTTTATGGCAATAGTACTTGCAACAATACTAAACGACACGCGCTTAAAATTCCGCGGTTTATTTAGGACAATGGTATTTCTGCCATGTGCTACTGCCTTGGTTTCTTCGGCACTTATATTCAAGTCAATCTTTGGCATGGACGGAATCATTAACCACTGGTGCATTGCCTTGGGGATCCTTGAAACGCCAAAAAACTGGCTGACTGACCCTTTATGGGCAAAAATCATAATAATTATCTGTATTACATGGCGATGGACGGGTTACAACACTGTATTCTTCCTTGCAGGACTCCAGAATATAGATTCAAGCATCTACGAAGCTGCCAGAATTGACGGCGCATCCACCATACAGCAGTTCATGAAGCTGACGCTTCCTCTCCTGCGTCCAGTCGTATTGCTTACATCAATCATGTCTATTAACGGTACTCTTCAGCTTTTTGATGAAGTTAGAAACCTTACAGGAGGAGGTCCTGGAAACGAGACCATAACAATCTCCCAGTATATATACAACCTTTCGTTCCTAAACAATCCTCAGTTTGGATATGCAGCTGCAATTTCATACATAATTCTTATTATGGTTGCAATCCTTTCATTCCTGCAGCTTAAGATAGGAGATAAAAATGAAAACTAAAACATTAAACAGGGCTCCTGCTTATGAATATTTATTTATAATCATAGTATGCCTGCTTTCAATCTTTCCGTTTTACTTTATGATTGTTTCTGCAACAAACAAGAGTACAGACGTAATTGCCGGCAGAATGGTACCAGGAACATACATAATCCAGAATTTAAAAAGCCTGCTTACGACTCCTACTGTAAGCCTGTGGCGCTCACTGTGGAATTCTCTCCGTACTACTGCAATACAGACAGTCCTCAGCATCCTTGTCTGTTCACTTGCAGGATATGGATTCCAGATATACAGAGATAAAAAGAAGGACCTTCTTATGAACATCCTTCTTCTGTCAATGATGATTCCTTTTGCATCTACGATGATTCCTCTGTTCAAGATGTTCAGTTCTGCTCACTTGCTTAACACAACGATGGGTTTTGTAATGCCTTCAATTTCAACGGCATTCCTAATCTTCTTTTTCAGGCAGAACTCGCAGTCATTTCCTTTAGAAACGATACAGGCTGCCCGTGTTGACGGACTTAGCGAAGTCGGAATATATTTCCGCGTTTACATGCCAATAATGTCCCCGACATTTGCCGCTGCTGCTATTGTAACTTTTATGAATGGATGGAATAACTACCTTTGGCCTTTGATAGTCATGCAGAGCAATAATATGCGTACCATGCCTCTGTTTGTAACAAACCTTACTGCAGGATACGTTACAGATTACGGCATGCTCATGCTTGCAGTATCAATTATGACCCTGCCAACAATCATACTGTTCTTTACACAGCAAAAACGCTTTGTAGAGGGCATTACAGGTTCTATAAAATAAGAACAAATCCTCCTCCTCTGGGCTGCATTGTCAAACCTCCGACAGTGCAGCCTTTTTTAATGCAGCTTATTTGCCAGCTGAATTATTTCAAAACGGTCCTTTACTTCAAGCTTTGAATAGATTGTACTTACCCTGTTTCGTACCGTCTGAGGGGAAATGCAAAGTTCTTCTGAAATCTGCTGATTGTCTTTACCCGTTGCCAAAAGTGCAAATATTTCACGTTCTCGCTCTGTAAGGGTATCAAACCATGGAAATTTATCGTCCATTTCCTTATCAGATTCAACATGCTTTTTTTCTACATAAGTGCTCTGTATAAGATTTTTTGCAATGCTAGGAGATATCTGTATCATACCGGAATTAAGGGCTCGTATTGAAACTATAAGTTCCGTAGGAGATATATCTTTTAAAAGATATCCAGAAGCTCCATTAATAAGGGCAGACCTTACGGATTCATCTTCATCATAAGTTGAAAGCATTATAATCTTGACAGAAGGATGCTTTGCCTTTATTTTGGCAACAGCCTCTACTCCGTCCATTTCGGGCATATGTACATCCATAAGGATAATGTCAGGTTCATCATTATCTACAAAATCACAGGCTTCCTTACCGTTAGAGCAAATGCCAATGATATCAACTTCCTCGGCATAATTTGTAAGATATATCTTAAGGCTTTCTGCAAACATACGCTGGTCATCAACCAGCAAAAGATTCAATTTATTCATGTTCCTCCATAAGAATCTGAACCAGAGGTATTTTTACATCAAGCTGAAATCCTCCTTCTGCACTTATTCCAGCTTCAATTTCACCTCCGACAGGTTTAAGACGCTCTTCCATTCCTGCAAAACCGATTCCCTTTACAATCTGTTTTGAGCCTATTCCATTATCCTTTACAGTCATATACAGAAAGTCTCCATCATCACGAAAATACACGCAGACAAGAGATGCGTGCCCGTGCTTTACAGAATTCGTAAGGCTTTCCTGCATGACCCGTATAAGTATTTTATTTATTGTCCGGCCATAATCACTTTTTATATTTCCTTTATCAAGAATTACTTCTATTCCTGTTACTTTCTGAAAAATACTCTTTATCTGGTACAGTGAATCCAGATTATTTTCAACAGGACTTTGAATGTCACGTATAGCCCGCAAAGTCTGCCTGGTTTCCTGAAGCCCCTGACTTGCAAGGTTTCTTACCATCTCAAATATTTCTGTAGTACGGCTCCAGTCTACAGGAGGACTGCTGACACAAGCCTGCATAAGGCTTATTATGTTTACAAAAACATAACCGCAGCTGTCATGCATGTCACGGGTAATACGAAGGCGTTCCTCTTCTGCAGCTTTCTGCCCCTTATTCTTTGCGTAATCCTGAAGTTCCTGGTTTATTACGGTCATTTGACTCATAACCATGTTCAGATGCCGCTTTGTAGATTCACTTTCCTGCCACTTATAGACAATAAACCTGTACATGCAGAAAAATGCAGCCGTAATGACCAGTACAGATACTATCATAAAAAAATCATAGCCGTTTTTTATGACAGGGTTTCCCCTCATATCTACAATGCCAAGTATTGAAGGCTGAAACTGCATAAGGACAAAAGATATAATGCCGCATATAAGCGTTACTGAAGAATACTTTAATTCCAGCCTGACACTTACGGTTATAATCCAGGCAATAAATATATAAATCTTAATTGAAAAAAGGTCACTGCCGGTGTAAAGGCATAAATCTGCAGAAACAACAGTGACCAGAAGGGAAAGGACTATGTACCGCCTGCGTTTATTAAACAGAAAGACTGCAAGGAATATTGCAAATAATGAGAAAAATACGTAAAAATCTAAAAGAAAAATCTTACGGCTAAATGCATAATAGCCTTCTGCCACTGGCATGGTTCCTTCTGCATTAAAGACATAACTCTCCTGAAAGCCAAAGAACGCAGTAATGAGAAGAATTATGTCTAATGCTAATATCACATCTGTACAGAAAATCTGCGGTAAAGAACGTTTTTGTATCATTTAGATTCATTATACCACAGAAATCCGCTTATCAGTTAGACTTTTTTTGAAAGTGGCTGAACGTCATGCCAAAACTGGCACGCCCCTGAGTTACGGAACGAAGGTTTGTTGAAAAGCCGAACATCTTTGCCATAGGAGCCTGGGCATGCACAACGTTTCCACCCATCTTTTCTTCCATGCTGCTTATGAGTCCGCCACGCTGGGTAATCTGACTCATTGCATCACCTACAAATTCTGCAGGACTTTCAATATCAACTGCCATTACAGGTTCCAGCATTTCTGGAGATGCCATATTACATACTTTATCAAATGCTTCTGCAGCTGCTGCTTCAAACGCAAACGGAGTTGCAGTCACTTCATCATATTTTATTGCCGTAACTGTAATTGACGTATCTGTACAAGGATAGCCAAACTTAATGCCAGAAGAAAAGCAGTTTGTAATGCTCTGCTTGATTGCATCGTAAATTTCTTCAGGAATAGCACTGTCTCTGACAGTACATGCATACTTGTTGCCGCTGCCTGTTTCCAAAGGTTCAGCATGAAGGGTTATTCCAGCAGCATTTTCCTTACCTGCTATTACACGGCTATAGGTTTCAGTATAATCAGCAGAAGATGTAACAGCCTCTCGGTACGTAACCTGAGGAGCTCCTACCCTGCACTGAACCTTAAAGTCATCACGAATGCGGGTAACAAGAACATCTAGATGAAGTTCTCCCATTCCACTTATTACAAGCTGTCCCGTTTCTTCATCATCGCGATGCGTAAACGTCGGATCCTCTCGGCTCAGGATATCAAGCGTATCAAGGAGCTTCTGGCGGTCACTCATAGTTTCCGGTTCAATAGCAATGGAAATTACAGGTTCTGGAAACTTTACGCTTTCCAAAAGAATAGGCATTCCTTCACTTCCAAGGGAATCTCCTGTCTGAGCAAGCTTTAAGCCTACAAATACGGCAATGTCTCCGGCACTTACGCTGTCAGTCTGCTCCATGTGATTTGCATTTACGCGAAGTATTCTGTTAACGCGTTCCCTTTTCTTCTTTGTTACATTATAGATCTGAGTACCTGTATTAATTTTACCAGCATACATACGGACAAAGCAGAGAATTCCTGCATTCTGGTCATACTGAATCTTAAATACAAGTCCTACAGGAATTTTTGCATTCGGGTCACACTTTACTTTTATTTCTTCCGTTTCGTCATGCTTCTTTACATGAAGCCCTTCTGCAGGAGGAATTTCATCAGGCGCAGGAAGATAGCTTATTACTGCATCCATGAGAGGCTGTATTCCCTGATTATGGCGGCTAGAACCGCAGAAACAAGGAACAAGAGTACGGGAAATTGTTGCCTTGCGGATTGCAGCTACAAGCTGTTCTTTTGTAATTTCTTTGCCTTCAAGATACAGTTCACCAAGTTCGTCATCGTTAGAAGCAACCGTATCAATGAGCTTTTCATGCCATTCATCGGCAAGGGCTTTGTATGCATCACTGATTTCAGAAACTGTAAATTTTTCACCTTCTGTTTCTAAATCCCAGTGAATTTCTTTCATGTTAATAAGATCAATTACGCCTTCAAAATCAGAGCCTGCGCCACAAGGAATTTCAAGAGCAACTGTTTCACATCCAAACTTTACGTGAACATCGTTGATTGCACCGAAGAAGTCTGCTCCAATGCGGTCCATTTTGTTTACAAAGCAAATACGAGGAACATTGAATCTATCGGCCTGCTTCCAGACAGTTTCTGTCTGAGGCTGAACCCATCCTACTGCACAAATTACAGCAACGGCACCGTCAAGAACGCGAAGAGAACGCTCTACTTCTGCAGTAAAGTCTACGTGTCCAGGCGTGTCAATTATGTTTATCTGATAGCCTTTCCATTCTGTTGTGATGGCGGCAGATGCAATTGTTATGCCGCGTTCCTGCTCCTGCTGCATAAAGTCCATTGTTGCAGCGCCGTCATCAATTTCACCTATCTTATGTATCTTGCCTGAGTAAAAAAGGATACGTTCTGTTGTTGTTGTTTTTCCTGCATCAATGTGTGCCATGATGCCAATATTGCGCATTTTCTCTAACATGATGAACTATTATATAGAAAAAAACACTGCACAACAAGATAGAAAATAGCATTACCCCAAAATCTTATCTATTTCTTCAAGTTCAGATTTTGTAAACTCCATGTTCTGCAAGAACTTGACTCCGTCTATAATCTGCTCAGGGCGGCTTGATCCAATAAGAACGCTTGTTACTTTATCTTCGCGTAAATTCCATGCAAGCGCCATTTCTGCAAGAGACTGTCCCCTCTTAACTGCAATTGCATTTAAGCTGCGGACTCTTTCCAGTACAGGTTCTGTAATAGAATCTTCATGCAGAAAATGATTGCGCTTAGCGCGGCTGTCTTCTGGGATTCCGTTAAGATAACGGTCTGTAAGAAGTCCCTGTGCCAATGGAGAAAATACAATCATGCCTGCACCAAGTTCGTTCATTGTTTCTTTAAGTCCGTCTTTTTCAACCCATCGGTCAAACATATTATAGCGAACCTGGTTTATAAGGAGAGGCGTATTGTTTTCTTTCAGAATCTGAGCGGCTTTACGTGCCTGTTCAGAATTATAGTTTGAAATGCCTACATAAAGGGCTTTTCCTGAACGAACAATGTCACTGAGAGCGTTCATAGTCTCTTCAATTGGAGTGTCTGGATCCGGCCTATGATGATAGAAGATGTCCACGTAGTCCAGTCCCATGCGCTGAAGGCTCTGGTCAAGACTGGCCATAAGATATTTACGTGAACCAAAATTGCCGTAAGGTCCTGGCCACATATCGTAACCTGCTTTTGTAGATATTATCATTTCATCGCGGTATGATTTCATTTCTTCATGCAGGATCCTTCCAAAATTTGCTTCTGCACTTCCAGGAACCGGACCATAATTATTTGCAAGGTCAAAGTGAGTTATTCCGGCATCAAAGGCAGTATAAAGCATCTGTTTCATATTTTCATATCTGTCTACAGAACCAAAATTATGCCATAGGCCAAGACTTATGCGCGGTAACATAATTCCACTTTTTCCGCAACGCAAGTATTTCATTTTTTCATATCGTTTTTCATCTGCCTTATACATTTTTTGCTCCTTATAATTTTAATGTCAGGTTATTTATCATACCATCAAAAAACCCTATGCTGTCAAGGCATCATTTTCTATAAATAATATTATATTCACATAAAATTATTTTCTTGAAATATACAAAAAAAAGTTTATAATATAGGGAGTATGAAGAAAATTACATTAACATTTCCAGATAATTCCACATTGGAAGCAGAAAACGAAGTTACTCCAATTACGCTGATGAACAGATTTGACAGCAAAAATCATAAGATTCTTGCTGTCAAAGTAAACAACGAAATCAGCTCTCTTTACAGTTCTGTCAATATTTCCGCATACATTGAGCCTGTTTATGATAATACTGTAGAAGGTGCTGAAATCTACAGGCGTTCGCTCTGTTTCGTTCTTGCTACGGCAGCTCATCATCTTTTCCCTGGGGCAAGGCTTCTTGTCGGCCATAGCCTTGGATACGGCTATTATTATACTATTGAAAATGGAAAGTCTATTTCTAAGGAGGATCTTGATTCCCTTAAAAAAGAAATGAAACGCATTATTGATGAAGATAAAATCATTTCTGCAGATTTCATTTCTTACCAGGAAGCATGCACCCTCTTTGAACGGCTTGGACTTATAGAAACAAGGAAGCAGCTCAATTACCGCTGTCCTGCACGCATAAGAGTTAACCAGCTTGAAGATTTTTCAGACTTGTACTTTGGTCCGCTGGTATGCAATACAGGAGTGCTTGAGGTGTTTGACCTTATCCTTTATAAGGAAGGCTTCTTACTGCGCTTCCCTAGCCATTCAAATCCAGAAACGCTCACAGAATTTAAAGACCAGCCTAAGCTTTTTGAAATTTATAACAGATATAAGAAGTGGGGAAAACGTCTTAACGTAACGTCTGCTGCTTCATTAAATGAGCTTATTCATGACAGAAAGGTTAATGATTTCATTGACATTACAGAAACCCTTCAGACTAAGTGCATTTCTGATATTGCTGACCAGATTCAAGACAGGGGTACGGTAAAGGTCGTTCTTATAGCCGGGCCTTCTTCTTCTGGAAAGACAACTACAAGTAAAAAACTTGCCTTACAGCTGCAAGCCCTCGGTTACAAGCCTAAGGTTATTGGCCTTGACAACTATTATTTAAGCAGAGACAGGACTCCTAAAGACGAAAATGGCAATTATGACTATGAATGTCTTGAAGCCCTCGACGTTGAGATGCTCAACCAGAATCTTGTAGACCTGTTTGCAGGAAAAGCAATAAAAGTTCCTTCCTATGACTTTCATAAGGGACTGAGCTATTTTAAGGGCGACCAAATGGTTCTCGAACCTAATGACATTCTTGTTATGGAAGGAATTCACGGTCTGAACGATAAGCTTACGCCACTTGTTCCTGCAGATAAAAAATTCAAGATTTACCTTTCTGCCCTTACACAGCTTAATCTTGATGACCACAACAGAATTCCTACAAGCGACAACAGGCTTATCCGCCGCATTGTCCGTGACGCTCAGTTCCGTGGAAAAAGTGCCGCAGACACTATTGCCATGTGGGAAAATGTACAGAAGGGAGAAAGATTGCATATCTTCCCATTCCAGAACAATGCCGATGCAATGCTGAATACAGCACTAGATTATGAAATTCCAGTTTTGAAGGTTTATGCTGATCCTTTATTACGCTGCGTTACTCCATTGCAGAAGGAATACAGCGAAGCAAGCCATCTGCTTCAGTTCTTGAGTAACTTCTCGACTATTCCGGCAACTTCTGTACCTACACAGTCTATCATACGTGAATTTATCGGTGGATCAGCTTTCCATTACTAAAATATGGAAAAAATGTTTTAACGGATTATTTTTCAACCTCTAAAAATGAAAGTTTTTAGAGGTTGTTTTTATTGTACTTGGAAGTAACAACATCATCTGTTACAAGTTCTTCTGCCTTAAGGCATTCATATTTCCATGTCTTGATTTTTGATTCTTTCAGGCGTTCCAAAACTTTTTCTTTCTGCATGGCTTTTCTTACCACATCTTTACGTTTTTCAGCTTCAATCTGTAGTGTCGCTATGTTTTGAAGGCAATAATCTTTTTTCTGTTCGAGGAATAGCATGTAATTATGTCCTTGGCCAAAGAAAGAAATGTCATTGGAAGCATCCATTTCTCTTTGCGCTGAAAATTTTTGCTCTGCAATCATTTTTAACTGATTTTGAAACTGAGCAATCTTAGCGTTTACTTTGCCAAGTTCCATCTCTGCCTGCTTTAATTCAAAGTCTCGCAGATCAAGAATCTTTTGCAATGAATAATGAAATTTTTTCATGCTGAAATAGAAGGACTTTCCTGATACTCCTCTTCTGGAATTTCTATGCCGCTTAAATCAGAAAGTTTTTTCAATGTATCTTCTATAGCACAATGATCTTTTTCTTCCTGACACAGGAATTCTTCTATTGCTGAATGCTTGTCTATAGCTTCATCAATTTCAGCAGAATTTCCTTTCTGGTATACACCGGCAAGAATCATTTCTTCCTGACTTGCATAATCAGCCATCCATCTTTTTACTTTTTGTACGGCCTTTAATGTCATAGGTCCTGACACGCGCTTATGCAAACGACTTATGCTTGAAAGAACATCAATTGCAGGATAATGCTGCTTTTGAGCAAGGGAACGCCTAAGGACTATATGTCCGTCAAGAGTTCCTCGAACTTTATCTGCAATAGGTTCATCCATATCGTCGCCATCAACAAGTACTGTATAAAAAGCAGTTATACTGCCTTTTGAATTAGTTCCTGTCCGTTCCAAAAGCTTTGGAAGCATATCAAAAACACTCGGAGGATATCCTCTCTGTGCTGGAGGTTCTCCTGTAGCAAGGCCAATTTCTCGCTGAGCATGAGCAAAACGCGTAACGCTGTCTATCATAAGCATTACGTCTTTTCCCTGATCCCGGAAGTATTCTGCTATTGCTGTAGTAACATATGCTGCCCTAAGGCGGGCTATTGAAGGCTGGTCACTTGTAGATACTACAAGAACAGAACGTTTAAGTCCTTCTACACCTAAATCACGGTTTATAAAGTCTTTTACTTCACGTCCTCGTTCACCAACAAGACCGATCACGTTAATGTCAGCATTAGTATTTCGGGCAATTATACCCATCAGAGTACTTTTTCCAACTCCACTACCGGCAAATATACCGATTCGCTGCCCTTTTCCTACAGCAAGAAGGGAATCTATAGCACGAACACCTGTAACAATGCGTTTGTTTACAGGCTTTCTCTCCATAGGATTTGGAGGACTTGCTATTACAGGATAATAATCAAATGCGTCTACATCACCTTTTTCATCATAAGGCTTACCTGTTGCATCGATGACACGTCCTAACAGTCCATTACCAACAGGCACTTCAAGAACACGTCCGCTGGCAATTACTTCATTGCCAACTTCTATTCCTTTCGTATCACCAAATGCCATAAGACGTACGGTTGTATCTTCTAACCCTACAACTTCAGCAAGCAATGTTGTTTCTGAACTCGGAATGACAATCTTACAAATTTCGCCCATAACGCTTCTAGGACCTTTGCTCTCTATCATAAGTCCCTTTACAGCAGTTATTACCCCTCTGTATTTTATTGTATCAGTGCGGTTTACGGTTTTTATATACTTGTCAAAAAAAGAAAGAGAGTCCATATCAGTTATCAGGGTTCTTTACATCCGACTTATTTACAGTCTTAATAGGAGATACTTCAAGAATCTTAGTTTCAAGTTCTGCAAGCTGACTTGCAATGCGAGCATCAACTGCACCAAAGTCAGTTTCAACAATACATCCGCCTTTTTCTACAGAACTATCTTCTACTATAGCTATATTCTTAATATTCTCAACTTCTTTTATAAAGTCCTGAACATGATCAGTAGTCAACTTTATATCAGAAAGATTAACGCGAAGAGTAACATCACCGCGGCCTTTAACTTTCTTAAGGGCCTGTACGACATTTGCCATAATGACACTTTTCTGATTGTCACTCATAATTTTAACAACTTTACGAGTCATAAGAATTACAAGATCAACAATCTGCTGTTCTGTATTATCAAGGATTTCCTGACGCTTATCCTGCACAGAATCAATTATCTTATGCATGCGCTCAACAAGGCGTTCAACTTCATTCTTGCCGTTAGCAAATCCGTCTTCACGGCCCTGCTTAAAACCTTCAGATTCAGCCTTAGAAACGATTTCCTGTTCCTGAGCCCTAGCCTCTGCAATTATTTTTTCAGCCTGTTTTTTTGCATCTTCAATAATAGAAGAAGCCTCTTCTTTTGCTCCATTTTTTATAACTGAAGCCTCATCACTTTGATGCTTTATTTCTTCAAATGCCGTATCTTGAGCTTTCTGAATAATCTCTGCAGCTTCATTATTGGCATTTGCAATTAATTCTGCTTTTTCAGCTTCCCATTTAACCTTGAATTCATCAGCTTCGCGCTTAAGTTCTTCTACAGTTGGCCCAGTATATTCAGGTTCTTTTTCTTCTGGTTCTTCAACTACAGTGGTAAACGAACGAGGGAGAGAAAACATCATTTCCCCATCAATCTTATTTATTTGATTTGATCTGAATACGGTCTGAGCCATACTTATACTCCTATTCTACAAGTTCATCATCACCAGAGCGGGCAATAACAATTTCACCGCTGTCTTCAAGACGTCTGATTACAGAAACTATCTTCTGCTGAGCTTCTTCAACATCCTTCAAACGTACAGGACCCATAAATTCCATATCTTCCTTAAGCATACTTGCAGCACGCTTAGACATATTACGGAAAATCTTATCCTGAACTTCTGTATCAACAGCCTTCAAAGCCTTTGCAAGTTCCTGCTGGTCAACTTCACGAAGAACCTTCTGGATTGCACGGTCATCAAGCATAACAATATCTTCGAAGACGAACATTCTCTTCTTGATTTCCTCTGCCAATTCAGGATCGTCTTCTTCAAGAGTTTCAATAATTGCCTTTTCAGAAGAACGGTCAACAAGGTTAAGGATTTCAACGATTGCATCAACACCACCTGCTGCAGTGTAGTCTTCACTAGAAAGAGTTGAAAGTTTCTTTTCAAGAACGCGTTCAACTTCACGCAAAACATCAGGAGACGTACGGTCCATTGTTGCAAGTCGCTTAGAAACTTCCGGCTGAATGTCTTCCGGCAAGTTCTGAAGAATTGTTGCAGCTTTTGCCGGCTCAAGGTATGCAAGAATAAGGGCAATCGTCTGCGGATATTCCTGCTGGACAAAGTTCAGCAAGTGAGCAGGGTCTGTCCTTCTGATAAAGTCAAATGGACGAACCTGAAGGCTACTTGTAAGCCTATTGATAATATCGATAGCTTTCTGGCTACCCAAGGATTTTTCAAGAAGTTCACGTGCATAATCAATACCACCAGTAGTGATAAAGTTCTGTGCCTTCATCAGTTCCTGGAATTCTTCAAGAACCTGATCCTTAAAATCTGCATCAATTGTATCAAGGCGAGCTATTTCAAATGTCAAAGTTTCAACTTCATCTTCACGAAGATGCTTCATGACCTCAGATGAAACCTCACTTCCCAAGGAGACTAAGAAAATAGCTGCTTTCTGGCGACCGGTAAGACTTTTATAATCCTTTAAGCCGCCTTTCTTCTTTCCACCTCCACCGCCAGCCTGTTTAATAGGCTGCTTGATGTGGCTTTCTGCTGCATCAGCCATAGATTAAGCCTCCTCTCTAAGCCAAGTACGTATAAGCATTGCAACGTCTTCAGGATGCTCTTTTGCAAGGGCAATAGCGTTTTCTGCAAGTTCCTGGCGCTTTCTTTCTTCTACAGTCATTGAAACTTCCATGCCCTCGTTCTTTGCATCCCAGAGAGCACGCTCGCGCTCTTCCTGCTGCCTGCGGAGGAGTTCTTCTTCACGAAGACGTCTGCGTCTTTCAATTTCACGACTGATAATGCGGAATACTATGAATGTAACAAGAACAACTGCAATACCAAGCAAGATGAAGAAGAACATCTTTTTTGTCTGCTGAGACTTTATGAAGGCTTCATCTTCTTTACGGAACTGTTCCGTACGGTCAACTTGCAAGCTTGTTACTTCTACAATATCTCCACGCTGCTTATCATATCCAATAGCACCCTGAACCAGCCTAACAACTTGCTTTAAGTCATCTTCTGGAACAGGAATATATTCGCGTTCATAGCCACCGCTAGAACTAAGACGGACATTACCCTTTTCGTCATATAAAGGATATTTCCATGTACCGTCAACGTTTACAGAAACTGACATACTGTCTATAGATGGACTTTCATCTTCTTCAGTATTTTTTTTGTTAAGCGCATAATTTTTCTTTGCACCGTCTTCTGTAGATTTACCGATAACGTTTGACATATCTGAATATACAGGAGGATTCTGACCTTCAACACCGGCAGGTCCTTCAGGATTATATCCTGTTCCTGTATAAGCCTTGTTTACAGTCTCTTCAGAAATTACAAGACTGTGAACAACTTCACTATCATCATAAGACGTATTAGGGTTATCTTCCTTTATGGTAATACCACTATACTCTTCCTTTGAGACAGAACGCTTTGACATGTCCATCTTTATTTTCATTGTTGCAACGCGGACACGGTCAACGCCATAAGTAGACTGCAAGGCTGCAAGAACTGCACTTGAATATTCAGCTTCAAGCTTTTGGATAACTTTCTGCTCTTTCTGAATATTATTTATCCTGTCAGTTTCTTCCATTCCCTCAAAATCATTGATTTCCTGATTTGTACTGCCATCTACAATAGTTATATTATCCCTTGTAAGTCCTTCAACGCTGCGCATGATAAGATGCTCTATGCCCTGAACAGACTTCTTACTCTGAAGAACATCGCTACCGCCTCGAGCATAAAGAACGACACTTGCTGTTACTGGCTTCTGATCAGAAGCAAACAGGGCATCATCTGGAAGAGAAAGCATAACCTTTGCCTGCTGAATGCCATCCAGCTGCTTAAGGTGCTCTTCCAAAGCTACAGTAGTAGCACGCTGCCAGTTTACCTTGTCGTCAAAATCATTGCGAGTCCATCGGCTTACGTCAAAAAGCTGATAAGCGTCAATGCCAGAAGGTTCATAACCTTCTGCAATAAGCTTACTGCGCCATTTTTTTGCGATATTTTCTGTTTCTACGGAAATATAACCGTCTGATGAGACATAAGCCTTTATATTGTCCTGATCCAAACGCGTAAGTATCCTATCGCGCTCGGTTTCATCAGTTATAGCCTTATTAAAAAGACGGACTGTTGTTGGCCTTGAAGAAAAGGTTGCCAAAATGACAACTGCTGCAATAATAACAGCAAAAATGCCTATTAAGATACCTTTCTGGACTATTGTCCATTTTCCCCACTTTTCTTTAATGGTTTGTGAAAAATTTTTAAACCATTCGTTCATCTTCCCCTCCCGTGAACGAATAAATTGCCTTTGCCATGTTTCCCACTACGTTGCAAAGGTTTAAGTCTTCATATTATAACACCATACGCTATTTTTGAAAAGCATAACAGTATCAATTTATGTAATATAATGCCGTATTTTAGGAAATTAATGGGAACTAAAAACGGCATCCCGATATTTATCTAGTCTGAGACAGGTCATTCCATCCTGTGATGACGCGATCAATGACAGTCTGTGCAAGATTTAGGGACATCTGTGCCTTTGCCATTGCAATCGTAACATCATGAATGTCAACGCTGTCAGGATCAGTAATAAGCTGTTCCTGCATTTTTCCAACTGCGGCCTGCTGTCCGTTAAGCTCTTCAACTGCGGCAAGCAGGTAATTTTCAAAGCTTCCCTTTGATTTTTCAACAGGAGCATTAGTTGCTTTACCTACGGAATCAATAAGAGGAGCTGTTCCAAGGTGAGAGGGATTACTTCTGTTTAATTCAAGTGAACCTATTGTAAATTCCATATATTTTATCCTCTATTACTGAGCAATGTTTAATGCTGACGAGAACATATCCTTGCTGCCTTCAATAACTGCACTGTTTGCCTCGTATGCACGGTTAGCACTGATCATATCAACCATTTCATTAACGATATTTACATTAGGATATTCAACATATCCCTTGTTAGGACCAGATTTTATGGCATCAGGATGATCTGGATCATATACCATTCTTCCCTGATTTGTATCTTTTACAATTTCTCTAACACGGACACCCTTACCAGGACCGTTATCCTGAGATGCATCTGAAAAAGGAAGACGCCATGTAGGATTCTTTGATGCGACAGGTTCAAAAACAACAGTCTGCTTTCTGTATACTCCGCCATCTTCTGTGCGTGTTGTACTTGCATTTGCAATATTATTACTGATTACATCTGTTCTAAGACGTTCAGCACTCATTCCTGTTGCAGCAATGTTGATACTTGTAAAAAGACCCATATTATGCTCCTCTTATATTCCCAATCAAGCTAACTGTTTAATCAGCGGATTGATTTCATAGCTGTTGTTATCTGACCAAATTCAAAGCTTTCAAGCTGTGTCAAAAGCCTATACTGCATCTGAATCTGAACAAGATTCATAGCTTCTTCTTCAGCGTCAACGTTATTTCCGTTTGCTTTTGAAGTAGTTAAGTAATCAGTAGTCCTGCGAGGTTCTACAGTCCTCCAGTCACGAGGCGTTTCACTTTGAATATGACGCTCATCACTAGTAATCATCTTAAAAGAGTTGTGTGCATTATCACGAGATTCAAATGCCTTTTTGAGCTCTGTTTCAAAATTAACACTTTGCTTTTTATAATTAGGAACTTCACTATTGGCAATATTATTTGCCGTAACTTGATAGCGTAAGCTCTGAACATCAAGTTCCCTATGAAGCAAATCTACTGAATTTACAAAACTATTCATTCCCATATTTTCCTTATCGGAATAAAACCAATTAACTTTATATATTATCATGAGAAAAGATAAAAAAAACCTTTAAGTACGCTAATAAAAGCCAATTTTGAAAGGCATTTCAATAATAACGTACAAAAAGGCTTTATTTAATGCATCTTAATTTAAGACATATTAAATACTGCAGACTCTATAAAATATAGCGTTCCAGATCCTGATTCTGCATTATTCCCTTTAATTTTTCATTAACATAAGCTTCATCAATAGTAATAGTTTCCCCAGCGTGCTTATCAGCAGAAAAACTTAATTCTTCAAGAACGGTCTCTAAAATCGTATGCAAGCGGCGTGCACCTATGTTTTCTGCATGAGAGTTAACATCCTCAGCAATGAATGCCATCCTGTCTATAGCTTCTTCTGCAAATTTCAAAGTTACACTTTCAGTTCCAAGCAAAGCTTCATACTGCTTTATGAGAGCATTCTTCGGTTCTGTTAAAATTCTCTTAAAGTCTTCCTTTTTCAAAGCCTCAAGTTCTACACGCAGAGGAAAACGCCCCTGAAGCTCAGGAATCAAATCACTCGGAGCAGAGACACTGAAAGCACCGGCTCCAATAAAAAGAATGTGAGTTGTATTTACAACTCCCCACTTAGTATTAATATTACTGCCTTCTACAATAGGAAGAATATCACGCTGAACGCCTTCACGGCTTACATCCTGACGAGAGCCTTCGCCACCCTTTGTCGCAATCTTATCAATTTCATCAATAAATATAATGCCGCTCTGCTCAACCCTATCTTTTGCAATATCTGCAACCTTATCACTGTCTGTGAGCCTATCAAGATTTTCCGATAACAAAATCTGGCGCGCATCATGAACAGACATAGTCCTGCGCTTGCTTCTACCTCCTGAAAGCATTTCTTGCAAGCCAGTAATACTGGCTTCAAGATCTTCTGGAGAACCGCCGCCCATCATTTCTATTCCGCTAAAATGAGGCTGCTGATGCACAGTAATATCTACCATACGGTCCTCAAGCTTTCCATCACGAAGCATCTGACGGAACTTTTCACGGGTTTCTGACATTTCGCTTGAGGTCTCTTTTTCTTCTGGAATCTCTTGCTTTTCAGAAAATTCCTTTGCATCCTGAGATTCAGATTCAGCAGACTTCTTTGGCATATCAATCTGTATCAAGCTGCCTTGAACAGGACTGTCATTACCAAATATATTGCCAAGAATATGTACATTAGGCTTTTTAGCAGAAGTTTCGGACTTAGTTTTCTTTGAACCGCTTCCAGGAAGCAAAAGATCAAGAAGCTGTTCTTCAACCATAGGCTCGGCCTTAGCCTTAAGGTTTTCCTGCATCTCAGACTTGACCATATTATAGCCTACAGCCATCAAATCGCGTACCATGCTTTCGACATCACGTCCGACATATCCAACTTCTGTATATTTAGTAGCCTCAACTTTAAGGAATGGAGCACCGCAAAGTTTTGCGAGCCGCCTTGCAATTTCAGTTTTTCCAACACCAGTAGGTCCTATCATCAGAATGTTTTTAGGAGCAACTTCATCCCTGATTTCTTCTGGCAATTTTATACGCCTCTGCCTGTTTCTTAATGCAACAGCAACAAAACGCTTTGCCTTATTCTGTCCTATAATATAATTATCAAGTCTTTCTACAACTTCTGACGGAGTAAGTCCTTCTGGCATTCCATCTTTTGTACTGACATTTTCCACAATCTGCTCCTTATATTACAATTCTTCTACTGTTATATGGTCATTTGTATAAATGCAAATCTTACCTGCAATGCTCAAAGAATGTTCTGCTATTTCCCTAGCTGAAAGATTACTGCTTTCAAGATACGCCATAGCAGCTGCATATGCATAATTTCCTCCAGAACCAATAGCAATAATATCATTTTCTGGCTCAATAACATTTCCATCACCGGAAATAAGGAGTATCTTTGATTTATCGGCAACCAAAAGCATGGCCTCAAGCTTGCTCATTGAACGTTCTGTACGCCACAGTTTTGCCAATTCAACAGCAGAACGAGTTAAATCACCATTATATTCCTTAAGTTTGTCTTCAAACCTGTCAAACAATGTAAAAGCATCTGCTACAGAACCTGCAAATCCTGTTATAACCTTTCCGTCATATATCTTTCTGACTTTACGTGCATTACCCTTTACAACTGTATTTCCAGCAGTAACCTGTCCGTCTCCAGCCATGGCAACCTTACCGTCTCTCTTTACAGCAATTACAGTCGTACTTCTAATCTTTACTCTTTCATCATCAGCCATATAAACTCCTTCAGGCTTTTTATTGATTAATCATTTTTTCCGCTATGAGGAAAAGCCTGATTATAAATATCTTTCAAATGTTCTTTTGTTACATGAGTGTAACGCTGTGTCGCATTAATGCTTGAATGCCCAAGCATTTCCTGAACCATACGAACATCAGCTCCGTTCATAAGCATTCCTGTTGCAAAAGTATGACGGAATGAGTGCGGCGTAACTGGATTGTTAACGCCTTCCATGCCACTATATTTTCCTACTATATACCTTATGCCGCCTTCCTTTAAAGGCGTTCCTTTTTGATTTATAAAGATATACTCAACATACTCTGCACCATTAACGCTCTTAGCCGGATACTTTAAATCCCTGTCAGTGAGATATGCTTTTAATGCCCTTACGGCATCTTCTTCAAAAAAAACATACCTTTCTTTATTTCCTTTTCCTTTTACAACAGCGCTTTTGTAATCTTTTGTAAAATCCTGGAATTTCAAAGAAGCAAGTTCTGCTACTCGGCAACCGGAAGAATATAGCATTTCAAAAATTGCCTTATCCCTTACAGCCCACAACAAATCCTTTTCATCTGGTTCTTGACACAGCCTGTCAATTTCCGACTGAGTCATAAAACGGGGAATGTGCCTTGAACGCTTCAAAGTCTTTAATTCAATTGCAACGTCTTCTAAAATATAGTGATTTTTCTTACAATAGGCAAATAATCCACGTAAAGAAGAAATAAAGCGGTTAACTGATGCCGTAGAATATTTCTGCCGGCTGAGCTGCCCTATGCAATTTCTAAGCTGAAGCTCTGTAACAGAGCATACAGGAACATCTTTTCCTATCATTTGTACAAGATGTTTTAAATCTTCACAATACCCAGTCACTGTGTGAGGAGAACGGCCTTTTATGCATCTAAGATATTCCATATACTCTTCGATGCAGTCACCCAGCAATGCCTCTGCCAAAGTTTATTCACCAGAAAGTCCGGAATTATCTTTTTCATCTTCCGGAGAATGCAGATAATCGCAGTCAGGATTTATGCAGCTCTTATAATAACCGTTCTTCTTATCATATTTTTCAACAAGGAACCAGCCACATTTAGGACAAACTGAATTAATAGGTTTAAAATGAGTGATAAAATCACATTCCGGATAATTAGTACATCCGTAAAATTCTTTTCCTTTTCCCTTTGTCTTGCGGGCAACAATGTATCCATTACAGCCTTTTCTCGGACATTTTGCAAGAGGAATGCTTTTTGTGTTATGACATTCAGGGAATCCTGAGCAGGCAAGAAAATATCCGAAACGTCCAAGTTTTTTTACCATTGGCTTTCCACATTTCTCACAAATCTGATCAGTTTTTTCATCAAGAGATCCCTTCAGGCTTTCCTGAGTATCATTTACTTTATCGACCTGAAGTTTAAATGGTTCGTAAAAATCATTTATCATTGAATTCCAGACTAGTTCGTTTCTTTCGATTTTATCCAAATCATTTTCAACATCTGATGTGAATTTCTCATTTATAACAGCAGGAAATGATTCAACTAAAATCTTACAGATAATTTTCCCAAGCTGGGTAGGCACAAGCTGCTTATTGCTTCTTGTTACATAATATCTGTCTAAAAGAACTGAAATAATCGGAGCATATGTTGAAGGTCTTCCAATACCTTTTTCTTCCAGAGTCTTAACTATGGAAGCATCCGTATATCTTGCAGGTCCCTGCGTAAAATGCTGTTCAGGATAGAATTTACCGCTGGCAAGCACTTCGCCAACCTTCAAGGAAGGAAGATTTCCTTTTACTTCCTCTTTTGAAGAAAGAGTTTTTATGACATTATAGAACCCTTTATAAGAAAGCTTACTTGCACTGGCTCTAAATAAAGCTTCTCCAGCCTGTATGTCTGCACTAGTCGTCTTAGATACGGCATTTTTCATCTGACTTGAAACAAAGCGCTCCCATATTATTGAATAAAGGCGAAGCTGATCACGGGACAAATATTCCTTAACAGAATCAGGAGTATACTTTGTATAAGTAGGACGAATGCCTTCATGTGCATCCTGAGCGCCTTTTCCAACTGAATATTCAATTTTTTCATCAGGCAAATCATCAGGGAAATTCTTTCCGATCCATGCACGGACATCGTCAATAGCGCTCTGTGAAATTCTTACAGAATCTGTACGCATGTATGTTATCAATCCAACGCGGGTAGAACCAATTTGAATGCCTTCATACAGCTGCTGCGCTATTTGCATTGTTTTTCTTGAAGTGTATCCAAGTCTGTTTGCAGCGGACTGCTGTAACTTTGAAGTTGTAAACGGAGCTTTTGGACGAAGAATTTTCTCGGACTCTTTTATATCAGAAATAACACATTCACTATCCTGAATTTCTTGTATTATATCATTTACAGATTTTTCATTTTTAAGTTCAGGTTTTTCACCTTTATATTGAATAAGCTGAGCCGTAAACTTATTCTTTCCCTTTACAAAATCAGCATCCAAAGACCAATATTCTTCAGGAATAAAGTCTTCGACTTCCTTTTCCCTCTCACAAATCAAACGGAGAGCTACAGACTGCACCCTGCCGGCACTTAGTCCGTTCTTCACTTTTTTCCAAAGTAACGGACTAAGATTGTAACCTACAAGACGATCCAAAACTCTTCGTGCTTTTTGAGCATCAACCTTTGACTCATCAATACTGCGAGGATGTTTTATGGCATCTTTTATAGCCACTGGCGTAATTTCATTAAACGTTATGCGGTGAATTGCTGCAGAAGTTTTATCTTTCAGGACATTATTAAGATGCCATGAAATTGCCTCTCCTTCCCTATCATTATCAGATGCAAGCAACACTACGTCTGAATTCTTTGCATCTTTCTGCAGTTCTTTAAGAAGTTTTGCCCTTCCCCTAACCGTTATGTATTCTGGCTCAAAATTATTAGAAATATCTATAGCAATCCTACTTTTCGGCAAATCTATCAAATGCCCCATAGAAGCCTTTACAGTGTATCCAGCTCCCAAATAGTGTTCAATAGTCTTTGCTTTTGCAGGAGACTCTACAATAACAAGAGTCTTCTTTTTTTTTGTTACAGCCATAGTCCTTCCTTTGATTCCTATTTTTTACAAGTCTGTAAAATATAACTGTCTGGAAACAACCTTACTATGGGTTCCCGGAGCGTCATACTTTACTGTTTTATATTCGGCATAATCCCTGATAACAGGAGCTCCTGCTTCTATGTAATATTCAGAAGAATGTTCCAGTTTCTTTTTTGTTTTCTTATCAGAGCTAAGCCTCTTTACTTTATTCTGAGATATTTTTAATGCTTCAGGACAAAACCCGCTTTCATGAAACATTACATCTCTGTTAAAGTCCAATGCAAATGAAGCTGTTATTAAAGCCCCGCTTCCAGGAGGAGCCTGCATTACAACAGTCACTGGAGAAAGAGCAGCAATAATCCTGTTTCTCTGTACAAAGCGCCAAGGCACTGCCGGGCATCCAGGAATATATTCACTTGCAATAAGACCTTCACTTTCAAGAATCTTTTGTACAAGCATTTTATGGCCACTAGGAACAATAGTATCAATTCCACATGGCAAAATAGCAGCTGTACATGATTTTACTCCGGAAGACAAGGCTCCTTTATGAGCAAAACTGTCAATGCCGAAAGCATTTCCGCTGACAACTGTAAGTGAATCACAGGCAGCATCATGTGCAAAATCAAAAGTTTCCTGAGCTGTTTCCCTACAGACATTCCTAGTTCCCACAACAGAGACACATTCCTTTTGCAAAGAATGAATGTTTCCTCTATAAAATAATATATATGGAGGATTAACAATTTCCCTCAATAATGCAGGATAGTCACAATCTTCGTAGTGCACAGCATTTATATGCTGCGCTTCCATAATAGCGGCACTTTTCCGTACACAGACAGAAGTTTCACGCCCGTTCCATAAAGAAGTATTTATGACACGACCTATTATAGAAGAAATATCTTTTATAGAAAGTACAGCAAGACTGTCTAGACTGTCAATATTCTTTTTTAAAAGAATCTTTTCTTTTAAAGTAAGAAAAGAAAGAGAAGTTAGTGCAATATCTACTAAATCCACAGATATACAGATTAATTAGAAGCATACTGTGCGTCAAGTACAGCCTTCTTATTTCTCTGAGCATCAGATGTTTTCTGAGCATTTGGATTTATCTTTATAATTTGATCATATAAGGCGATTGCCTTATCGAATTCACTTATCATATAGTATGCATTGGCAAGTACAAACATTCCATCAGTATCCCTCTTCTGAACTTCAAGAAAACGTTCCAGATAAGGAATTGCAGATTCAGGCTCTTTTAATTCAAATACATAAAGAACACCAAGAGCATACATTGAACGATAATACTTAGGATCAATTTCAAGAGAAGTAAGATATGCAGATTCAGCAAGCTTAAGATAGTTCATTTTTTTAGTAGCACTGTCAAGTCCGCCTGTTGCATTATAATCCAATTCTGTATTTGAAAGATATCCGGCACATATACCAATGTAATAATATAAATTCTGATTATTAGGGAAGAACAGTACTGCCTGCTTAAAAGCTTCGTAAGCTTCCTTATACATGCCTTCATCAAGATAGCGGGTACCAAGTATTTTATACCACATTCCTTCCTGAGCCTGAGTAGTCACAAGATCCAAAGCCCTTGCATCATATTTTTTTAAAGCTTCTTTAAGTTCTTCCTTTGTTGTAGGATTTGAAACGCCTTCTTCCATTTTCTGCATGCGTTTTATAGAATTATAAGAAGGACCGCATGAAACCATTGCAAAGCATGTTACAGCAATAAATGCCATAAAAGAAAAATTTCTAATCTTCATAATTATTTCCCCTTTTTATCAGACGATTCACTATTTTTATGACCGGGAAAATACCCTTTATGATATTCCCGAAGCTGTTCATTATCTATATGTGTATATATCTGTGTGGTTGAAAGATCTGCATGCCCAAGAAGTTCCTGAACAGAACGCAGGTCTGCACCTCCTGCAAGAAGATGTGTAGCAAAAGAATGCCTCAAAGTATGAACTTTTGCGTGAACACCAGACTTTACTTCCATAGCCTGAAAGTTTTTCCACACACCTTTACGTGAAAGAGGATTTCCCCTGCTGTTTACAAATACCTCATTCACATTATTTGATTTAACAAATTGGTTCCTGAAATCATAAATCCATAAATGAAGCCAGTTCCGAGCGACATCCCCAAAAGGAACCATACGCTCTTTGTCACCTTTTCCATGAACTATTATTAATTTTTCGTCAAAGTGAACATTTCCCATAAGCAGAGAACAGGCTTCACTAATCCGTAATCCACAGCTATATATCAATTCATATAGGGCTCTGTCCCGTACTCCAAGAGGCTTACTGGTATCAATAGAATCAAGAAGTTCATCTATCTGTTCAACAGACAAAACCCTAGGAAGATTTCTAGATAATGACGGATGCTCAAGTTCAAGACAAACATTCTTATGCCACAGTCCCTTATGCTTTAAAAACGTTCCGAAAGCACGAAGGGCAGAAACATCCTTTGCAATCGAAACATCTTGAATGCCTTGCGTATGCCTCCAACGAATATACAGGAATAATTCTTTTTCCGTTACTGAAGAAAGGTCTATAGAGTTATTTTCCATCCATGCAAGAAATTCTTTTATGCAAAATCTATATGTTTCTGCAGAAAGCTGAGAACGTCCTTCCACAAAAACAAAATCATCAAAGAATTCCTGCACGACAGAATCATTATTTATCATCAGATAAATTTATACTCCTGGAGAGACCATCAAGATTCTTTCTCCATATAGCAGGTTGATTTAAATCCGAACCATTTCTTGAATATCCTGGAGGAGGGGTCAACCCTCTTCCAGAGGAAGGAACTGAAACCCTGTTTAGGGCCTTAGCAAGAGATTCCTGGACAGATTCCTGAGGAACAGGAGTTTCTTTTATCTTATCAAGAGATTTTTTATCAAGCATTACAGGACTGACCTTCTGCACAGGATCTTCCTTTACTGCTGTACGTGCCTCAAAATTACTCTTACCCTGAATAACTCTTTCAAAATCACCGTAATCCAATACGTTTTCATTAACAGGCTTTGCAGACTGTTCCTCAAAAGAATCATCTTCATTTTCAGATTTAAATCCCGTAGCAATTACAGTAACTGAAACTTTACCATTCATTTCTGTATTAGTAGACAGGCCAAGGAATATTTCAACATTAGGAGCAGCAGAAGCCTTAATATTATTAGTAATTTCTTCAACTTCTGTCATTGCAAGGCTGTCATCTCCAGTAATATTAATCAAAATCTTTGAAGCACCATCAATCTGACAGTCTTCAAGCATTGGATTAGAAATTGCAGCCTGAGCAGCATCGACAGCCCTATTTTCACCTTCTCCGAAACCTACGCCTAAAATTGCATTACCTTGATTTTTCATAACAGACTTTACATCAGCAAAGTCAAGATTAATGTCACCAGGCACAGTAATAACTTCAGAAATTCCCTGTACTCCCTGGCATAAAACATCATCTGCCAGTCTAAAAGCTTGCTTGAAATTAAGTTTCTTTTCAACAATCTTCATTATTTGGGAATTTGGAATAATTATAAGGCTATCAACATTTTCACGAAGTTTTTTGATTCCATCCTGTGCATTCTTCATTCTTACAGGACCTTCAAAATCAAATGGAGTTGTAACAACAGCTATCGTCAAAGCTCCGCTTTCACGGGCAACATTAGCTACGACTGGAGCAGAACCTGTACCAGTTCCACCACCCATTCCTGCTGTTATGATAACCATATCAGAACCCTGAACTATATTTTTAATATTATCTACATCTTCTTTAGCAGCATTTTCTCCGACGGCAGGATTACCGCCAGCACCTAAACCACCTGTAAGCTTTTGTCCTATTGCGATTTTTCTTTGTGCCTTAGAAACTCTTAAAGCCTGTAAATCTGTGTTTACAACAATAAATTCTACATCTTTTACGCCAGCATCAATCATTCTGTTTACAGCATTAGATCCGCCGCCGCCGCAACCGATGATCTTAATTACCGTTGGACTAACAGCAGATACATCTGAATTCACATCATTTACAACAGACAATTCTATCATGTCTTCCTCCCAACCCCATACATCCTTATTTTAAATATATCCCCCTAGTCAAAATAAGGTTTTCTACATTATTCTAATATATTAAAAGAAGTTTTTAAATAGCTTAGATAATTTTTTTCCAACGCCTTCTGAATCTTTTTTTTCGTCAGAAAACCTATCCTTACCTTTCTGACGGGTATTTTTAGCAACAGAATCCTTATTCTGTATAACAAGCCCAACTGCAGTAGCAAAGTCAGCATCCCTGTATTCTTGATCCAAATTTCCATAATCAGACAGAGTGCCTATTCTTACAGAAGAAGTCCCCCATACACTTTGTGCAAGCTGTACAATACCTGGCATCAAAGCTCCTCCACCCGTCAAAACAATGCTTCCGTTAAGCTTTGTCAGATTTGCATGCCTTACAATTTCTTTTTTTACCATTGAAAATATTTCATCAACCCTAGGCTGAATAATCTGACACAATTCATACTGAGTCGTCTGCTCAGGTCCTCTTCCACCAATGCTCGGAATAATAACTTCCTGCTCAAGTTCATTTCCCTGAATCCAACAGCAGCCATTCTGAACCTTTATTTTTTCAGCTTCTTCAACAGGCAATCCTTTTACAAGAGCTATATCACTAGTTACAAGATTTCCGCCCACAGGAATTGAAGTCATATATACAGGAGCGCCTTTATTAATAACAATGACATCTGTAGAACCTGCTCCCAAATCTATAAGAATAGAACCAAGGTCTTGCTCATCTTCATGGATTGTAGCCATCGCAGAAACAAGAGTCTTAGACCAGACTCCAATTAAATCATAACCGGCACGGTTAACGCAATTTCCCAAATTCGACCATGCTGTTTCTGAAGCTGATATTATATGTACCCTAACTTTTAGACGTTTTCCAATAATGCCTATAGGATCTTTACATCCCGGCAAATCATCAACAATATATTCCTGAACGACAGCATGGAGGGCTTTTTTTTCAAGAGGAAGTTCTATAGCCCTTGAAGACTCTTGGGCACGCCTTTTCGCATCTTCATCTATTTCAAGAGAACGCAGTCGAGATGTCGTATCTACAACGACATCCCCTTCAGAATTCTGACCTTCCACTAATGAACCGCCAAGAGCGGCATAAACAGCCTCTACTTCAACACCAGCCAACTGTTCTGCTGCATCTACGGACTCCTTTATTGCAGCAACAGCAGCATCAATATTAACTATAACGCCATTGCGGACGCCATTTGAAGGCTTTTTTGAGAATCCTATTATCTCTAGCTTATTTTCTGAGTCAATTTCTCCTATAACAGTCTTGATGAATGCAGTTCCAATATCAAGACCAACTATAATGTTGCTCAAAAATATTCTCCCAAATAATAATTAACGAGACCTGTATGAAACAGAACCATAGCGAAGGTCAATTTCACGGACTCCAGGCTCAAGCGAATTCACAACATCAAGAACAACCATCATATACTTCAAAGCCTCTTCATTTAACGAGCGATCAGTAAGAACCCTTACATGAGTATGAATAGGATAAAGTACGAGTTCATAATTGCCATATTCCTTTGGAACAACCTGAATCTCAGAAATAGCAACAAAATATTTTTGCGGCAGTTTCTGAATTTCTGCAATCTGAGCCATAAGAGGTTTATATTTTGCAGGAAACCTCATCCCTGGCTGCATATTTTCAATAGGAAGGCCAGAAATAAGAGGAATATTGCTGTCATTGGCAACTGATGATGCGTTAGAAAATAATACACCATTTTCGTCAATTTGAACAGACATAGAACGTCCATTTATAGAAACAATCGTCTTTGCAACAGGTGTCCTTTCCTTAACGTCAATCACAACCTTATCAGGAAAGATTTTATCTACCGATACAGTATCAACTGCAGAAAGCGTACTTAAATTATCAACAGCCTTACTTGAATCAAACTGTATCCATGTAACTCCTCCTGTCTGAGAAAGTTTTTCCAACAAGACTGATGACGAAAGATTCTTTAACCCTGAAAACTGAACTTTTACAGGAGCAAGACAAGGAATCACAAGCATATAGAATATGCCTTCTATAACTAATAGAATGCATAGTATAAGTACTATTATCTTTACAATAGTTATGCGGGAATCTTTTTTCTGCCCTTTTTCTGTTACAGGCATATGATCTGAAACCACAAAATCACTCATTTATACACACTCTCCCTCTAAAACCAACTTTCCTCATCTTTTTCTGGACGAGAAGCATTAATTATAAATCCACACATACATAAAGTCACAATAAGAGAAGATCCGCCAGAAGAAAAAAATGGCAGTGTCACTCCTGTTGTAGGAACAGAACCACATACTACGGCACAGTTTAGCAGAGACTGCACTACAAGATTCGTAACGCAACCAAAAGCAGCATACGAAGCAAAACTGTCCTTAGCACAAAAAGCAATGCGATAACCGCGCCATGCGAAAAAAATCAAAAGGAAAAAAAATACGGTTACCCCAAAAAGCCCCATTGCATCAACCCAGCCTGCAAAAATATAGTCAGTCTGAACTTCTGGAATCTTAAATACCTCTGTAAGTCCAGAACCAAAACCGTTTCCCCAAATTCCTCCAGATGAAATTGCCCTTTGAGAAGCAAATTTCTGATATCCAGAAGAAAGAGTGTATTCTTCAGGATGAAAGAATGCTATGACACGCATAAGACGATACGGTTCTATAGCAATCATCAATACAATTGCAGGAATTGCCAATAGCATTAAAGGAATAAACCATGACATCAAAACTCCAGCAACAAAGAACATCACGCTTCCTACAAAAAACACAAACAGTCCAGTTGAAAAATCTTTCTGCAAAAATATGACTACTACAAAAATCAGCAATCCTACAAATGGATACTGAAAGTTCTGCTTACCTTTCGGTTCATCATCAATATGCTTACTAAAAAGGTTTGAAAGAAAAAGAACAACTGCAAATTTTGCAAATTCTGAAGGCTGTATAGTGCCGAAATTTCCAAGTCTAATCCATCTGGCCGCACCTTTTCTTTCACTTCCTATTCCAGGAAGCATGGCAACAACACACAGTATAAGAGTTCCAAGTACAATTAAAGGAAGCATCTTTCTAAGAGACTGCATTGGAATCAATGCAAAAAATACCAGTCCTGCAAAACCAATAAAAGACCATACAAGCTGCCTAGTAACAAAATAATACTTATTAGAAAACAAACGCTCGCCTGTATAAGGAGTACAGATATAAAGCATGAATAGCCCAAGGCCCCATAAAATCAATATGCATATAATAAACAGTAAGTCACTTTTTACGTATGAGCCTACAGTCCTGTCAGTCTTAAATGTAAACTCAGACATTATTACGCTTCTCCCGACAGGGCATCACATACACGTTCCAATGCCATTCCACGAGATCCCTTAATAAGCACAATATCATCCTTAGATGCATTTCGCTTTATGAAATCTACAATCTCAGCAATGCTGCCATCAGATTTATCAGCAACATACTTTGAATCAGAACCTGTATATGACTTATAGGCAGCATTCATTTCTGGTCCTACAAAAACACATACAGAATCCATTTCAGAAGCAATTTCTCCGATTCGAGAATGAGCCTTAGCAGAATCGGATCCAAGTTCAAGCATATCTCCAAGAACTAGAAATTTCTTGTGATTGCCATTTACAGAAGACATAAAGTCAAGAGCCTTTTCCATAGAGTCAGGATTAGCATTATAACAGTCTTTTATTATAGTATAATAACCGTGAATTATTTCGCTTCTGCCAAAAATAGACTTAAATGATTCAACTCCATTCTTTATTTCTTCTGGAGTAAGTCCAAGGACTTGAGCTAAAGTTACGGCGGCAAGAGCATTCTTATAGTTATAAGATCCAGGCAATGAAAGATGCACAGGCATGCCACTTATCGA
Source organism: Treponema sp. (assembly GCA_024699235.1). Taxonomy (GTDB): domain Bacteria; phylum Spirochaetota; class Spirochaetia; order Treponematales; family Treponemataceae; genus Treponema_D. The sequence goes on along the minus strand of JAILPY010000198.1, from coordinate 7,571 downwards.
AAAATCAATGCCATCTAATCCGCAGTCAGCTGTCATAGTTACATTTTCAGGCATTCCCTGTCCGTAATAGACGACATTACCGTCTACCTGAGAAGCAAGAAACTCTGTAAAGTCATCATCTTTAGGAATAACTGCAGTACCAAAATGATTTATATAATCAAAAATATGAGACTTTTCTTTAGCTATGTTTGCTCTGCTGCCTAAAATTCCGATGTGGGCTGTACCAATATTAGTAACAACGGCAAATGTAGGCTTAAGGACTCCTGCAATTTCTTTAATTTCATCCTGCCTGTTCATTCCCATTTCAAACAGTCCGACTTTATGCTCTGGACGTATAGAAAAAACAGAAAGAGGCAGCCCTGTTTCACTATTAAGGTTACCTTTATTAGATACTACATTATATTTTTGCGACAATACAGAACGAAGGATTTCCTTTGTAGTAGTCTTTCCGCTAGAACCTGTAACTCCAATCTTTATCAAATCTGGAAACTGTTCTACGTAACGTCCTGCAATCTTCTGAAGTGCAGAAAGATTATCATCTACTGCAATAAAGAATACAGAAGGATTCTTTTGAGACAACGAAGCATACATATTGCTGTCTGCTTCAAAATTCTTGAAATTTACAAAAACAACCCTTGCACCCTTTTCTATGGCCTGAGGAATATAAGCATGCCCATCCTGATTCTCACCAATCAGAGGTACAAACAAAGTACCTTCAGCAACATTACGGCTGTCTGTCTGAACGTCTGTAAAACAGAAGGTTCCTGTTCCAAGAACATGAACACCACCGGAGGATTCTATAACATCTTCATAAGAAAGCAAACTTCTACTCATTTTGACTTGTCCTTCATCTCAACACGAACAATTTCATCTGTTTCAGCAGGTCTCATATTAAGGTTATCTTTTGCAAGACTTTCTATCCTATCTGTATTAGAAAGCAAGCTTATATCAGTAATCAGTTTCTTATTCTGCTCAATTAAATCAGCCTGTTTCTTTTCCAGTTCTGAAATCTGACGCTCTAAGTCCGTATACTTCCTTGACTGAAGACCGTTCATAACTAATAATGCAGGAATGCTAAGGGCAAGAACGCACAGCATAATCCATCTGAATACAAAGGAAATCCTACTCATATAGCCTCCACGCCATAAAGCCGTAATTCATCGGCATCCCGGAGTTTTCTGATAACTCTCAGCTTTGCACTTCTTGAAGGAGAATTTGCTCTAACCTCTTCTTCCGTTGGTTCAATAGGCTTGTGTGTCAGAAGTTCTGCACACGGCGTACCTCCACAGGTGCAGACTGGAAATTCAGGAGGACACACACACTGTTTACCTAAATTTCGGAAATAATTCTTTACAATTTTATCTTCAAGGGAATGAAAAGTTATTACGCCAAGTTTTCCACCTGATTCAAGAACATTAAAGGCATCATGAATCGCTTGAGGAAGCCTTTTTAATTCACTATTCACGTAAATTCTCAAAGCCTGGAAAGTTCTTGTAGCTGGATGTATTGCCCCATGACGGTACGAACTAGGAACAGCATCATAAATTATATCAGCAAGAGCCTTTGAAGACTGTATATTTTCATTCTGCCTTACCTGAACAATTGCAGATGCAATTTTCCTAGAATACCGTTCATCTGAATACAGATAAATCATATTTGCAAGCTGCTTTTCAGGCATAGAATTAACGACATCAGCCGCACTCTCTCCTGCAGAAGCATTAAGCCTCATATCAAGAGGTTCATCATACCTAAAAGAAAAGCCCCTGCCGCTGCGCTCATAATGAAATACGCTGATTCCCAAATCAAATAAAATAAGATTTGGACGGCGTTTTTCCTTTGGAAAAGAACTGTAAAAATCGTTGAACCAGCCGTTATAGAATTCCATACGCTCACCAAAAGGAGCCAGTCGTTCTTTTGCCCGCTGCTGTATTACAGAATCTGCGTCCAGACCTATTATTTTTAATGCAGGATATTTTGAAAGAAAGTTAAAGGAATGACCGCCTTCCCCAAGAGTGGAATCTACCATCAGAGCATCATTTTCAAATGATTCGCCAACTGGTGACAGAAAAGAGAGACACTCATGTAAAAGAACTGGGGTATGGACAATTTCCACCTTTCAACTCCGACTATATTAAATGGTTATATTTTTTACTAAAAAAGAATATTGCTCATACTCTCTGCAGCACTCTGAAAAGACTCCTCAGTTTCGTTAAGGTATCTGTCGTAGCACTCTGAATCCCATAATTCTATGTATTTGTTTAATCCTAGAATTACAGACTCCCCTTTTAATGAAGCATATTCTCTTAAATTTTGAGGAATAGAAAGGCGACCGGAACGGTCAAATTCGAGTTTTTGTGCAGGCGCAATAAAACGCCGCATAACAAGTCTTTTTTGATCATTAAAAAGAGAGGCCGAGCCCATGATTTTATCATTAAGGCTGACCCACTCTTCGGTTGTAAAAAGCATAAGACAATGGTCTAGACCTTGCGTAATGACAAGCTCATTCTGCTGGAGAACAGAACGTAATTTCGCCGGAAAAAGGATTCTTCCTTTTTCATCAAGCGTATTACGAAACTCACCAATAAGCATATCCATGCCACTGACCACCACTTTTTCCCACTATTTCCCACTTACTCACCATTTTATCAAGATTTTTTATAATGTCAATAAAAAATCTTGTCGATAATTGGAGTTTTTAAAAACACAATTTCTATACATCTAAAACTATGTATAGTTGTCTTAAGCAAACACAAATATTACACATATTTACATGATCAACACTCTTAACGAAAGTTTGCTTCACAAAAAGCTTAAATCCTATTATTCAATACAGAATGAGGGCAGTCGCACAGAAGTTAAGCACGGACAGTACATTGCAGACATACTGACAAAAGACAACACAATAATAGAAATTCAAACAGCAAACCTTTCTCGTCTTTACGATAAGATCCAATACTGTATTGATCAGGAAATACAAATAAAAGCAGTCTATCCTCTGGTTACTACAAAATATATAGAAACATTTTCAGAAGAAGGAAAACTGATTTCTAAGAGAAAAAGTCCCCAACACAAGAACATATATTCCATATTTAAGGAACTTACTTCCCTGTATAAATTCTTACAGAACAAATTCTTTATATTGGAAATTATTGAAGTAACAATGACAGAAATAAGGGAAAACACAAAAATTCCAGTACAGTCTAAAAATAAAAGGCGGAGATTCATGAAAAGCTGGATAAAGACAGGAAAAAGACTTGAAGAAATCGGAAAATCCTATATTTTTAACAGTAAAAAAGAATACCTAAAACTAATGCCGGAAGGATTGAAAGAAGAATTTACCGTCAAAGACGTACTGACAGCCCTAAAAAAAGCAGGAATAAAGGCAAAAGAACAGTCTATCAGATGCATGATATGGGTATACAATAAATCTGGACTTCTAGAACAGTGCGGAACTATAAAGAGATGCTATGTATACAGAATCTGCAAAAAAACTCTGGATTAAAAAATTTTACCTATAAATGCTTTAATTACATCTTTATAGACTAAACAAAAACATTCTGGCATATTATATATATGAAAAAGCAAATCAAAACAATTTCATTACTATTTACATTTTGCATTGCAACTACATTTGCTATGTCAAAACACTCTACAGATACAGCAGTCCGCATCGGAGTCCTTGCAGGTCCAAGCGGCATCCCAATGGCAAAGCAGATGGAAAGCACCACTATCGGCGGAGCAGATGCCTCTTATGAAGTATTTGCAGGAGCAGCACAGTTATTGCCAAAACTCATAAAAGGTGAAATAGACATAGGTTTTCTTCCACCAAACATGGCGGCAAAGGTTTACAATATAAACAATAAGGCTATAGTTACAGCAGGCATTTCTGGAGGCGGAATGCTTTATCTGATTACAAAGGATAACTCAATAAAAACTTTGCAAGATTTACGGGGGAAAACAGTAACCGTTGCAGGACAGGGCGCTACACCAGATTTTATGTTGCGCTACCTTCTTTCAAGAGAAGAAATCGGTACAGATGGACAAACTAATGGCGTTATCCTCGACTTTTCAATTCCAAATGCAGAAATAGCTCCTGCACTAATTTCTGATAAAATTGAATACGCACTAGTTCCAGAACCTTTTGCCACAGCTGCACAAAGCAAGAATCCTGAAATAATACGGGCATTAGACATTCAAAAAATCTACCAACAGATACAGAATACTAAAGAAATATATCCAATGACCTTAATAGTTGCAAATGCAGAATTTGCACAGGAACATGCAGACATCCTAAAAAGCTTCCTAAAATCATACAAAGGATCATCAGAATGGACAAAAGCAAATCCTGAAAAAGCAGGAAAACTTGCAGAACAGGCATCTATAGGTCTTACAGCAAGCGTAGCAGAAAAAGCAATTCCAAACTGTGCATATATGTTTGAGAGTGCAACAAAGGGCAGAGAATCTGTAGAATCTCTCCTAAGAGTATTCATGTCCTTTAACAGCGCCTCTATTGGCGGAAAACTTCCTGATGAAGAATTTTACTTTAAATAAAAAAGCAGTCTTCTTATCAGCAATTTTACTTGCAATGCTTTGGCAGTTTGGAGCAGCATATATAAATGCACCTCTTATACTGCCATCTCCGAAAAACGTTTTTCTAGAAATAATAAATCTTTTATCACAAAAAGAATTTCTCCTTGCGATGCTTAGCACTGCAAGGAGATGCCTATTAGCATTTTTAATTTCAGCCACATTAGGAGCAATTATAGGTTCTCTATGTGTGTTTTTCCCACTCTTTGCATCTTTCATAGAATTTCCAATGGCACTTATCCGTTCAATTCCTATAGTAGCGCTTATCTTGCTTTCATTATTTTGGATTAATTCAGATGAAATACCAATGCTTGCTGCAGTCCTAATGTCATTACCGGTAATGAAAACATGCATACAGGAAGGTTTTTCTTCCTGCAACAAAGATTTGCTAGTTATGGCACAAGTTTATAGGCTTTCACCAAGTCAAAAATTTCTTTTCATACGCATACCAGAAGCATTTCCTTCTTTAAGTTCTGGCATAAAAAGTTGCGCAGGAATGATATGGAAAGTAACAGCAGCAGGAGAAGTCTTAAGCCTTCCCAAAAGAGCCCTAGGAACTTACTTGCAGAATGCACAGTCAGTACTTGAAACTCAAAGAGTTTTTGCAGTCACTGCAGTAATAGTAACTTTAAGTTTTTTATGTTCTATTTTTATAAATTTTTTAACATCAATAGCAGGAAAAACTGGCATAACTTTTACAAAATGCTATTTTAAAGGCCTATCTCTCTTTAGCAAGAACAAAGTAAAACCAACTATTATTCCACAAAAAATCAACATAAAGGAATTAAACCTTGGATATGACTCTATTATTTTCAAAAATTTTTCTTTAAATGTTGACAAATCAGAAATATTGGCAATTTTAGCACCCAGTGGATGTGGAAAAACCACCCTTTTAAATTATATTGCAAAACAAAGTTCAGAAAGCCGCATTGCATATATTTTTCAAGAACCAAGAATAATAAAAAGCCTTACTGTAATGCAGAATATAATGCTTCCTCTTTTAAATATAATGAATATAAAAGAAGCCCAATCTATTGCAAAGAATTATATTGAAAAAACAGGACTAAAAGGAAAGGAAAATTCCTTTTTTAACATTCTTTCAGGTGGAGAACGGCAAAGAGTTTCAATTGCAAGGGCATTTGCATATCCCTCAGGCACATTACTTATGGATGAACCTTTTCAATCTATGGATGAAAAAACTAAGACAAAAGTCATTACACTTTTTATAAAATTTGAAAAAGAACAAAAAAGAACTGTAATAATGACAACACACATAAAAAAAGAAGCAGAACAGTTAGCAGATAAAATAATGCAACTTAGCGGAAGACCAATAAAAGCAAATCTAATTACGAAAAACTAATTTAATTATAAATAACAAATTCGTCAGAAAATAAAAAACCCATAATCATTTGATTATGGGCTTCCTGCTAAATTAGCTAGTTTAGGTTATCAAATCACCAGCTATCATCCATATCATCAACGTCTCTGTTTTCCTGATCATAAAGATCTGTTACAGCACGAAGATCATCGAAGTAAACATAGTATGAACCCTGAGCTTCCATTGGACTACAGTCAACACGGAAACCAACAATGCGAAGACCTGGCTTATTACCATGATATACACTCTGCTGAACAATTCCATGCTCGCTGTCTGGAGAAGGAGGAATAGCAGTTGTAAGTTTTTTCCAACCGCTGAATTCAAGAGAACCCATCCAGATTTCAAAACTATGACCATAATAATCCTGAACTAAGAGCCACAACTGATGTCCCATGTTACGTCCACATACCCAAACAGAAACTGTCTTTGTAATTCCTTCAATAGGAAGAGGACGAGCAGCTGTAATATAGAAAGAGTTTACGCCACGCTTGAAAAATTCAATTTTTGCACCAAATACATGAGTATCCTGGAGTTCTGTATTTTTAATATCATTCAAAGGTTCTTTAGCATCCGGACCGCCTTCAAAAAGACGACCTGCAATAATGCCGAAATCAGAAGAACAATGAACATTCCAGAAACCTTCACGTTCAAAACGATCTACGCTAATCTCACGAAGAGCTTCTCTTGCCGAATCATTACCAATATTTGCTGCATTTGGGTCAGTAATACTTGTACTGCCGTTTGAGTTACTTGCCTGTGCAAACACACTAGCAGAAGCAACCAATGCTACAGTTAAAAAAGCTAAGAAAATCTTTTTCATCATTATACCGCCTTATCCAATTAGTTTGCAGAGTTTGTGCCTGCAGAGCTTGTACTTTCACCAAAGTCTATAGCACGAAGTTCGTAACCATCGTAAATATTAGACAATGTATTTGTTGTATACTTGAGCTGGTCAAAGTAAATAACGAAATTATCTACAGCTTCACTAGCTGCAGAACGTACTCTGAAACCTACGAAAGTTAAGTTTGGACGACCATTGCGGAAACGTGAATGCTGACGAATCCATCCTGGAATGTTTATAATAACATTCTTCCATCCCTGGAATCTAAGAGAACCAGCTTTCAAACTTCTTACTACACCATCGCAGTCACGAACAAGAAGTTCAAGGTTATAATTATAATTTGCACCCCATACCCAGAAATCAATCTGTGTAATAGTTCCTACAAATTCATATTCATAACGATCGCCATTTGCATCCTTCTGGTAAATTTCAAACCAGTTATCTCCCTTACGGTCATAAGAAACCTTTGCTCCAAGCACCTGGGCAGCTGGGTCACTGTCCTTGTGGAATGGACGAAGAGAGTTAGGGATTCCCTCAACGGTCTTTAATACTGGATATCCTTGTGCAATGAAGCGGCTTGCCTGTATATCCCATTTCCACTCCATGTTATCCGGTGTATCGAAATTATCGATAACGATTGTTTCCACGGCCTTAGCACTTGGCTGGGCAACTGCTGGAACGCAGAATGCAAGCGCAAGAACAAGGCTTCCTAAAACGACTACGCCCTTTTTCATTAGAAATCTCCTTGAATCACTGTTCCCCCGT
>JAILPY010000187.1 GCA_024699235.1 Treponema sp. | reverse complement strand
GCAAGAGATGATGTCAAAGTCTGGAGCGCGATGAGTTTTTCGTGCTCTTTTTTTATGAGATTTTCATTTATTACGTATCCGTTTACAACATATTGATGAAGAATATCTGTTGCCCATTTTCTAAAGCTTGTTGCAATCTTTGATGAAACTCTGTAGCCTACTGCAAGAATGACATCAAGATTATAATATGGTATATTTCTTGTAACATTTCTTGTTCCTTCTGTTTGAACTTGTGCAAAAAATGCACAAGTTGAGTCTTTTGAAAGCTCGTCTTCTTCGTATATATGTTTTATATGGCGTTGAATTGTAGAACGGTCCTTGTTGTCAAAAAGTTCTCCAATCTTTTCTGCACTAAGCCAGATAGAATTATCCTGCATGATAACTTCTACCTTATTGGAGCCATTTTGTTCATATATTTTAATTTCACCCTTAGATAAATCAGTCATTTAACTTGTTTCCTTCTACCTACAATTCAATTCCAAGTATCTCAGTAATTTTTGAAAGTGTTGCATTTATCTTTTCATCAGCAGCTTCACTGTGTTTTTTATAGGTAAGGATTGTGTCTTTTATACTAAGTATTTCTTCTTCCTCTTTCGGGTACTTACAAAGGTCAAGATTATATCCGTTTGCGACAATTTCTGATTTTTTGAAACATCGTGCTTTTTCGTTTCCTTCTTCGATAATTTCAATCCTATTGTTCCACCAGGCCTTTACAATTTCCATGTGTTCATCGGTAATTGGCTTTGTCTTTGAGAAGTGCTTTAAATCTTCCGGCATATCCATGCGGTAAATCCAAAGATCTTCAGTCGGCTTTTTGTTATCAAAGAAGAGGATATTTGTGGTGATACTTGTGTATGGAGCAAAAACGCTTGAAGGCAAACGGATAATTGTATGAAGATTCATTTCTTCAAGCAGTACTCTTTTTACTTCAACACTTGCGCCATCGTTTCCAAAAAGAAATCCATCCGGGATAATTACACCAGCACGACCGTTCTGTTTAAGTCGTTTTGTAATATAGGCAATGAATAAAACTGCAGTTTCACTTGTCTTAAACTGTGCCGGAAAATTAGTAAGCTCAGCTGCTGTTGTAACTCCTCCATAAGGAGGATTCATTGCAATAACATTTACTTTTTCTTTTTCATCAAAATCATTTATAGGCTTGCAGAAAGCAGAACCGTATTCAATCTGTGGTGTATCAATTCCGTGTACCAGAAGATTTGTATTACACAAAAGATATGGAAATGGCTTATATTCAAAACCGTAAATTGAAGAGTTAATTTTCTTTACATCTTCATTAGAAACATTTTTCTGCTCATGGAAGTAATCAATTGCAGCTGTAAGAAATCCTCCAGTACCACATGCAAAGTCTCCGAAGGTTTCTCCAACGCGCGGATTAAGCATTTCTACGATGAACTTTGTTACAGCACGAGGAGTATAGAATTCACCGGCACTTCCTGCACTTTGTAAAAGCTTGAGCATTTCTTCGTAAATCTGACCAAAGAGGTTTCTCTGTTTTGCATCGTGGTAGTTTAATTCATTTACTACATCTACCAGTTCGCGGAGGTTTGTTCCGTTTTTCATGTACTGGTTCAAATCAGAAAATACTTTACGAATAATTCTCTGACGAGGTTCAAGACCTTCTACGTTTACATTTTTACAATACTTAAAAAGATCATCTACAAGAGTCAGAAGTTCATCACCTGTAAGTGTTTTCCCGTTTGAATCTGGAAGTGCCCAGTTTCTCCATTTATATTTTTCTTCTGTAAAAACAGAATTAAATTCACGGCCGTCGTTCTCGGCTTCATCTTCCCATTCTTCTTCAAGGGCATCATATATACGCAGAAATACAAGTGATATAAGTTCTTCCAGTCTTTGAACATCACTTGAAATACCCTGGTCTTTCCTCATTATATTGCGTGCAGTTTTCCATGAAAATGACATACTTTTTCCTTTTTATATTTTTTATGCTGCGTAGAGAATTTCTTCTATATCGCGGATAACTTTCTTGAACTGGTCTTTGCCACCAAAAAGACTCTTAATAAAGATTGGTGTCCCCAAATCCTGAAGTTCGTTATTTTTAAGAGCTTCATTTTCTTCAAAGGCAAGAATGCCCTGGTCCGCGTAAGTTTGCATTAGAACTTCAAGTACACGCTTTGCATCTCCCTGGAATTTTTCAAGGAAGTTCTTTTCTTTAATGCGTTTTGCTCTTTCCGTTCTGTAAAGCATTGGTTCGTTGAAAGCAACATTTACGATTATATCAAAAATATCTCTGCTCTGGAATTTTTCAGGATAGTGATTCATAAGTTCATCTATCTTAATTCCAGCCTTTGCCATCTGGTCTACAATAATCTGTTTTCGCTCAGCCTGATTCCATTGAGTGAGGAAGTCCTCAAGGCTTGAATAAAGAGTATTTAATTTTTCTTTTGAGAATTCTATGTATGAAACAGTCATTGGCTTTCCGTGTTCATCAAGCACCATTTTTGTTTCACTGTCTATATAAATCTCATGACCGTCACCAGTGATAATTGGTTTTGGTTCCGGCTTTGGAGACTTTTTTCTTTTTGATTTATTTTTATTTCCTGGTCCTGCCGGAGGAAGTGGATCTCCATCAAAGGCCGGATCAAAGAATAATTCAGTAGCATTTCTAAAATCAAGAATATCAAAATAGTATTTCTTTTCTTCTACAATTCGGGTACCACGTCCAATAATCTGTTTGAATTCGGTCATGCTTGTAATATTACGATACAAGACAATGAGGCCAACAGCCTTTGTATCTACACCAGTCGAAAGAAGCTGGCTTGTTGTAACAACTGTTGGAGTTGGAACATTTTTAGAAATAAAATCGCCAATATGTTTTTTACCTTCGCTGTCGCTGGCGGTAATTCGCATAATGTACTTATTCTGATTTTCTGCCTGACGGGCTTCATTATAATGAATAAGAGCCGAACGCATCTGAGCCGCATCTATCTCTTCATCGCAGAAAACGATTGTCTTTGTCATTGGACCGATATTATCAAGAAACTTTGTAATTCGTTCTGCTGCGACCATGTAATGCTTTTTTATTCCAAGATTTAATGCAAGATCTTTCTGTTCAATCTTTTCGCCTTCAATAAGTCTGCCACCAGATTGAGCTGAATCTTCTTCGCTGATATCCATTCCGCTATCTACGTTGATGTGAACTTTAGTTACACGGTAAGGAGCAAGGAATCCATCTTCAATTCCCTGTTTAAGAGAATATGTATAAAGAGGTTCACCAAAATAACTGATGTTTGAATTATCACTGTCTGTATCGTCTCTAGGAGTAGCAGTCATACCAATTTGAACAGCACCACTAAAGTAATCAAGAATCTGGCGCCATTCAGAATTCTTTTTTGCAGAGCCTCTATGACACTCATCAATCATAATGATATCAAAGTAATTTCTATTAAATTGTTCATATGGCTGTGGAGCATCGGGCGGTAAATTATATTGAACAAGCTGCTGATAAAGACTCATAAAGATTTCATAACTTGTACTTGCAGTTCGGTTTTCAATCTTTATCATCTTGTTTCCGAAAGGCTTAAAGTCTTGATCCATTGTCTGGTCAATCAAAACATTTCGGTCAGCAAGATAAAGAATGCGGATATTATTTCCATTAGTAGTCTGCATAAGACGATATAGGATCTGGAATGCTGTGTATGTTTTACCAGTTCCAGTCGCCATAACAAACATCATGCGTTTTCGA
>JAILPY010000179.1 GCA_024699235.1 Treponema sp. | reverse complement strand
CCCATGTAGTCTGCAAATAAAACCTGTGTCATACCAACAGATGTTCGAATCTGCTTTATCTGCGTATTATCATATTTCTTTACCGGTTGTATTTCATAAATAGTCTTTCGCCCTTTTAAGGTTCCCTTCTCGATTTCAACCGCTTCATTCAGTCCTGTCATTAATTCTTCAAAAAATTCACTCATGTTCCTGACTCCTGCTCTTTGCTGCTTCTGCCTTCAATACAGCAATAACTTTTTTCACGGCATTTTTTTCTGAGTCTGTAAGATTTGGTTTCTCATCCTTTGAAAACACTTGAATCAAGTAATTCTTTTCAAAAGATGCAAAATCAACATAACAGACTCTGGCACTACCGCTTTTACCTCGCCCTTCAAAGGCATAGCGAATCTTTTTTAATCCGCCTGTTCCGACCATTGTATCACCAGCATAGGGATTCTTAATGAGAAACTGCTGGAGTTCCGCCAAATCATCGTCTGTAAATCCCAAGGCAAACCATCTTTTTGTAAATGACGGAGTTTCTATAAATTCCCTTTTCATCTCTTTTTTTATATTACCCTATTTTATAGGAGTTGTCAAATAAAACTATTGAGAACCACATCTTTTAGAAGATTTCACCTAAAGAGATAATTCTCGTATATCATCTTTAAATCGTTCAATATATTCATCTTCTGAATTTACCTCAATATTCATTATAGTATTAATCTTAAAATAAGCGTTTGCATTATTCAGACATTCCTCAATCTTTCCTTGACAATAAAAGTAAAGGGAAAGATTTTTCAGGCACTCTTTATCGTTCCAGTTAAGTTTGTACGCTGTTTTCAAATATTCATACGCCAAATCATATTTTTTTTGAATAAGATAGATTTTTGCAACCTCAGAAAAATATGTTGAACAATTTGGATTAATTTTTATTAGGTCGCTGTAAACTGCCAGAGCCTTATCATATTTTTTTAATAAAACATTTTCTTTAGCATACAGGTGATTCATAAGAACCTTATCATCAGTGATTGCATTTGCTATATTAAAATACTCATCCAGATAATCACAAGAGTCTTTTCTAGATATTGCTATTCCTTTCATCATTATTAGATATGAAGTTGATTCTATATCCAATGCTTTTTGAATGAAATTCAATGCCTCGTCATTCTTTCCAAGTTTTAAACAGATGTCTGAAAGTTCATAATAGAGGGAAAAGTAATTATAACAGTCAGGTAGTTTTTCAGCCTTTATAAACAAATCATAGGCAGCATTGTTTATTTCCATGTATCTGTTTGTCTGGGCAAAGAAATATGTAGTTTCAAAATTATCGGGATTCAGATTATAAGCCTTTAGAAAATACTTAGTTGAAACTCCTGACCAGAATTCGGGATCCTGATTACGGACACATAAACCGTAATTAAGATAGTAGTTCCAATCTCTGTTGAATCTAGGAACGGAATCAAGCAATTCCTGAGCTTTTTGATATTCTCCATTTTCTTCCAGAATATACATTTCACTATATATCTGATTTATTTTACTTTTTGAATAACAGCAAGAACAAAGTAATAATATTGTAATTGTTAAAAAAAATATCATGCATCTATTCATCTTTTTAATTTCCTCCAAAAGATCTAAATGGATTTTTTAAATATTCTGATGTAGAAGATCTCTGTCTCATTTCAGGGCTTGGATTAGCAGACGTAGAATAAGGTCCGTAATCTGTTGGTGCAGATACTGAAAATCCAATTGATAAATCTAGTGCATCAGGTATTTTTACAGGTAGCGAAAATGATAATCCAACTTGAGGATTTTCATCATCATCTTTCCCAACATTGAAAGAAATTAGCTTACAAGTTATACTCACCCCATTTGAAGTTATGACTATAGGAGATCCTGCCAATTCTTGAAGTTTACCAAGAGTTTCATCCATTAAAGTATCAATTGGACCACTTCCCTTTACATTACATACTCCATTCTTAATTTTTACGGAACCACCAAATTTATAATTTGCAATTGAAAAATTGCAGTCAAAACTGACAGCTGTGTCTTTATGGTGAAATAAATTATAAAAGAAATTTCCCACACGCCCTTTAGAATCATCAATACTATTCTGCAAATCTAGAGTTTCAGCGTTTATAAAATCAATAATATATTGATTATAATCAAATGCTTCCTTCCCATCAGGATCCGTATACTTAACAGGATTATTTCCTGCATAGTGGTACAAACAGCAATATTCTAAACAAA
>JAILPY010000122.1 GCA_024699235.1 Treponema sp. | reverse complement strand
TGAAATTGACTGGCGCTGGTTACAGAATGCAATAAGGCTCTTCTCCGCAAAACGCGCCGAACCATCTTTTACTGTCGTCTTCAAACCACTGTTCAAAGTCGCTCAAGTCTGACGGAAAAAAAACAGGCCCATTTTCCAGGTAATGCACAAGTTTCATTTTCAGATTTTCTATTCTGAAACTTCGCTTCATATTCGTTTGGTGAAGTAAAGCCACAGTGTGAATGAATCCGCTTAGTGTTGTAAAAAGTTTCGATATATTCAAAGACAAGGCTCCGGCAATGGTCGTATCCTTGAATCTGAAAACTGTAAAGCCATTCACGCTTTATCAATGAATGGAAACTTTCAATACATGCATTGCCGTAAGGATAATGCACTTTTGAATAGCTTCTCCTCATCTTTTCAGTTGCCTTAATATAGGCATCTGCCTTGTAATGACTTCCTCTGTCTGAATTAATTATCAAGGGCTTGCTGACTTTCCTTGCAGCCTTTGCCTTATTCACTGTCTTTATTACGAGCTCTCCTTCCATCGTTCGCGATAACTCCCATGCAATTATTTTACGTGAGAATAAATCAATGACTGCAGAAAGATACATGAACCCTTCATTTGTCCAGATGTAAGTAATGCCTGTAGCTTTTTTTAATATTGATATAGCATCATTTGCATTCCGCAGTTCCCGTTGCAGACGGGCTATTTCCTTGTCTTTGTCAGATGCAAGATTTCCGCTTCCTCGAAAAGCATCTTCTCCCTGTTTCTTTGAACTAACAGTCCATCGGTTTAATGTTTGCTCGGGCACTCCAAGATTTCTAGCTGCCTATCCCTGGCTTAACTCCGGATGATCCGCACAATACTTTATGCAGTCCAGCTTGAATTCCTTATCGTAACTTCTGTTTCTCATTCCTATTTCCTGTAATTATTTTAACAGAAAATCTCTATTTAAGTTGGACTATTTTTATTCTAGAGTTAGATAATGAAGGAAATATAGAAGGGGATGCTCTTGAATGTCTTTATTCTGGGGACTTGAATGTATTCTTTTATGATGTCCTCAAGAAAGATGAAAGGAAAGATACCTTTAAACTGAAAAGTTTTGCAGTCAAGGATGAAGAATCTGAACTTGCTTTAAGATTTTTGAAAAATAATTCTACCTCAAATATATTACTTTACGGATCTCCTGGAGCTGGAAAAACTGAATATGCCAGATCACTTGCAAAAGAAGCTGGATTTACAACTTATATCTTTAAGAATGAATTGGAGACAGATGATGAATTTCACGATGCAGAAAAACACGCACTAAATCGATTAAACAGTTTACTTTCTCTGCCTAAAAACGATTCAGTAATCATTGTAGATGAAGCTGAAAATCTTCTTTCTACCAGAGTAAGCTTCTTTGATTTGCTGATATTCGGTGACTCTGGCTCATCTAAAAAGGGAACTGTAAATAAAATGCTTGAAAACAGCGTTAATAAAGTAATCTGGATTCTGAATTATACGACACCTCTTGATGAATCAACTTTACGACGATTCACATATTCGATTCATTTTAGAGAAATGTCTCGTACAATGCTTAGAAATATAGCGGACTCAAAACTTAATAAAGTTAAGATGAGCCCAGAACTCCATGAAAATCTTGTAGATCTCTGTGGAAAGTATCATGTTACCGGGGCCTCTGTTGATAATATGGTAAAAACAATACAAGGCATGGATTTGTCAAAAAAATGTGAAGCAACTGTTGTAAGTGATGTACAAAAAGTCCTTGAGGCTAACTCAACCCTTCTTTTTGGTAAAAAGAAAATGCGAGAGATGGTAAGGGACAGTTATGAACTTTCCATTTTAAATACATCAACTCCTGCAGAAAAAATTGTAGATATGGTATTAAACGCTCAGGATTATGCCGAAAAGAATGATTCTGAAGAAAATGGTATAAGAATGCTGTTCTATGGAGTAAGTGGAACAGGTAAAACTGAAGAAGATAGCTTAAAAGATAAGCTGATTCGCTATAACTCCGTTACTCCTGGAGATTTTGGAACTCTTACAGGAAAGTTACGTTTCATGCCAGACTCAGAAATTACTTCAGAATCGATAATTAATGAGCTTTGTAAGATTCAGGACGAGAAGAATTGTAACAATCATCGAATTGGTTTTTCTAATTGATGATAGGACGGGAGCATTATTATGAGTGAAACAGACATTAAACTCGCGGAACCTCTTGCAGTAGAAATTGGCACAGAATTAGAGCCTTATCTTTCGGGAGATAATAGTGATGACATAAGAAAACAAATAGAAAAATTGCGCAAGAATCTAAAAACAGATAAAGGTATAAAAATGCCTAGAGTTCATATTACTGATAATAAGTTTATACAATCAGATATTTTTGAAATAAGAGTATTTGGTACCAAATATTCTCGTTGTAGTGTAGAAGGGAAAGACGAATTTTACACAAAATTGCTTCACCAATTATACCTTACCGTCACTGAGAATTCTGAATGTTTTTCTAGTACCTTTAAAAATGCGAAAAAAAAGCTAAAGAGGATGCTGAAAAAAACATCCAGAGAAGCTTATAAATTCCTGGCAGATTATTACACGTTTATAGAACCCGATGCCAAAGAGAGATTTCATTGGCTTAAAAAAATGGCCTATTTTCGAGTTCCATCAGATTTAAAAGAATTAGCCCGTTGTTATCGTTGGGGCCGTGGTTGTAAAGAGGATAATATTCTCGCAGATAAGTTCTGGAAAAAAGTTCGTATAAAAAAGGACTTATGATTAGGCTAAGATCCTATTTCCCAGAATAATAATCCAAAACTGTTCTTGCAAAATGGTAGGCATTTTTGATATCCGTATTGTTTTCGAAATATTGCTTTCGATAGACCATGCGGCCGTCATAGAAGCTTATAAAGCCTGCAAAAGCAACCATCTCAACAAAGTTCCATACAGCAGGTGTTGCCACATATTTATCAAAAGAGTTCTCTCCATAACCTGTGACTCTGTTTATTTGTGAATGGATTTCCTTAATTTTAAGATGATTTTCCAAAAACTTCTGAACAACCTAATAGCCATCATCCATAGGATTATTCTGACAGTCATTCACAAGCTTCACTTTAAGATAATGCTTCAGAGCAATCGTCATCTTCAAAAGCAGCTTACGAAGAAACATATCGACCGTAGCCAGCTCCACCAGATGTTCAAAATCCAGTCTAATGTGTTTTCTGCTCTAAGGCTGTCTTGGACAGGTTGAACAGTATTGCTTAAGACGGGAGAAGAAGATGTTCTGCTCAAGTAACCCCTTTGCTTTTTCTTCATTCATAAGATTGAAAGTGATGCCAAAATTTTTACAGTTATCGATTATTTCTGGAACGGTTAATTTTGGGGATTTTGCGATTGTATCGTTTTTGGACATGGAGAACTCCGATAGCTGTAAAGAAAAATCAAATTTTCCCCAAAATTTTACAATTATTTTAGCAATAGATAAGTGTAGAGAGAAACGATAGTGTACAATAAAGTTCGCAATTTGGGGTAGAAAAAAGCCATTGAAAATTCCAAAATGTTGGTTACCACACTAACAAAAGGAAAAGACAATGGTCAAGAAGAACGATACTACATTTTTCGAAAATAAACTACTGGATTTTGTAACAGCAAAAGATCCGATGCTGGAAATGCTTCAGTGGGTAATGGACAAGTTTATGGAAATTGAAGTTGCTCATAGGACCGGAGCAGAAAAAGG
>JAILPY010000144.1 GCA_024699235.1 Treponema sp. | reverse complement strand
TAGCAAGAAATATATCTGCATGCATTTTTGGAATCTCAAGCATTTTTACTAGACTTGCAATATGTTTATTATCATTAGGACTAAAACCGCTTGTATCAATAAATAAATACTTTACCTTAGGATCATTATACTGTCTGTATAGCAATTCAAGATCATCCTTATTACCAGCCTTTTCAACAGAAACCTCAAGAGCCTGACCATAATGCTCCAACTGTTCTGCAGCTGCGACACGAATATTATCGACAGTAATCATATGCATAATAGGTTCCTGCCCCTTAGGGACATTCCTTTTCTTTGAAATAAATTTCACCTTAGAAGCCATTTTTGCTATCGTAGTAGTCTTTCCAACACCTGTAGGCCCAACAATTACAATAACATGAGGCATTTTCCCCTTATATTTTCCAGCAATATTTATACTTTCACCTATCCAATCAACAACTGCATTCTTTACAAGATTAAAATCATCTAGTTCTTCTATTGAAAATTCTTTGCGTATTTTAGATTTTATTTCTTCTATATAAGAACCGCTGAATTCATTTTGCTCTAGCAATGACTCTAACTTTATGATAGTTGGATGCTCCTCTTTTTGAGAAGCCTTTTGAGATAAAGTGTCAATCTTATCCTTTATTTCTTCAAGCTGCCTGCTTACTTGGGCATTCTTTAATAAATCCTTTATTGCATTTTGAGAAGGGGAAGAAATCTGCTGCTTCAAAATATTATCACGTGAAGTCGTAAAGTCTTCCCTAACAGGAGCAGAAGATTCATCTCTTGCACTAGCAGGCTGTGAAAATCCATACCCTGTAGAATTACCTTTATATTCATTTACCCTGGGGGAAGAAATAGAATTTTTAGTTATATATGTAGCTTCTACAGCAGGCTTTGGAGAGAGAATTCCAAAAAACCTTGGTTGCATTACAACTCTGTAATCTACAATTTCATAATCAGTATTAAACTGTTTATAAAGCAATTCTTTACATTCATCCAAAGTTGCAGCAGTAATCTTTAACTGTATGGGAGTAGATGAAAACTGTTGATTATAAGACCTATTATACATCGATATCTCCAATAGTTTCTACTTTTATATCACTACCAGCAGCCATCACTTCACTTATTGAAATAACGACAAGTCCCGGTATTTCCCTTTCCGTAGAAGATTTTACTAACTGCCGAACCTCATCTACACACAATACAATCGGTAAATAATTTCTGTCACGTACAGCAGCAATAGAAGCACTCATAACTTCAATATATTTTCTTCCATCAACAGGATCAAATCCTACAAATGGTTTCTGCCCAGGAATCTCACCTTTGTGATCTAATATTTTTTCTGACAAAGACTGAGAAAGACGCAAGACATGAAGGACTTTTTGATCATCCGCATACTGCAAGCAAATCTGAGCACCAAGGGCCTGTCGCACTTTCTCTGTAAGGAAATAAGGGTCTCTAGTAAGAGGAGCAAAATTTGCAAGAGTCTCAAGAATTGCAACCATATTTCTAATGCTAACCTGCTCTGAAAGAAGATTTTTGAGGACTGCTTCAATTTCTCCGTATGTATACTTATGTTCTCCGGAGAGGACTTCATCAACAACAACAGGGTTTGTTTCCTTGATTTTAGATATAATAGTACTAACTTCCTGCCTTGTAAGAATTTCAGAAGCATGCTTTTTAATAATTTCTGTCAAATGAGTAGCAATAATAGTAGGAGGGTCAATTACCGCATAACCAGCTTTTTCTGCCTCAACACGCCTGTCTTCAGGAATCCACAAAGCTTCCATTCCAAAAGCAGGATCATGAGTTCGCTCACCCCTTAACTCTTTATCCTTTGGAACATTCCCTGTATTAAGACACATATAATAACCAAGCTTAAGGCGAGCCCGCCCAACTTCTATTCCACGAATCTTAAATGAATATTCTTCAGAATCAATAGCCATGCTATCCCTGATTCGTATAGGAGGGACGACAAGTCCCAGATCCAAAGCCTGTTCCTTTCTAATTCTAGTAACACGTTCAAGTAATTCAGCACCCTTTTCTTTATCAACAAGAGGAACAAGTGTATATCCCAACTCCAGGGAAAGAGGAGGCAATGTAGCTACTGGAGACATTTCTTCACCAGATGCACTAGAAGTTCCTGCCTTACCACCAGATGAAGAATGCGAAGCAAGTTCGCTTTCTTCCCGTTTCTGCATCATACTTGACTGTCTTATACCTATATATATAAATAATATGCCAACTGGAATAAGGACAACTGCAGAACCATTATGAAATGCGATTCCCATAACAACAAGAGCAATGCCAACTATGAGGTAAGCTGTTCCATCAACATTAAAGTTTTTCTTTAGTTGATCACCAATAACTTCTTCCGCACTTCCACCTGTAACAAGTATACCTGTAGCAAATGACAGCATCAGAGCTGGTAACTGCGACATAAGTCCATCACCAATAGTCAGCTTAATGTAACTTTCAAGGGCATCATTAAATTTCATTCCGCCCCATACCATACCAATAATAAAGCCGCCTATTAAATTTAAGGCGGTAATAAAAATACCGGCCTTTACGTTTCCGCTTACAAACTTTGAAGCTCCATCCATAGCAGAATAAAAATCTACTTCCTGCCTTATCTTCTCTTTTTTTTCAGCGGCTTCCTGTTCTGTTATAGCACCTGAATTTAATTCATTCTGAACATCAAACATTTTATTATTCATGCTGTCCAGCGTAAATCTGGCAGTTACTTCAGAAACACGAGTAGCGCCCTTTGTTACAACTATAACCTGAACAACAATAAGAATTATAAAAATAATAAAACCTACAAGAACATTACCGCCAGTTGCAATATTTGCAAAAGACTTTACCATTTCACTCTGAGTATTCATAAAAACAGAAGGATTAGGAGCCCTGTTAGTAAGAATCAGTCTTGTAGATGTAATATTTATTGCAAGACCAAATAAGGTTATAAGGAGTATAAGACGAGGAAACGATGTAAATTCAGAAGCCCGTTTTGTATAAATAACCGTAAGAAGAACTGTAAGAGAAATTGCCATGTTCACAACCATTGCAAGGTCAACAAGTCCTTTTGGAATTGGAATGAACATCATTAAAACAGTAATTACAACAGCTATTGCAATAACGCTGTTCTGAGAAGAAAGCGTCCTGTTAAAAAGACTCTGCCGTTCTGCCATTTAAATCCCACCCTTTATGAATTACGTTTCTTTTTTTCCATATAGCCTATCTGAGCATATACTATAGATACAACTTTATAATAAGCCTCTGGTATTATATCACCAAGTTTCGTGTCTGTATAGAGACCACGAGCCAAAGACCTGTTTTCTACAATAGGAACATCCGCTTCCTTTGCTATGCGCCTCATATTCAAGGCAGTCATATCCTCTCCTTTGGCAGTAACTTGAGGAGCCTCTTTCTGCCATTGTAAGGCTACTGCAAAATGTGTAGGATTCGTTATCAATACATCGGCTTCCCTAACAGCCTTAGGCATATTCTGCTGCAACAACTCTCGCTGGGCTGCCTCGAGACGATTTTTTACTTCAGGATCGCCATCCATTTCTTTAAACTCTTCCTTTACTTCCTGCTTTGTCATCTTCATTTCTTCAATAAATTGGCGTTTTTGAACAAGATAATCCGCCACCCCTATAAGCAAAAGAAACATTGTTGAAACAATCATAATTTGTGCTGCAACCTTTCCTACAAAATGAAGGGCAAGTTCAGGCCCGCCTGTATGAATCATCTCAAGAAGATATTTCATATTATACCGTATTAAAAGATATGCAGAAAATGCAATGACAGAAACCTTCAAAAGAGACTTAACGACATTAAAAGCACCTTCAAAAGAAAACATAGTTCTCTTTAGATACTTTCCAATATTAGGAATAAGCTTATCAAACTTAGGCATTATCAACTTAGTCGTATAAATAAAACCTTTATTCTGTATCAAATTTGAAACTATGCCTATAATTGAACCAACAATACAAAACGGAATCGTAAGTATAATAAAATACTGAAAAAAGACAACCGCAAAACGCTTATCATCAATACGCGATGAAATGATATTATTAAAATAAAATATCAAAAGCTCTTTCATTTTACGCTCTATCCACGGTCCCATGAGAATAATCATAAAGACAATAAAAAGAAGGATAATGCTTCCATTAAGTTCCTGACTCTTAGGAACACGGCCTTCTTCATCTCTGGCTTTTCGGAGTTTATATTCTGAAGGCTGTTCTGTTTTCCCCTCATCTTCAGCAGAGAACCATTGTAAATCTATCTGACTCATTCAACTCCTCCACCGCCTAATCTGACAAATAAACTCTCCAGATGATGAAATCCGTCAACAAAACCATCTTCAAAGAATTCACATATTGCCGGCATTAATACAGTTAGCAAGAAAAAACTTGTCAGCATAAGTATAGGAAAACCTTCTGCAAGTAAGTTCATTTGAGGTGCAGCCTTTGCAAGCATACCCATACATACATTTATTAAGAATAAAGTTCCCATCAATGGAAGCGCTATCGACAGAGCGTCTTTAAAAAGAATTGTCAAGCCAGAAAGCATAAATGAAGAAAGACTGTCGGCATGATCAATTATAGAAAAAACATTAAGAGATTTAAAACTTGTAACAAGACCTCCTAAAAAAAGCCTCTGAAACCATCTATTCTGCAAAAATATAAGAATTGCTATAAAATTAAAAAATTCCCCCATCAAAGGATTTTCAACTTCACTTAACGAATCATAAACCTGACTTGCTGAAAATCCCATCTGGAATGCAAAAAACTGACCGGCCGTACTGAATGCAGAAAAAATGACAGAAACATAAAAACCAACAATAAGACCGACAAGGACTTCACCAATCAGGATAAAAATATACTCTTGCGTAAATCTACCTGTTGCAGAAACATAAGAAGCATACGCATTATACGAACCGGATGACAACGAAATCTGTGGAAAAATAAAATAAGCCATATAACCAGCAAGTGCAAGCTTTGCAAAGCGCGGCACTCTTTTTGAAGAAAACATTGGACTCACCATTATAAGAGAAAAACATCTTGCAAATACAAGTAAAAATACAGGTGCATTCCCCACAATAGTTTCTAACATCTCTGCTTTTTACCTGCCTATCTTGCCATCTGAGGAATAAGATTATAAAGATTTATCATATAAGTTCTCAATTCTGTAAACATCCATCCACCAAGCAATGCCAAAACAAGCAATATGACAAATAATTTCGGAAGAAAAGTAAGCGTTGACTCCTGAATCGAAGTCGTAGCCTGAAAAATGGCAACTACCAAGCCTATAATCAAAGCTCCTCCCAAAACAGGAGCACACAGCTTAAACACCAAAAATATACCTGACTGCATAATACCAGTAATAGCATTAATACTCATTTACATCTCCTAAAAAACTAGTGGATTACACTATTAAAGAGTTGCGTAGTAAGCAATCCCCACCCATCAACCAGGACGAACAGCATAAGCTTAAATGGCATAGAAATTTGAACAGGAGGAAGCATCATCATACCCATACTCATCAAAATGCTGGCAACTACCATATCAATCACAATAAAAGGAATATAAAGGATAACGCCTATTTTAAATGCAACCGTAAGTTCATGCAAAATATAAGAAGGAACTAAAACATAAGTAGGTACATCATCAAGAGTATCAGGCTTTTCTAATTTTGCCATATTCATAAAAGTTCCAATGTAAGATGTATCATCGGACATCTGACGATACATAAAAAGCCTTAAAGGCGCTTCTGCTTCTTTATAAGCTTCAGATAAAGATATTTCATTATTATAAAGAGGTGCAAATGATTTTTCATATACATTCTTAAAAGTCGGCCACATGCAGAATAAAGTCATAAACAGAGCAATTCCGTTAAGAACAGATGTAGGTGGAACTTGCTGCAAAGACAAAGCCCTCTTTATAAAATCAAGAACTATCGAAAACCTTAGAAAACTTGTTAATAGAATTATTAGACTAGGAGCTATGGTCAAAAGAGAGAGAAGAAGAAGAAGTTCGACGCTGAACGCCACCTCTTTTCCAGTTTTCGGGGATGTAGCAGAGAATGAAATGTTTGGAAAATCAATTCCAGTAGTTTTTTCTGACATTTCCGTAGTCCCATTGGCTGAACCAGCTGGGAAATTTTCATTTCCTGCAGACTGAGCCGATAATGAAACAGAACTCATGAACAGCACGAGAAAGATAAGGATAATTTTGCACACTATATTTTTCATATCTTATTCTCCGACATCTAAATTCTGCTCCTGCTTTCCAAGAGAATTCAGAATCTTTTCAGAATCATTATTTTCAAATATATTTTTTTTAGGAGCCATGAATAAAGAAAGAACGTCTGCAAAATTCTTAGGTCTAGATGAATTATCATGCTTATCAGCATATAAATTCAGAGCATCAATTAGTTCCTTGTTTTTAATTTCTGATATAAGATTTATAGAGTTATCAGTAACTCCAATAAGATAAGCTGTATCAATAAGGGTAATAATTTGAACAGATTTTCCATTTCCTACAGAAAGAGAAGAAACCCTACGCAAGAATGTATCATCATTTAAGCCAGAAACTTTACCTGAATTCTTTAAAAACCTAAATACAGCATAAATCAAGGCTATAACTATCAATAGCATGATAATCATTCTGATATATATGCCGACTCCACTGGTAGAATATGAAGATTCTGAGATATTGTTACTTCCAGACCCGCTTACAATAGGAAGTTTTGTTTCATCTTCTTCTGTATAAATAGAATTTTCTTCATAAGAAGATTCTGTTTGAGTTTTTTGTTCTTCTGCAGAAACACCTTTTGATGCCTGAGCAATTGAAAAAGGAAGCAAAAACAAGAATAAGGCAGTTGCAACAACTGCCATTTTCCACTTTGAGTAAATCGTAATATCCCCCACCCATAAATAAACTGCTCTGCCCAATTTCGCTATCCCCATAGCAAGGCAGAACAGATTCCATATCACTACATCTGGCTTGTTACGTGTTCTATAGCAGGAAGAATTTCCGTTACACGAACACCAAAGTTTTCGTCAATAACTACAACTTCACCTTTTGCAATAGGCTTATGGTTTACTAATATATCCACTGGCTCACCAGCCAATTTATCAAGTTCAATAATAGTGCCTTCTCCCATACCAAGGATTTCTTTTATGGTTTTCTTTGTTCGACCTAATTCTACGGTCATTTCCATAAAGACATCCATGATAAGACCAATATTGCCCTGTTCTGCATTTCCCATTACAGGCTGTAAGTTAGGGAACTGCAAAGACTGAACGTTTGGCGGCGTACCAATCATACCATTCATATTAACTCCCATCTGAGGCATCATAGTTGGCTGAGCCATCATATTTGGTTGTCCCATCATCTGAGCACCACCCATCATTGCTCCCATACCAAGACCAGCAGCATCCTGAACAGGAGCTGAAGGGGCAGCACCGCCACCCAAAGCTTTTGCCATTCCGTCTGCAACAGAACTGCTTACTGCCTCCCATAAATTAAATGTAGTTCCATCAATTGTTATAGGATATGTAAACAATGCAAATTTATTCTGAGGCATGCGAACCATTGCCTTAGGCTGATTTACAGCTTCAGGAGGATTCGCAGCTAATCCTGGAAGTTTTCCACCTGCACTCAAAGATGTTATTTCTGTTCCTGAGTGATTTGAAATAACCTCTGAGATTACTGATAATGCCATATCATCAAGAGAAGCATTATCTTCTTTATTTATCAAGCCAACAAGTTTCTGTGCAAATTCTGGAGACAAAACAAAAAGATGGTCTCCACTCAAACCTGTTGAAAAATCATGCATTACAGCAACAACTGTTTCAGGAATCTTTGCGAGAAACTGATTTCTGTCCAATTCCTCTACAGTTGGCGTTTCGGTCTTTATTTCAACACCTGTCATTGTATTTAAATTTGCAGACAACTTATCTTTTATTTCATCTGCAAATTTAGACAGCGTAGGAATATCTATTGCAATCTGAGGATCTGCTTTTGTAGAACCACTGGCATTTAAGCCACCTGTATCCACTCCGGACAGCAATGCATCTATTTCTTCCTGTGATATTGATCCTTCACTCATACAGATTCTTCTCCTTCAGCAGTTGTTAATTCTTCAAATTCGTCATCATCATCCTGATTTGTCTTTGCAATTACCTGAATTGCCATTTTCTTGCCTACAACACCAGGCTGACAGTAAAATTTCTTTTTATTACCCACCGCAAGAGTCAATGGGTCTGTGATTTTTGTATTTGCAAGGCGAATTACATCACCTACATGTAAATTTACAACATCACGAATAGGAACTTTTTCCGAACCAATAGCCGCTACAAGTTCCATCTCAACATCAGAAAGTTTCTCCTTCAATGTTCCAAGATATTGCGTTGTTGAACTTCGTCTTACAGAACTGAACCAGAACTGAGATGACAATTTTGAAACAATAGGTTCTATAGTAAGATACGGTATACAGATATTCATCATACCTGCTTCATCACCAATCTTAATTTCAAGAGTTACAAGAATAACCATTTCACTAGGAGGAACAATCTGAGCAAACTGAGGATTCGTTTCAATCTGCTGCAAGCGAGGGCGTAAATCTATAACCTGCGTCCACGACTCTCTCATATTTGCAAGTATGCGTACAATTATTCCTTCCATAACAGATTGTTCAATATCTGTAAGGTCTCTATTTACTTTTCCTCCTGTATCTCCAGAACCACCAAACAAACGGTCAATCATTATGAATGTAATTTCAGGAGCAATTTCAAGAACTGCATTTCCCTTTAGAGGATCCATATTAACAACCGCAAGAGTAGTCGGAGTTGGAATGGAACGTATAAATTCTTCATATGTCAACTGATCAACAGAAGCTACATGCGTATGGACAAGAGTTCTTAACTGAGCAGAAAGACTTGTGGTGGTAAGACGGGCAAATGTCTCATGCATATTGGAAACAGTACGAATCTGTTCCTTAGAGAACTTGTCAGGACGTCTAAAGTCATAGATTTTAATACGGCGGGTATCACTAACCGGTTTAAAGTCATCAGACTCACTTTCACCTGTACTTATTGCCTGGAGAAGTTGATCAATTTCATCTTGTGACAGAACTTCATTCATGTCTTATTCCACCCTATATTACTAACACTTTTATTACTGAGCCACAACGTCTTTTGCTGTAAACATAACAGCCCTGATTCTAGCATTACTCAAAATGTCATCATTAATCTGATCGCGAATCTGCTGTTTCAGTAATTCCTCATTTTCAGGTTTTAAATCTTCCTGAGTCTTAGTTGAAAAATAACGGCGCAAAAAGTCTATAATTTCGATTCTTCTAGCTGTTATTTCAGTCGATGCAGCCTTATCATCTTTTTTATATCCAAGAGCCACTTGTACAACTACACTTGCAGGAATCGCATCGTTAGTCTGAGTACGAACCTGATCAAGAGATGTATACCAGTCATAATCTTCACGTTGAATTGTATATTCTTCACTAATAGGAATAGCAGTCTGGGATTTACCATTTCCAGTCATAAGTTTTACAGCAACAAATACAACTGTAATAATAAATATGACAGCAGCAAGTGCAATTAATATCCATTTAAGCAATGCTGGAAATGCGCCCTTTAAACCGCCTTTTCCAGAAGAACCACCGTCTCCTCCACCAAGGTCACCAGCGCCCAAGTCATCTGCATTTTCATCTGCCATAACATCCTCCCAATTTATTTAACTTTCTTTATATACCTTATCGGCAAATTATTCTTTAACTGTAGGAATTAAAGAAAAATTTACTAAATCCCATTAAAAATGTGCATCATCTAAAATAATAATGTCAACACGCCTATTATAAGCCCTTCCCTCTGCAGAATCATTACTGAATTTAGGACGAGTGTTTGCATATCCCGCTAACGAAAACTGATTTTCATTAACGCCAAAGTCAGAAAGATAATGCAAAACATTTGCAGCGCGAGTCGTAGAAAGTTCCCAGTTACTTCTAAAAGAACCTTCTTCTGGAACTGGAGTATTATCAGTATGACCTTCTATTCTAAATTTACGGTCCTTCATTGCACTGTCATTAAAGAACTGAGAAAGACGTATCAAAGTTTCTCTTGTTGAATCAATATCAAGTTCTGCACTTCCCTGAGCAAAAAAAGCATCGGAAGCAAGAGAAATCACAATACCCCTTTCATCACTCGTAATTGTAATTTTATTTGATTTTACATCCGGAGCAAAGATACTGACAGCCTTTTTCATTGTAGGACCAAGAGACTTACCGCGTTCCATAGAGGAAAGAGAACTCACGACATTACCTAAATCAGCAAGTCGTCCGTTACTTAATGAAATTCCTCCGCCGGTATTATTATTTTGAAGAGAAGCAGAGAGTGCTGCAAGGGCAGCAGAATCAGTTTCAGTAGGATCATACAGGGCAACGAAGAAGCAGAGCATGAGCGTAATCATGTCTCCATACGTACCCTGCCAGGCAGTGGACGGTTTTTCCGGTTCTTTCTTTTCTCTTTTTGCCATCTGTCGTTCCTGCCTTAGTCCTTAAGAACTTCGCCTTCAATAGCCTTTCGTGATTTTGGATCAAGATACGTAAGAAGCTTCTGAGCAAGAACTCGAGGGTTGTCTCCCTGCTGTATAGAAAGGATTCCTTCTATTACCATTTCTTTTGCATTCATTTCAGCTGAATTCTGACCTATAAGTTTCTGAGCCATAGGACCGAACAGCCAGTTAGCAACCCAAGAACCATACAATGTTGTAATCAAAGCAGTAGCCATGTTAGGACCAAGGGAACTCTTATCTTCAAGGTTACGCAACATACCAATAAGACCAATAACAGTACCCATCATTCCGAAACCTGGACCATAACCGGCCCACTGGTTAACAATATTAATATACGTCATGTGACGCTGTTCAGTTTTCGCCATTTCACTTTCCAAAATAGTCCTAATAACATTTCCATCACTACCGTCAACCATAAGGCGAAGTCCTTCCTTTAAGAAAGGATCATCAAGATCTTCCAGGCCTTCTTCCAAAGCAAGAATTCCTTCACGACGAGCCTTTTCTGACAAAGAGACCATATTCTGAACAATAGCCTTTTCACCATAATCAAATACTTTCAAAGTACGCCCAAGGACAGTACCAACCTTCAATACTTGATCCATAGGAGCAACAATCCACAGTGAGAAAAACGATCCACCGACAGTAACGAATACAGACGGGACATCAATAATATTCATAATAGAACTACCAGAAGAAATAACTCCAAGTACAACAGCTGCAAGTCCGCCAAAAAAACCAATTATTGTAGCTATATCCATTTAGAAAAAAGCCTCCCATTTTTTATATTATCGGACAATTCAGAAAAACATTTAAATCAATCATCGAACGACTTAATCAAAAAACTTAGAGTTCCTGATTTATTCCAATTTTTCTTCTATATTCAATGATTCTTAAAATTATTTCATCAGGTCTTTCCCTAACAACAACTTTTTTACCAGACAATAAAGATATCGTTAAATCAGGATTTTCTTCCATACTCTCAATTTGATGAGGATTTATCCAATATATTTTACCGTCAAGACGAGTAACTTGAATCATATTTCTATATAATGTACGATATTGACCCGGTCGTCAAGTCCTTAATTCTCATTTTTTTATTTTAATAAAAAAATGTTATTTCAATGATTATAACACAATGTATATTGAGAATTTAGACTTTTAATTATATCTTTATTTTATGAAAAGCAAAATTCTTGTAATTGAAGATGTCATGGAGATGGCTCAGCTAATATGCATGTATTTGGAAAAAGCAGGATTTGAATCCATATCCTGCGAGACTGCAGAATCTGCACTAGATAAAATGGAAGAAGGACTTATTCCTGATTTAGTACTACTAGACCTTAACTTGCCAGGAATGAGCGGGTTAGAATTTTTAAAACATTTCAGAGACAAATACAAGACAACCATTCCTGTAATTATTGTTTCTGCAAGGAACAGTGATGAAGATATAATTGCAGGACTTGGATACGGTGCAGACGAATTCGTAACAAAGCCTTTCAGCCCAAGGGTTCTTGTTGCCAGGGTACAGTCAAAGCTTAACAGACAGGCAGAAACAGAAGCTTCTGTAGAAGAAGTCATTTCATTTGGTCCCTATAAATTGTTTTGCAACAGTTGCGTCCTAAAAAAAGGTACAGAAAAGATTCCCTTGTCAACAAAAGAATATGAGGTACTTGAATATCTTGTGCGCCATACAGGAGAATCTCTGAATCCAGAAGTCATTTATAACAGCGTATGGAAAAACCAGTACGGAGATGTAACAGCAGTTGCTGTATATGTGCAAAGGCTCAGAAAAAAGATAGAAGAAGATCCATCTCATCCAAAATACATAACTACGATATTCGGAATGGGATATAAATTCGAAAAATAAAGGACTTCATATTCATGAAAATACGCTCACAACTTGTCCAGCTTATAATCTTTATGGTTTTCATACCTTTTGCATGCATGCTGATTTTTCCAGTATACCAATACATAAGCTCTCCACAGAGGCATCTTTTAAAAGGTTATAAGGAAATAAGGGCTTTAGGAAACATAGATTTTACAGATAAAGACTGGAGCGTACTTGAGCAGCAAATAAAGACCATACCGCCAAACGTACAGGCTCTTGTTTACTACAATTCTATGGTACTTATTTCAACCATGCCGGAAATAAAAGCAGGAAGAGAAATGTCACCATCGGACATCCTGGAACTTATTAATACAACAAGCAATATGTATGACTACCAAATTCAATCTCCAGAACGCGGTCATCCACAGAAAGCCTTTTCATCCAGCATAAGGCATCCGCCTAAGTATCTGGTATTAAGCAGAATGAAAATGTTGGATCATAGAAAACATAATTTTAAAGATTTATATACAGTAGCTTTCCTAACCTTATTGATATTCGAATCTATCTGTATAGCAGTTCTAATAAATTTGTCAAGGACGATAGCATCTTCCATTACTCTTCTAGAACACAGTACAATGAAAATCGCAAATGGAGAGATTTACAACGCCATAGAAACTCCGAAAAAAAGATATAATTCCAATGAAATTACATCACTGACTAAAAATCTAGAAAAAATACGCATTACCATAAAAGATGACCAAGAACGCAGGTCTAAATTCCTAATGGGTGTAAGTCATGACTTAAGAACGCCAATAGCCTTGATAAAGGGATATACAGAAGCAATTACAGACGGTGTAATAGGGGACAAGGACTCAATATCAAAATCACTATCAATCATACATTCTAAAGCAGACCAACTTGAAACAATGATCAACGACCTAATAAATTAT
Source organism: Treponema sp. (assembly GCA_024699235.1). Lineage (GTDB taxonomy): Bacteria > Spirochaetota > Spirochaetia > Treponematales > Treponemataceae > Treponema_D. The sequence goes on along the minus strand of JAILPY010000144.1, from coordinate 25,820 downwards.
GTAAAACTGAACAATACCGAATGGAAGCAGTCTCTTGAATACATATCACTCTACCCTATTCTTAAAGAATTTGCAGATTCTTCAGTTAACACAGCTACTATTTACAACAGAAATATAACTGCAGAAATAAACATTGACCCAGAATTTAAAATTTCTATGGATAAAAACCTTTTTAACAGAGCAATGGAAAATCTTTTTAGCAACGCTCTAAGGTATACAAATGACAATGATTCAATAAGCATTAAAGCGAAGGAAGAAAGTGACCGCATTACCTTATCAATAGCAGACACAGGAATTGGCATTGCAGAAAAAGATTTTGAAAATATATATGAAATATTTTACAGGGGCACAAATTCTCGCCGTGAAAGCGGAATGGGAATAGGACTTTCAGTTGTAAAAACCATAATTGATGTACATGACTGGAAAATAGATGTAAAATCTAAATTAAATGAAGGAACCGAATTCATAATTACAATTCCAAAATAAAAAATGCTCCGTCAGTGGGATTAGTGGGAACTGCCGGAGCATGGGTGGGATTGAGTAAAATAGTGTTACCTATCTTCTCCTAATTTTAGATTAACACTATTTATAGCGTATGTCAATAAGATATTTAAATACCTCTCATTATATAAAGTCTATATGCAAATAAATTTCTTTAAGATTTTATACAATTATCGAAATAAAATGATGAATAAAAGAAATAGCAAATTTAATTACAAGAATTAATAAATTTTATCAAATATTGCTAATACATCTTGACACTTTTTTATAATACCAATATACTTTAGACACTTTAGAGATAAAGTGATGGGCTATTAGCTCAGTAGGTAGAGCAACGCCCTTTTAAGGCGTGGGTCTGCAGTTCGAATCTGCAATAGCTCATTATTAAGGAATCCGGATTATTCTGGATTCTTTTTTTATTTTAAACCTAATACTGCATGTATATTCAAAATAAGACTTGACTTACCCAAAGAAACAAACCTTTCATAAATCCTTTTCCTTCTATTATTTTTATCATGACATGATAATCAGCAATAAAGCACATAATATTACATGAGCTTTATATACTTAATCGTTCAGCAGAAAACTAGTCTATGCAAGATTCCTAATACTATTCACGTGCATAGCAAAGTATTGCAATCCAGTAAAAAAAATTGCATAATACAGAACATGATTTCATTCGAAAGTGACTATATAGAAGGCGCTCACCCAAAAATTCTTGAACAGCTCATAAAAACAAATATGGAGCAGCTTTCAGGATACGGAAATGATATATATACTGCTAATGCAAAAGCAAAAATTAAGGAAGCCTGCAAAAGTGATAATGCACAAGTTACTTTTCTCGTAGGCGGAACTCAGACGAACCAGATTATTATAGATACCACCCTAAAACCATACGAAGGTGTAATCGCGGCTGAAACAGGACATGTCAGCACTCATGAAGCCGGAGCAATTGAATACACCGGTCATAAAGTACTTTGCATTCCTCAGCATGAAGGCAAAATAAAGGCGGAAGAACTTTCTAAATTTATAGATGAATTTTACAGTGACGAAAACCATGAGCATGAAGTTTTTCCAGGAATGGTATATATTTCACATCCAACTGAATACGGAACAATATATTCAAAAAAAGAACTTCAAGACATTCATTCTGCATGCACAAAACATAGCATTCCTTTATATATAGATGGAGCACGGTTGGGGTATGCCCTTATGAGCAAAAAATCAGATCTATCTTTAAGTGACATAGCGAGACTCTGTGACATTTTCTACATAGGAGGAACAAAAGTCGGAGCATTATGTGGAGAGGCAGTCGTTTTTACGCACAATAATAAGCCAGACCATTTTGAAACGCTCACAAAACAACATGGAGCACTGCTTGCAAAGGGACGCTTACTGGGAGTTCAGTTTGACGCACTCTTTACTGACAACTTATACCTGCAAATAAGCCAGAATGCTATAAAAACTGCAGATATGCTAAAAGAAGCATTTAAGGCAAAGGGATACAGATTTTTCATAGAATCCCCGACAAACCAGCAATTCATTATCATAGAAAACAAAAAAATGGAAGAACTGAAAAAAGAAGTGACTTTCAGTTTCTGGCAAAAATACGACGAAACCCATACGGTTGCCAGATTTGCTACAAGCTGGGCAACCTCAAAAGAAAACGTCGAGAAACTTATTGCATTATTATGACTATGAACAAAATAACTAAAATTCTTTTTGTCTGCCACGGCAATATATGCCGTTCACCAATGGCAGAATTTATCATGAAACAGTTAGTAGATGAAGCAGACCTTGCAGACAGGTTCTACATTTATTCCAAGGCTACCAGCACAGAAGAAATTGGCAACCCTCCCTACCCTCCTGCCAGAAGGAAAATGCAGGAAATGGGAATCAGAATGTCATCTCATCAGGCCTCTCAGATTACAAAAAATGATTATGAAGAATATGATTATATAATAGGAATGGACAGTAACAACATCAGAAACATGCTGTACATTTTCGGAAAAGACCCTGAAGGCAAGATTCATAAACTAAGGGAATATACGGAACACCCAGGGGACATTGCCGACCCCTGGTATACCGGCGATTTTGATACAACCTATGACCAGATTATGGCAGGATGCAAAGGACTCCTAAAAAGACTCTCCTGATTATTTTTTATTCTCAGGCATTTTTTTTGTCTTTCCTTCATCTCCGTCCAGTTTTCTTACTATCTTTGGCTTAGAAGCTTTCTTATCTGCTATATCTTTGCTTGTTTCCACTATGTCATGGAAAGCATTTTTTACAGACAGTATAAGCTGCTTACGCTCTGATGGAGAAAGAAGCTTTAGGTCTACAGGTTTTTCTGGGAAAAGCACTTCGCCCCTGTTAGTAACTTTAGCAAAATTTACGTTTGATTTTGACTTCTTTATCTTTACAGGCGTATAAGCCTTTATTATTCCAGAAACACCCTTTAAAGAGAACTCTCCGCCAACCACACAATCAATTTCATCTTTTACAAGCATGTACGTTTCAGGACTCATCAAAATAGAATCTGGTTCCGCAGCAGCTTCAAAGCGGGCAGCAAGGTTAACATTATTGCCTATTATAGTGTAGTCCATCTTTGTTTCGGAACCAAAGTTTCCAATAGTACAGTAACCGGTATTAATGCCCATTCGTACATGGAAAGGATTTTCTACGCCACGAGAACGCCATTCTTCGCGGAATGAAATAAGACGTTCCTGCATTTCCATAGCCATTTTTACAGCCCTTACTGCATGATCTTTATCAGACGTAAACTCTGGATCTCCAAAGAAAACCATCACAGCATCACCGACATATTTATCAATAGTTCCGCCATACTTTTGGGCAATTTCTGCCATATTATCAAGATAAGAATTTAAAAGAGTAGACAAATCTTCTGCTTCAAGAGACTCAGTTGTTGCGGTAAAACTTACAACATCAGAGAAAAATACAGTAAGTTTTTTTCTGTAATGCTTATCAACAGACACATCTCGTTCACCTCCAGAAATTGACGCATACAGCTGAGGAGAAAGATAATGCTTCATTTTGTCATTTAGAGTATTCAACCTAGCAGTCCTTTCCTGGACAGTAGCTTCAAGAGATTGATTCATCGACTGAATTGTCGTAATTTTTTCATTGAGCTGAGACCTTAATTCATTGAATGCATATCCAAGACGGCCTATTTCATCCTGAACATGAAGAATAACCTCGTGACTCAAGTCCCCATTACGGACAATATTTACATTATTAAGAAGCAATTCTATAGGATTCAAGATGCTTGCAGAAACACGAAGGACAAGAGCAATTACTATTACAGTAAAAATTGTAGCCAGAATTATATAAATAATTATTGCTGTCATAAAAATCTTGATATATTGATAAGAAGACATATGAACGCGAATAACAGCTATTGGATTCTCAAAACTGTCAGTTATTGCCTTATATTCATTTAAGCCAGATGACCTAAGGCTTATATCCTCATAAGTCCTGCCAAGATATGCAACGGTTTTATAAAGCTGTTCGGTTATTATAAGTTCTCCTGTAGAAACTACAGTAGCATTATCTGAATATATAGCAAGTTCACAATCAAGATTTCTTGCAAGTTCGGTGAAAAAATCTTTATTTTCCATAAAGACAAATTCAACTAGTACAACTCCAATTATATCATCTCCATAATAAACAGGACAAGAAGCCACAAAAGCTGGAGACTTTACATTATAATCTTCGATGAAACACGGTTCCAAAGAAGATTCTCCAGACAAAGCCTTTTGCAATATATTTCTTTCGCCTGAAAAACTGCTGTTTATTTCTGTAAGCTGATTTCCTTCAACATCAAACACAGCAATTCTATAGTTATTTTTCTGTTCAAGAGAATCAAGATATTCCGTTAGCTTAATGCTGCTTTCAAGTTCAATGCCAAGCTGAACGCTCCTATTCGAAGCAAGGTTTTTAGCCAAATCGGAAATATCATTTTTTTTATCCTGCATAAATAAATCTGCAAGGAGAAGTTTATTTCGAATGACAGAAGTGCTTTCCTTCAAAGTACTGTTATAGAAAAAGACTAAAGAAAATATACTCATCAAAAAAATGATAGATAGAGAAATGAGCAGAAAATATTTCTGTAATCTATTCTTAATAGATTCTTTTTTACTTACCATCGTGTTTGATTCGTTCAAATCTGTCATTTATTATCTCCTTTTAGCAATGCCAGAAGCTTTTCTTTTTGGGTAAGACATAATAATGTCGTCAATTTAGGTCCTCGTTCCTTTCCAAGGCACAGCATATAAATTGCATGAAACAAATCTTTATCTGCACCTGTCTGAGAAGCAATATCATACAAAATTTTCTTTGCATCATCTTCATTTGTAAAAGAATCCAGATTACGGCAAACCTGCATAACAGCATTTTTACATGCATCAGAAAGTTCCTGCCAAGCGGAGTCATTAAATGAAGCGCGTAAAGACAGCTGATTTTCCACATGACCGCATTTATAAAGCCAGTAATAGGCTGCATTTATTCTTGAATGAGCGGCAACTAAAAGTTCATCTGCAGTCCCATTAAATCCAGTCATTTTTAACATTTGCTGGGCAGCAGTTTTTTTATTACCATCACATATTCCAAGTGCTATAATAATTGTTCTGAAAGGAATGCGGAACTTAGAAAATTCAACTCCTTCCATCGATATATTATATATGCGCCTATCCAAATCAGTACACTCTCCTGATTCTATTTTGTCAACAAAAGCATCCCATTCGTGATATATACGGAATATGCCTTCCTCTATATCTACAGAAAACGCTTTATTAGGAGGATTTTTTAACAAAAGCCATCTGACGATACACGGTTCAAGAACACCTGTCAGCCTAGTTGCAAGAGTCTTTTCTCCCTGAGCCCTTGAAACTTTAGCAATGCCTGGCATGCCGATAAAACGATACAGCAAAGAAAAAGGGACATGCCCTCCAAAAATTTCAGTAGCAACCCTACTTGAAACAGAATAACTGCCAGTATCTGTCAATTGATTTTCACCAGAACTTTCATAACAGACACAGTCATCGCTCCATCTTGTAGCCCAGTTAACTTTCCAAGCAAGTTTTCCCCTGAAGTCTTTTCCTATAATATAAGAGCCTTTATGGCCGCAATTCTTACATGTATATTCAATACAATCTTTTTCACTATTCCAGGATGTGGTTACTGTAGAATCCTTACCGCATTTGTCACAATAAACTTCCAGAGGATAATAACTGTCACGCTTTACAGAAGCCTCGTCCTCAGACATTCCAGAAGAACGACTGACAATATCAAAAATTTCTTTTCGCTTATTAAGTGCAGCCCTTATTCTATCTGCATAAAGGCCAAACTTATACATTCTGGACTGATAGTTATAATTCGGGAAAAAACCGCATTTATGAACGCATTCTTCAAATTCATGCATATAGTGTTCGCCGTAAGAATTATAGCTTCCATTAAAATCAGGGACATCGCGAAGAGTCTTTCCAATATGTTCACTAACGGCATCTTTAGTCGTATAATAAGGAATCTTACAGAAATGATCATAATCATCCCAATAATACACAAGACTGGCTTTTCGCCGACGGCGAACAAGCTCATCTGTAATAAATGAACTTATTGCAACTTCGCGTAAAATGCCAAAATGAATGGGAGCAGAAGGCGTCATGCCTGCAGCACATATTATAGACCTGCTGTCAGGATCTAAATCTTTTAGATATTCAAGAAGTTTGTCACATGCTTCATCAAGCCAGAATCCAGTACCTTTTAATTCATAAATCAATTGAACGGTCCTCCATAAATCTGGTCAACTGTTGCAAGCGTTGACAAAGGTATGTCCATACCTATTTTATCTGCCATATCAATATTAAGTGCTATAGAAGGAACTCCAACAAATTCCTGCTTTAAAAGGCGAGGTGTTGTTCCATAAAATATTGAAGCTATTTTATCTGCATTATACAATCCAATTTTTTCAGATTCCAAAGAGGAAACGCCCATAAGTATTCCTTTTTTTACCCTAATATCACCTTCCAGGGCAAATGATGGAATTCCTGCTTCCTGAATAATATTTACAATCTGAGGCATAATATCATATTCCGTCACAGCTGTTGATGCACCAATATATACTGCATCACACTGAGAACACACATCTTTAAGTGCTTTCAGATATAAATCTACAGTATCTTTTGCAACAGATTCCTTTACATCGGTATTCCTTACAATATCAAAATTAAGTTTCAGGGACATCAGTTCCACATCGCCTACAGCACCGTACAAGCGGCCGTATTCATCGTCTCCATAAACAATGCCCAGTTTCTTAAAGCCTGTAAATTCTTTAAACAGCTGAATTTGTCTCTGATATTGAGTCTGGTCAACACGGCATGTAAGGAATGATTTACCAGAATCAGAAACAGAATATACAATTCCAGAACCAACAGGATCTGTAATGGCATCAAGCAGAACTGGGATTTTATATTTTTCCTGTTTTGACAGAATCTTTCCTGCCACACCCCCCAATCCAATAATCAAATCAATGTCAGGTTTTTCATCTGCAAACAGCATATTAATGCGGTCAGAGTGACTGCCCCACCCTAGCTTAACAAAATATTCCGGAACAAACTCTAAATAATCACTGTAATCCTCATTTGCAAGAACTTGATAAATATCATTAACAGTATGGGCGTTTGATAAGTCAAGGTTCTGCTTTATCCATCTGTTAGTCCTTAATCCGTTTATAATACCTTTCAGGTGCTCTGTAAACTCCCAATAGTTACCGTCTCCGCTTTCTACCACTGCAATTTTATATTTTTTACTGTCATTTCTTTTCTTTGGACTTAAAGACTGGCGAGAACCTGCTGATTGCATATCACTGCCGTATTGAACAATAGATCCGTTAACGTCTATGTAGAATTCGTCAGAGTTTACAAGCAAATCAAGAGGCATTTTAAATCCAATTTTCTTGGCAGTATCAAGGTTTACAGCAACCGAATACATATTCTCAAAATGCTGGCTTAATGACCTTGGTGACTCCCCTGAAAAGGCATGAGAAATTTTAGTAGCCATCCAGATGCCAGACCTTGTAAGACCACTTGAAGACAAACTGAAAAGTATTCCGTCTTTAACGCGGATCGTTCCTTCAAGGGAGAAAGAAGGCTTTTTTGATTTGTTCAGAATCTCTACAATCTGAGGCATAATATTATATTCTGTAACAGCTGTAGATGCACCTATATATACAGCATCTACTTTATCCACGATACGGCGTAAAGCCGCCAGATACAAATCAGGAGTATCATCATCCATAAACTCCTTTACATTTGTATCACGGACAATATCAAAATACCTCTCCCTTGCAACAGCTTCTACATCATTGACAGCACCATAAAGAATTCCATCAGCATTATTTCCATAAATAATTCCAAGGTTTTTAAAGCCAACCATATCATGGAACAATCGTATCTGCTGCTTAAAAATCTCAGGATCTATCTTATTGGAAAAGAAATCCTTTCCAGAATCTTCATCAGAAAGAGTAACGCCTGCTTCAGAACAGTCCGTAATTGCGTCTGAAAACACAGGAATAGGATAAGACTTCATGTCATAAAATGTTTTTGAAGCCTTTCCGCCATAAGTAATGACAACATCGACACTAGGCCTATAGGTAAAATATTTCTCAATTAACTCATCAGTGTTATCACCCCAGTTAACATTAACAAAATATTCTGGAACAAATTCAATGTAATCACTGTATTTTTTTCCATTGAGCCAAGAAATCAATTCATCACAGTGACTGAAAGATGAAGGTACAGATATTCGATTCGCCCATCCAATGCTGGAAAAACCTTCAATTAGCCCCTTAAGATTTTCAAAAAATTCCCAGTAATCACCTGATATTACAATGCCTATCCTAAATTTTTGACCTTCATTTTTTAAGAAAGCGGGAACAGGCTGCTGAGATAAGTCTTGAGAGTTTTCAGAAGAATTTTCAATTGCGGAAAGTTTAAAAGGCTTATATTTTTTTTCAACCCATTCAGACTCTTTTTCAACGCCTTTCCAATAGTTTGAAGAAGAGAGTCCTGCAGAACAGCCGCAAAAAAGAATAGAAAAAATAAGAATGCATGTAAAAAGAAGCAGATGACGCCTATAGCTATTTTTCATGTTTTTTCTCCCATCTTCCGTTTTTACCGAACAATAAGAACAGTACAGCACCTATAGCTGAATAAATACCAATTACCATCAGACTTTTATTAAAGCCAGAATTAACAATAATAATGCTTGTAACAGAAGGTATAAACACAGAAAGAACTTTTTCAATAACCTTATAAGTCTGCAAAAGATTTTCTTCGGATACATGTTTTATATGTCCAGACTCAAGATAGACTTCTTCAATAGAGTCTATAAATAGATTGTCAATGCCCATTGCAACCATTATTACAATAAACATTATAAATCCCCCTGCCCCATATCCAAATGCAATCATTGCAATTCCAGCACAGCATGCTCCAAGTGAAATAAGAAGCTTGTCATTCCTTGCCTTATCAGAAAGCCGGCTGACAGAAGCTGCAAACAGGCTTATAACGCTGAAAATACCAAGTATGCGTCCTATGTTTCCCTGAGAAAGCTTGAGCGTATCGCTCATATAAAGCGGCAGCAGGAACTGGAAAAGTCCCCAGTAAATAATCTGGAAAGGAATGTTTATGAACAAGATATACGTAAGCACATGCCTTGAGAAAAACACCCTGAAAAAATCTTTTAAAGTAACATTACGAGACTTTACAACCTTACCGTTCTTCTTTATTCGAAGTCTCTTCTTTTCAGGCAGGCAGCACATTGCAAACAGTAAGAATGCAAATGCAAAAAATATTGAAACTAAGATGCCTGCTTCATATCCAAATTTATTAACTACAACGCCTCCGATTGGTATTGAAGAAATAGAAGCAGATGCAAATGCTGCTGCATTAGTGCCAAAACCTGCACTTCGTGTCCTTGAACTCGTATATTCAATTACCAGAGACGAAGTGCTCAATAGGATTCCTCCGAAACCAAAGCCGCAAATCAACCTTGAAATTGAAAACAGTACAATATCTTTAGAAAAAATAGTCAGGAAGGAGCCTGCAATAAAAATAGCAGACATAATTACATATCTCTTACGAACGGAAATTTGTTTCATGACGAAAAGAGTAAAGAACATTGCAATCATAATGCCTATCATATAGGTAGTAACAGGAAGGCTTTCAACGGTTTCTGAAGACAAGCCCATAAAATAGCTTCCTGAAGACCTGAACACATCCTGAATATACAAAGGTATAAAGGAAAGGGTTTCATATGCTGCAAACATAAATACAAAAGTACTTATTTCTATAAGGCGAAGTGCTGTCCTAGACTGAGAAGGAGTCATTTCCTTTGGAATTACAAGGATATCTTTCCTATTCTGAATCAGGATTATAAAGCTCTTTAATATAAATGCGAATATAAGGGCTACTATAATAATAGTGCCAGAATCCAAAGCCATGTCACGCAAAACACTATTAATCAAAGGACGGTTTATCCGGAGGGCAAGACGATAATAATATGGAGAATCTGGTACAGTAAGATCAACAACTGTAATATCAGAATCAGTCAAATCCAAGACTTCTGAAGAATCCCCCCTTGTTTCATTAAAAGCCCTGTAGAGTATTTTTTGATCTTTATCTATTATGAAGATGCCAGAACATTGATTATTACCAGATATGCGCTCTGCCAGGTAAACGTCAACATCTTTCATATTATCAAACGTTTCTTCCATTTTCAGAGGATCCTGAATAGCCGTAGAAACAGAATGGCCTAAACGCTCCATGTTCGCATTAAAAATCGAAGAAATGGCATTATTATAGCTGTTGTAATTAAAGACTGAAAAAATTATTTGAGAAGTAAGCAGCAGGACAACTGTAAAAAAATTTTCAAAGCTCTCACTTTCACTAAAGGCTAGGCATCCAATAATATATAAAACTAAGGCTACAAGGAATAGAATCATTCCCGTCTTCAAAGAAAACTTGGAATACTGCTGAATGTAGCTTGCAACATATTTCTGCGAAAATTCCATAAGCAAGGAACCTGCAAATGAATCTGCTGAATACAGAGGAATGCATATAAAAGTACTGTCTAGAAATTTTAGGCTGTAGGGACTATTTGATTCTGAAGGTTCTTTTTCACCTTCATAATAATTAAAAGGTATTTTCTGCTGACTTATAACGCTTCTGGAAGAATACAGAATTTCATTATGCTCATCAGAAACATAAATGTGCTCAATGCCTGCAGAGGAATCTAAAACCTGAGAAAACAGAGGCCTTACAGTGTTTTCCAGAAGATAAAGCTTCTTTCCAAGATTAAGGTTAGATTCTATCCTGCTTTTTATGTATTTTCCATCTATATTGTAACGAGATATTAAAGCATCCCTATACACGCCTTCAAAGCCTGATATTCCGAGAGCTCCGTTAACAACAAGTCCCAAGGCAAGAATGACAGCAAAAACAGAAATGCCAGTAAAAAAAGTGCGCCTATTCTTCACATTAACCATCCACTTATATTAAATAATATTCTATTCCAGATTACATGGAATATACCTATTCATCATAGCAAACGATGCGGATGCATAATTTGTATAAAAAGAAACGGTTTCGCCAGCTGCATACGTTCTTGCAGAACCTGTAACATCAACAACAGTAAAATCAAAAGTCTGTCCGACAGGAACAACGCCTTTATCAGCAGGAATTAAATCCTTTTGCAAAGCTGCAAGGATGCCGAAATCAAGAACCGCCCTTTTTCGCAATCCCTTTTCAAAATTACTGTCCGAAATATTACCAGTTGCCGTAAATCCAGACTGATGCCCCTCTCTAATTGCAAAATCTTTTTCAGCAACTTCAAGAACTTCTCCATCAAGAGAAATTGTCTCTTTGGAAAAACCAGCAAGATCAGTTCCCCCGGAAGAATCATAACCAAAAAAGATTCCTTCTCCGCTCCTTATTTCCTGCACAAGTCCATCTAAAGAACCTGTACCGGCCAATCCATGAATAACAGTTCCTCCTACAGAAAGAAAAGGTTTTTCCAGGCTGCGCTTTTTCTGAATGAAGGCAGCTGTTTCATAAAGTTTGCAAACAGTATCAATATCTGGTAAAATTCCAGAAAGGCATGAAAAATTAGCAGATACCCCTATTATGTTAAGTATCGGCAACATTTCTGAAATCAACATTATATCATTAAGCAAAAAACCGTCTTTAAGATCGCCAGTTTCAGCTATAAGGACAATTTCCGGCCTCATATCGCCTGGAAGTTCAGCAATGGCATTAAGCATTGCCATATCAGAAACAAAAAGCCTGTCTGGCCTGTAGGATTTTTTTATGGATGGAATTTTTTTTATGTCAGAAAGCCGAGTCTTTATGACACATTTAGTAAGCCTTGATGCAAGGGATTCTTCAAGGCGTGCAAAATTTTCCATATTACTGTCTGAAATAACAGTACAGGGACAGTCTTTTATGCCATTAAGAAACGAAATGACAAGCGGATTGCTAAGACAGAATTTAGACACTACATTCAGCTGTGCATTATTTTTCTTACACAGCATACTCATTTGCCTATAATTCTGTTCTATTGCATTCTTATGTATTGTACAAAATGCCATTATTCCTTCCCGTTCCAGCAGTACGTACATAGCTTGCAATGATCAAGCCCCGTAGAATCAAGCATGTCATCAAGCCTATGAAAGCGAAGAGTCGTAAAATGCAGCTGCCGGCGTATTTCTTCCTGCATTTTTTCATATTCTGGAGTATCTGGATTACAGTACTTGGCAAGAGTCTCTTCACTGACATTATCACCTTCAAACTGCTTTACTACCCGGCGGGCAATTAAATCCATTTCGCTTTTAGAACGGCTGAAATTCAGATACTTACATCCAAACATTATTGGAGGACATGCAGGCCGGACGTGAACTTCCTTTGCACCGCTTTCATACAGAAAATCCGTAGTTTCTCGCAACTGAGTGCCACGTACAATCGAGTCATCTATCAAAAGAATGCTCTTATCCTTTATAAGCTGCGGCACAGGAATAAGCTTCATGTGGGCAATAAGGTTTCTCTGCTCTTGATTTACAGGCATAAAGGAACGTGGCCATGTAGGAGTATATTTTATAAAAGGCCTAGTAAAAGGAATTCCAGCTTCATTTGCATATCCGACGGCATGTGCTGTGCCTGAATCAGGAACCCCTGCAGCGCAATCTGGATGGATATCTGCAACCTTATCCCTCTTTGCAAGGTACTTTCCACAGTTATACCTCATAGATTCAACGTTAACTCCTTCATAACAGGCAGTAGGATAGCCGTAGTAAATCCAAAGGAAAGTACATATCTTCATTTCTTTCTGAGGTTCCTGAAGAATTTCATAGCCAGAATCTGTCACAAATACAATTTCTGAAGGACCGAGTTCATGCTCATGCTTGTAGCCCAAATTCATATAGGCAAAACTTTCAAAGCTCAAGCAACAAGCCTGTACAGAACCGTCATCATTTACTTTCTTGCCAATCTGCAAAGGGGTGCGACCCATTTTGTCGCGAGCTCCAAAAATGCCGTCAGGAGTAGCAACAAGCATTGTAATTGATCCTTTTATGCGGGACTGAACATACTGAATGCCCTTTACAATAGTAGGCTGGCTGTTAATCATAGCAAGAATAAGCTCAGTCTGATTAATTTCTCCGCCAGACATCTCAAGGAAAGATATTCCTTTATCCATTAACTCTTTTGCAATCTCTTCCTTATTAGTAACAATTCCAACCGTAGTCAGGGCAAAGCGACCTAAATGAGAACGGGCCAAAAGAGGCTGAGGCTCATAATCTGAAATGCAGCCAACTCCAAGCCGGCCTTTCATTTCTGTAATGTCATTTTCAAATTTTGTACGGAACGGGGAATTCTGTATATTGTGGATTGCACGTTTAAACTTATTTTCTTCCTGGTAAACTGCAAGGCCTCCACGCCGCGTACCAAGATGAGAATGATAGTCAACGCCAAAGAATAAATCAAGTGAACAGTCACCTTTAGAGGCAACGCCAAATATACCGCCCATAGAGTTCTCCTAATGCAGAAAAGGATAAAATAAATGCCAGTTTCAAAATCAGATTCTTGAATCTAAAACTGATATAATATTTATTCTATTATATACCAACAGAATATAAAATACCAATACCTTTTTATATGGCTAGAATCATCAGCCACTTCTAGAAAAGAATCATACCTAAATTCTAATAAAGAAATGCATGTCATTTCCAGTAACAAATTGAGCCTAAATTCCAATAAAGAACAGCGGCTGACTCCAGACACATGGCAGAAAAATTTGTCAGAAAAAAAACGTGCCATCAAGCATAATCTACATTTTAGGGCCTATAAAATATGTTAGCTTATATCCAGGCAGGGACAAACCCCTTAGCCTAAGGAGTATTTATGACAAACATAGACACAAAGCGCGAAACAAATTTCGCCGTAACGCTAACCCCATGTCGCTTTAAGGAAAATACCTATATTGCACATGTGCCAAGAAGAACTGTTTCTACAGACCAGATCCTAGACCTTGTTTCTGCACACAATCAGGGAATTGACAGATATCAGGTTGGACATGCCATGGCTCTTCTAAAAAAAGAGATTCTTGAACAGGCAGAACTGGGCTTTTCAGTTGACATTCTAGAAATATGCAAGCTGTACATTGCACCAATTAGCAGCGTTCAGTCACTGACTCCAGAATCAGAGTCAGTAACAGGATTTGAAGCCCGCTTCTCTGTAAATGAAAGACTCAGGGAAAGACTTAAGGGAATGACAGCAACTGTAACTGCCGTAACAGATTCATCTCCTCAAATAAGCCAAATAGAAAATCCTATGACTAAAATGGAAACTGACAATGGTTTATTAAAAGCAACTTTCAGTGCAAGGATTCTAGGAAAGAAGCTAAAAGTTGCAGGAGATTTAGGAGGCATATTTTTCGTTCCTTTGCTTGATGACGGCAATCCTTCTAAAAATGAAGACGACTGGATCAAAGTTCCAGACAGTTTCATTACAAGGAATACTGACAAGACCCTGGAATTTCATCTTCCGCGGAATATTACGGCAAACACCCGCTATTACATAGCTGTCCGCGCCTCAGAAAGGAATGGAACAGAACTAAAGAATCCTGTTACGGGAATAAGTAAAATTCCTGTGCTGATACAGGAATAACGATTAAAACAGGAGAGTGTGACGACATCCACTCTCCTGTTCCTACAGACATGAAGGCTCTTTCGTAAAAGGAAAAAGCCATTATAAGGCAGTCCACTTGAATCTATTCTTAATATCATTATAATATAGCACATGGAAACAGAAGCATTTGAAAGTCCATTTAAGGGCAGAAGCCTTTTAAATTGGATAGACTGGACACCTGAAGAAATAAATCAGATCCTTGACTGGGCAATCCTTGTAAAAAAACAGTCTCATAACGGCGAAATCCACCAGAGGTTTTTGGGAAAGACTATCGCCCTCATATTTGAAAAACGCTCTACGCGCACGCGGTCTTCTTTTGAAACGGCATTCGGAGAAGAAGGCGGCCATCCTGTATTCATGTCTACGCAGGACATACAGCTTGGCGGAAAGGAAAGCGTAGAAGACACAGCCAGAGTCTTAGGAAGAATGTTCAGCGCAATTGAATTCAGGGGATTCAAGCAGGAGCATGTTGAAAAGCTTGCCAAGTATTCTGGAGTTCCTGTAATAAACGGCCTTACAGATGAATTTCACCCAACGCAGGTCCTTGCTGACATAATGACACTAAAGGAACATTTTGGCACTTTAAAAGGCCTGACATTATGCTTCTGCGGGGACGGACGAAACAATATGGCACGTTCGCTCATGCTCATCTGTTCAAAATTTGGAATAAATTTTTCAATGTTCTGTCCAAAAGAACTGTCTCCAGATGAAGAAATAATAAGGATATGCACTCCGTTTGCAAAAGTTTCAGGAGCGAAAATTACCATTTCTGACCAAATTTCAGTTGTCAAAAACGCAGATTGCCTTTATACTGATGTATGGGTTTCCATGGGTGAAGAAGCGCTCAAGGACGAGCGAATGAAATTACTCAAGCCGTTTCAGGTCAATAAGGACTTGATGGCTGCTACTGGTAAGGATTCTACCATCTTTTTACACTGTCTTCCTGCAGTAAAGGGGCAGGAAGTAACAGAAGACGTTTTTGAAAGCAGTGCAAGCAAAGTATGGGACGAAGCTGAAAACAGAAAGCATACAATAAAAGCCATAATGTTGGCCATTATAAAATAACGGAAACCTAAGGAAGGATCGACTTATGAAAAAACTATTATTAGCTTTAATCATGGCTGCAAGTGTTGTTATGCCAGCACTCGCACAGGAAGCAGCAAAACCTATCTGGGACAAAGGCGATAACGTTTCAAACCTAACTTATCGTAATGTACAGGTATACAAGGTTTATGATCAGCTGGACTCTTATATAGTACTTTATCAGAAGCAGACAACAGAAATCGGTCAGATTGCAATCCCAAAGAAATGGGCAACAGGCAATGTTGACAGAAAGCTTGTTTTCCATGAAAAAGTAAAGAATGTAGGTGCATACATGTCAGTTTTCTACAAAGATGGAGACTTCTATAAAGTAATCCTTAACGTTCCAATGGATCGAAGGGATTCCGTATGGGCAGTTGCTCCAAATGGAACTCAGGTAGATGCAAATATAGAAACTCTTTCTATTGAGTTCTAATTAATAGATTTCCTTACTAAAAAAAGGCAGGAATTTTACATTCCGTGCCTTTTTTTTTCTTCAAAATACATTTTAAAAGGATTTTTTCCATGAAAATTATCTCTGAAAGTCAAATTAATTCATTTAAAAATTTTATTACCGATCACGATTCATTTATTATTGCAGGGCACAAGGAACCTGACGGAGACTGCATTTCAAGCAGCTTAGGAGTTTCCTACATTCTTTCTCACATGAGCAAACCCTACCAGCTTCTTAATGCAGGTCCATTCAAGCGAACAGAAATAAAAAAATATGCTTCAAGCTTTAAGCAGGAAATCGGATTCATGACTTTGGAAGAACAGAAGCGCTGCGGACTCATTATTGTAGACTGCTCAGAGATTTCCAGGCTTGGAGAAATTGACGGAGACCTTAAGACTTTTGATACATTTATAATAGACCATCACAAAACTGCTGCTGAAAGTAAAAATTCGATAATAGATTCCACTTCCCCTGCAGCAGCATGCATAGTTCAGCAAATCTTTGAACATCTTGTGGGAAAGCCAAATGAAGAAGAAGCAAAGACATTATTCTTTGGAACGGCTACGGACACAGGATTCTTCAGATTTTTAAATGAATCTGATAAAGAAGTCTTCAACTCTGTAGCCCGTCTTGTAGAAGCAGGTACAAGTCCAAGAGAAATATATCAGGATATGACCGGCGGCAAAGGATGGAATACAAGGAAGCTTCTTGGCATTATGCTTACCCGTGCAGAAAGGTACTTAAACGGTAAGCTTGTAATTACTTATGAGACTCAGGATGATACAAGAAAATATGGACAGGAAGGAAGAGACAGCGATGCCCTGTATACAATGATGCTCTGCGTAGAAGGCGTTGAAGCCGTTGTTTTTGTGCGCCAGGAAACTGATCACAGCTGTACAATCGGTTTTAGATCAAAGGATAGAGTTGACGTAAGCATTGTAGCCTCTAAATTTGGCGGAGGGGGCCATAAAAATGCTTCAGGGGCAAGTACAGACGGAAAGGTTGAAACACTTATTCCTTCAATTGTAAAAGAATTTTCAAGGATAATATCATAAAACTATTCATAACCTTCACTTTGTGTAAGAAAAATAATAATAAACTTACACAAAGTAAGATTTTAGGCCTATTTATATACTAAAATAAGCAAAATTTATTGGCACGGAATTTGCTGTAATCCTCATATCGAGGTTACAGTATATGCAAAATGAAGAAACATTAGACATTATAGAAAAAAAATTTATAATTCATGAAATTTCCGCAGACGAAGCAAAAAATCAGCTTATCATGCAGATATATAACAATCCGCAGTATTTCGGATTAGAAAAACTTAACAAGGACGACTTACATTCTTTTTTACTGTGGGTCCAGCAAAGAATTGTAAAATTACTTACTAATTACAATTCTAAAATCGGACATTTTGCAACGTATTTCAGGCAGTCCATATTCTTATGCAAGCGTTCATTCCTAAAAGTCTTGGCAAGAACTCAGGCTTGTGAAAAAAGCCTAATAGAAATCAGTCCGTTAAAGGAAGAAGAACGCGAGTATCAGTATAATTCAGAGGAATACTCATTATCCTGCTGCATGCCAGATAACCAGCCAGATGCCACTCATATACGATATAAGGATTTCATGAACGCCCTTCTGTCCCAAAAAGGCATCAGGTGGAGCCAATTAGAAATGAAAGAAAACCTTAGAAAAGCAGCTTGCCTTATTTTAACGCTAAAAGCCTGCTGTTTTGTTGATTCTGACATAATAAGAAAAGTAAGTTTCATAACAAAATTAACAGAAAATGACATTACGGAACTTTTAGAGCAAGTAAAGGAAAAAGTGGGAGAAAAAATAAAAAAAAGAGAATGCTGCATAAAGTCACGCGATTCTGCATTCTTCTTTCACCGCCGGTACCTTCTTGAATTTCAGAAACTGCAAGATGACAATTTTTTTTCAGAAAAATTAAGGAAAAAATATGAAAAGCAGACTAAAATATGGGAAAACCGTAATAAACAGCTAAAAACTTCAAAATATATGGCAATACCTTCAAATGCTGCATTGGCAGAAGTCCTCAACATTTCAGACAGAAAAATAGGCCATATAATCAACAGCGCCAAAAAAAACATAGACACAATCTCTATGAAGGATTATGATATAAGCCATGAAACTATATCTTGCAACAGGCAACGAAAACAAAAAAAGAGAGATGAAACAAATTCTTGAAAGCCCTGATTCTAAAATAAAAATAATCATACCGAAAGATGAAGATATTGACTTTAATCCAGCTGAAACAGGCTCTACTTTTTACGAAAACAGCCTTATAAAGGCGAAAGCCCTATGGAATATAGTACACAGTCCAGTCATTGCGGACGACTCCGGCATCTGCGTAGACGCCCTTAATGGAGCACCTGGCATATATTCGTCAAGATATGCAGGCCCCATGTTCATGACAGGAAGAAGTGACGGACTCAAAATTCCACAGCAGGAACAAAACCTTTTACTTATCGAACAGTTAAATGATGCTGTTTCAAAAGGAATAAACTTAGATGAAGGGAAAAAGTCAGGTTTATTCAAAGACGGCCCAAGAAGCGCCCATTATACATGTTCAATGGTTTTATATTTCGGATATGATAAGTTTGTCATCGCAGAAGAAACAATGGAAGGTACCATAATAGAAAAAGCCAGCGAACAAAGGGGAACAGGAGGCTTTGGGTATGATCCGCTGTTTTTTTTACCTTCTTATGGAAAAACTGCAGCAGAATTATCTGCTGATGAAAAGAACAAAATTTCACACAGGGGTAAGGCAACAAGAATAATTACAGAAATTTTGAAAAAAATAGAATAAATTTATTTTTTTATTAAAGATTCCGGATAATACATCCGAAACTATAAATTGAAAAGCCATGGTTGTTCAACTTCGAAGAAGACAACAATCAGGTAATTCATTGTAAAAGATTACAGATGTAGCCTTGTAATGCAGATGTGATCTTTTACAAATAGGGTAAAAAGGATTTTGCCCCATTACATTTCCATGGAGGAAACATTATGGTAATCAACCACAACATGTCAGCAATGTTCTCAAATCGTTCTTTGGGAGTAACAAACGTAGCACTTCAGAAGGATATGGAAAAACTTTCTTCTGGTATGAAGATTAACCGTGCTGGTGATGACGCTTCTGGTCTTGCTGTTTCTGAAAAAATGCGTGCACAGATTCGCGGTCTCAACCGTGCATCAAGAAACGCAACTGACGGAATCAGCTTCATTCAGACAACAGAAGGATACTTGCAGGAAACTGAAGATATCATTCAGCGCATCCGCGAACTTGCAGTTCAGTCAAGCAACGGCATCTACACAGAAGAAGACCGCGAAATGATTCAGGTTGAAGTTAGTTCACTTATCGCTGAAGTAGACCGCATTGCATCTGCAGCTCAGTTCAATGGCTTGAATATGCTCACAGGACGCTACGCTCGCCCAACAGGTGAAAACAACGTAACTGGTTCTATGTGGCTCCATATTGGTGCAAACATGGATCAGCGCATACAGGTTTACATCGGAACAATGACAGCATCAGCTCTCGGAATCCGCAACGTTGGAACAGAAGAACTTTTGACACTTGCTACACCGGATGATGCCAACCGCGCAATCGGCACACTTGATGAATCTCTCAAGAGAATCAACAAGCAGCGTGCAGACCTTGGTGCTTATCAGAACCGTCTCGAGAAGACTGTAGAAGGATTAAACGTAGCTGCTGAGAATACTCAGGCTTCTGAATCAAGAATCCGTGATACAGATATGGCTGCTCAGATGGTTGAATTTACAAAGAACCAGGTTCTTACTCAGGCAGGAACAGCTATGCTGGCTCAGGCTAATTCTCAGTCACAGACAGTATTGTCTTTGTTGAGATAATGTAGTATAATAATAGGTGTAAGGGGTCTTAAAGACTCCTTACGCTTATTGCGCGGACTGATAAAATGCACTTCAACTTTTCTAACTTTAAATCAATCCGTTTTTGCAAAAGCATTTTATTCCGTATTTAGACGGAATATTGTTCTTTGAAATAGTATTCTTCATGCTGTTTGTAACAGTATAGATTGTTATTATCATGAATAATAACAATTCCTGCTGTAAGAGTCTAAATCTTCTGCCGGGGCGCAAAACGGCAGATGCTCGTACAATCAGGCGTAAGGCATGATGCTTTATGTATAGAACATGGAGGACACTTATTATGGTAATTAATCACAACATGAGTTCAATGTTTGCAAACCGCTCATTGGGACTTAACAATGCTGAATTGATGGGCAATATTTCAAAGCTCAGTTCTGGAATGAAAATTAACCGTGCTGGCGATGACGCTTCTGGTCTTGCAGTATCTGAGAAAATGAGAGCTCAGATTCGTGGCTTGAATCAGGCTAACCGCAACACACAGAACGGAATTTCTTTCATTCAGACAACAGAAGGATACCTTCAGGAAACTGAAGATATCTTGCAGAGAGTGCGTGAACTTTCTATTCAGTCTGCTAACGGCATCTATACAGAAGAAGACCGCTTGCAGATTCAGGTTGAGGTATCTCAGCTTGTTGCAGAAGTAGACCGCATCGCTTCACAGGCACAATTCAACGGCATGAATATGTTGACAGGACGTTTTGCTCGTGAGTCTGTTTCTAATCAGGAGATGACTTTCCATATTGGTGCAAACATGGATCAGCGTGTAACTGCTTATGTAGGAACTATGACAGCACAGGCTCTTGGCTTGAGAGGTGTTCAGGGTACTGATGAAAAGATTAGCATTTCTACTCCAGAAGCAGCAAACGTTGCCATCGGCACAATTGATGCAGCTTTGAAAATTGTAAATAAGCAGCGTGCAGATTTGGGTGCTTATCAGAATCGCTTAGAAGAAACATCTTATGGTCTCGGCATTGCAGCAGAGAACCTTCAGAGTGCAGAATCAACAATCCGCGATACAGATATGGCATCAGAAATGGTTGAATACACAAAGAATTCAATCCTTACACAGTCTGGCGTTGCTATGCTTGCACAGGCTAACAATCAGTCTGAAAGCGTACTTGCATTGCTCAGATAACGATCAAAAAGTCAAAGTGGTTTAATTGAGAAATTTCTGGATGTCATTTTTTGTTAAACCACTTAGAAAAGCCTGGGAGGGGTGCGCCACCTTCCCTCTCTTTTCATTTTCAGGAGGAAAGTCCATGAATACAATAAGTATGACTGGGCATGTAGCAGCCACGGATGGCTCAAAAGGCATAACTGCAGGGAAACAAAAGCGGGCACCAACCGCAGAATCAGTTCGCCCAACTGTTTTTTTTCCGAACAGTGCTGCCGAAGTTGTTGAGAATATTGCTCAATCAATTGCAACTGAAAAGAGTGATATTGAAAACATTCAGAAAATTACAGATATTATTAATGGTCATACATTACAGTTTTCTGTAAATAAAGAACTTGGAAAAGTTATTATTGAGGTTGTAGATCCTTCTACAAACAAGGTAATACGAGAGATTCCATCTGAAGAAATTCAAAGACTTCAGGCAAACTTAAAGCATACCATGGGGCTGGTATTTGATGAGACTATTTAATAAGCATACTACGCTGTTACTTTAACAGCGTAGTTATGTTTTAAATATAGAATATCTTATTTGATGGCGGGATTATGGCAGACGGATTAAGCATACCAGGAGTTACTGATAAATATAAAACCAATGATCTCGTAAATTCTCTTATGGAGGTAGAAAGGAAACCTCTAAGACGTGAAGAAGCTCAGTTAGAAAAGTATCAGACTCAGCAGAATGCATGGAGAGATGTAAATCAGAAAATTTCCTCTCTGAAAGAGACTACAAAAAATCTTTATTCTTTTCAAAATCCATTTAATAGTAAATTAACAGAATCCTCAAATGAGGATGCCCTTACCGCAGATGCAGACAGATCTGCAGAAGCAGGTTCATTTAAGATAAACATAATAAAAGAAGCAACTTCTGACCGCTTTTTAAGCGGCAATATAGATAGAAATATGAAAATAGATGCCGGTAAGTATATATTCGGTGTCGGCAATAAAAAAATAGAATTAAACTGGAAAGGCGGAAAAATATCAGACTTTGTTCAGGCAATTAACCGTCGTGGTGAAAACATATTAAAAGCAAGCCTAATAGGAGTTACGGCAAGTAAAAAATCTCTTTTAATTGAAGGCCTTGTTACAGGTTCGGAAAACAAGCTTGTTTTTGAAGAACGGGCTCTTGAACTTGCTAAAAATATTGATATGGTAAGTGATGCACCTGTAGAAACGGAAAATCTATTTGCATCAATTGAAGATTTCTCTGCACCAATATCAAATGAAGAAAATTTACAGAAAAATATGCCTGGGCTATCAAAAAATAATGTTAAACTAGATAATAATACTATAACAGTTCCAGCACGCGGTGGCATTGAAATTCCTATTCCAGAAGATTTAAATGAATCAGGACATCAGGTTCTTGAATTTTCCTTTAAAGTTTCAGAAACAGAAGACATTACTTCTAAAATCAAAGATATAGCAAAGGGACCTTCTCTTCCAAGTCCTGGATATGTAGAATTTCAAGGTCTTGTCATTACAAATGAGCAGAGCGAAACATCTTTAGAATCTAAAGAAACAGAGCCGGAAGAACAGCTTATTCCTATCAATGATTCAAATTACATTGCAATAAAAAATAAAGACGGTACAGAAATTCCTTTAGATACAAGTGCTTATGCACCTGATGAAAATGGAAACATGCAGATTTCATTGTCGTTAAATGATTATCCTGATGCAGAAAGTCTTATTATACGTAATAGAAGCACTGGCAAAGAGCTTACATTATCAGTGCCTCAATCTCGTGATGCTTCTAAAAACCAGGGGTATACTCCTAATCATGCAATTTCAACAGCCGAAGATTCTGTCTTTAAATACGAAGGCATAACCTTGCACCGCTCATCGAACGATGTAGATGACGTTATTCCCAATGTTACATTGCATATGCATGCTGCAACAGAAAAACCTGTAACAATTAAAATTAATCCAGATAAAGACAGTGCAAAAGAGGCTCTCATAAATTTTGTAGGTACTTATAATCAGGTATTGGCAGAAATTAATATACTTACGTCAAATAAGCCGGAAGTAATATCAGAACTTGATTATCTGACAGAAGAAGAACGTGAAGCTGCAGAAAAAAAACTTGGGATGTTTCAAGGAGACTTTACATTGACAAATGGAAAAGCCTCTATGCAGAGAACTGTTGCTAACAAATATAACACTTCAGAAAATGCAGAAATAACGATGTTAAATCAGATTGGCATTTCTACAAATGCAAGTTCTAAAGGGTCTGGTTATAATGCTTCTCAAATGAGGGGTTATCTTGAAATAGACGAAAAGCAACTTGACGCTGCATTGGAATCAAACCTAGAAGACATAAAAAATCTATTCGGTTATGACAGTGACGGAGATCACGTTATAGACAGTGGATTAGGTTATCTTCTTGACAAGCAGACAAATTCTTGGACTCAGGCAGGAGGTCTTATTTCTACAAAGATTGCTTTGCTCGAAAATCAAATTAAAAATTCAAACTCAAAAATTTCAACCCTTCAAGCTCAGTTGGATGAGAAAGAAATGGAATTAAAATATAAGTATGCAAATATGGAAGGAACTCTTAACAGTCTTGAAAGTCAAAAGAATTCCTTAAATAATTTTGCAAATCAAAATCAAAATAAATAAAAGAGGAATTTTATAGATGAAACTTTCGGTCAATGGACAAAACCTAGATATAACACTTGAAAATGAAAAGACTGTTGGAGACATTTTGAAATCATTTGAAAAAGAAATGGAAAAAAATGATGCTACAACTGTAAAAATTATTCTTGATGGTAAGGAAATTGAATCAAGTGAATTTGAATCAATTTTGGATAAAGAACTTACAGAAAATACAGCTTTAGACTTAAGTGTCATATCTAAGATTGAAATTATTGAGTCACTTCATGCAATTTCTTCAGACTTTTCTGTTTTAACTGAAAAATTAGAAAGCATTCCTGTTCTTTTACAGAGTGGAAAAGATAAAGATGCATCTGAAATAATTGAAGACCTTGCAACAAAATGCAATAATTTCTGCCATATCGGAACAATGTCTATGTTATTTCCGGACCTTTACAATAAACTGTTAATTAATGGAACATCCTTAAACGATTTCTTTAAGGACTTATTGCCAATTCTTAGTGATTTTGAATCAGCCTTAAAAGATAAAGATACAGTTACGATTGGGGACCTTTCTGAATATGAAATGGTACCACGCCTAAAAAGTATAGTAGATGCCATAAAAGTTGTATAAGTAGGAGTTTTAATATGAATAATGGAAGTCTAGTAGATGCACGTCAAAATCCCCTGCTCTATACAATCATACTTATCGTTTTAGCAGCATTTGCAGTTCTTGTCATAGTAGGACTTATACTAAAAAAAATTCGAGAATTACATTCAACCCCTGAATGGATTGAGTCCCATAAAAACCTTGCAACTACTAAAAAAAATGTAGAAAACGTAGCAAATTTAGCAAATCTTTCTACAGAAGAAAAGAGAATTCTTTCTCAGATTTGCCAAAAATTCAAACCTAAAAACATTGAATATCTGATAAGAGATGAAAAGGCAATAATTGATTTATTTAATCAAGGATACACAGAATTCAAAAGTAAAAATGCAAGTCAGGAAACTTTTGAAATGTTATATGAAGTTCTTTATAAGCTTGAGAAAGCACATGACAATATTACATTCATAAGTACAACAAGAGCCTTGCCCAATGGACAGCAATTCACATATATTGACAGTGACAGAAATAACTGGAAACTTACGTTAGAACGAAATGAGCCTCAAGGACTTGTAATTTCAATTCCAAAAGCCTTTGCCCAAAGTGATAAAAAACCAGCACAGCTTTCCAAATTCATACTTACATTTAAAACTGAAGCAGGAACAACTTACACTTTATTGACAAGGGTCGTAAGGTATGAAGAAGAAAAATCAGGAAAATTTATCCTTATAGCATCATCAAATAATACTCTTACAGCCATTCAAAGACGTACTTCAAAACGAATTCATTTAGATAAGGAATGTAAATTTTCTGCTGTTAAATATAATCCAAATAATAAAACTAACAGTTATGAAATTTTACAGAATAAATATGAAGGAAAGCTTCAGAATATTTCAGCTACAGGATGCAGGCTTTCCTGTACAATGCCTATAAAAGAAGGACAATATCTAAACGTAGAATTTTCTTTAAAAGATGGACAGACAGAACAGTCTATAGGTTATATAGTAATGACTAAAAAGTCTCCAGATGGAAAACAATATGTTCTTCATATTAAATTCATAGATATTGATTTGGGAGTAAAGAATAGAATATCTGCATTTGTTTATGGATATGATAAATGACTATTGTTTTTACTATAATTTTATGTTAAAATATTAAAATGCAGGTAATTGAACTAAAATCGAGTTCAAAAGCAGAGGGATATATTTATTATATAAATAAATATACTGC
>JAILPY010000109.1 GCA_024699235.1 Treponema sp. | reverse complement strand
ATTAATTAAATTACTTTCAAAAAAAGGAATAGGCATTCTTATTACAGACCATAACGTCCGCGATACCCTTGAAATAACAGATAGAGCAATAATCATATCTTCTGGTCAAATAGTTATACAAGGAAATAAGCAAGAAATATTAAATTCTGAAATAGCTCGAGAAATCTATTTAGGCACAGATTTTTCAATGTAATAATTTTATATTTTTATATAATCGATATATAAAAAATAGAGCCACCCTTGTCATAAAAGGGTGGCTAACGAAGCATTTTATATTATTTATGCTTCTGCTTTTTCTTCTGAAGCAGGAGCAGCTTTCTTTGCGGCTCTAGCCTCTACACGAGCTTTATTCTTTAAAGCTGCTTTACAAAATTTGCAAATTTTTACCTTATTGCCATCAACATCCTGTTCATACAGAACCTTGATCTGCTCAGTACCGCAAATAGCGCATTTTCCGCGGCCATGATTTGGCTCTTTGCGGATTCCTGTTCCACGATGTGCTTTTGACATATCTTACTCCTTTGCGGCCTCAGCTTTTGGAGCTGAAACTTTTTTATCTGTCTTTGAATCTTTTTCTTCAGGTTCTGGCAGTTTATAATCAATAAGTTCCAAAATTACAACATCTGCAGCATCGCCCTGACGGAAACCAAGTTTCAATACACGAGTATATCCACCATTACGATCCTTCATACGAGGTCCAATTTCTGTGAACAATTTATTCAGAATTTTTTCATCTGCAATAAATTTAGCGGCAATTCTTCTATTATGAACACTATCAACTTTTGCACGTGTGATAAGTTTTTCAGCTGCCTTGCGTACTTCAAGAGCCTTTGCCTTTGTTGTAGTAACACGCTCATATCTAAACAGAGATGTTACCATATTCCGTGACATTGCACGGCGATGGGCTGTCGTACGTGAAAGCGGATTAAATCCATTTCTGTGGTTCATTCGTTCTCGTCCTTATTTTTACGGAAGTTAACATCTTTAAGATGACTGTAATCTGTCATACCCAAAGTAAGATTGTGCTCTTCAAGCTTAGTCTTGATTTCTTCAAGGCTCTTCTTTCCGAAGTTACGAGTCTTTGTAATGTCTTCTTCAGTTTTCTTAGTTAATTCACCAATTGTGTGAATATTAGCATTCTTGAGACAATTTGAACTGCGTACTGATAACTCCAACTCCTCGACAGGAGTATTAAGGAGCTTACGAATCATTTCATCGCCTTCATCTAAATCTTCGCCAGAAGAATATTCATCTTCATTGAAATTTACAAAGATAGAGAAATAATCTTTAGCAATCTTTGCTGCTTCTGCCAAAGCATCTTCAGGCTTAATAGATCCATCAGTCCAAATCTCAAGAATTAATTTATCATAGTCGTTTCGCTGACCTACACGGCAAGGTTCAATGGAATATTTAACCTTTGGTACAGGTGTAAAAATACAGTCCATTGGAATTGTTCCCACAACTTCAATGTATGCACTATTTACTTCCGCTGGAACATAACCTCTTCCAAGGTCAACCTGAATTTCAATATCCAGGTGAGAACCTTCCATCATAGTAAAGATTTCAAGTCCTTCTGTCATTACTTCAAGCTGACCTTCTTTTACGAAGTTATCACTCTTAATAGTTCCAGAACCTTTAAATTCAAAGAGGAATGTATCCTGTTCAACATCCCGCGGCAAGCGCAAACGAATCTGTTTCAAGCTATTTAAGACTTCCATGGTATCTTCACTGACACCTGGAATTTTCTCAAATTCACTGGAAATAACATGAGGAACATCACTTGAATCATACGAAGTAATGCGAACAGAAGAAATTGCATATCCCTGAATTGAAGAAAGAAGCACCCTGCGAAGAGTATTTCCTACTGTAGTACCAAATCCAGGTTCGAATGGATATGCAGTAAATTTTCCATAGTTCGGATTAGTTTCGAGATGCTCAAATGTAATTCCCTTTGGTTTTTTAAAACCTTTAAGCAGATTTTTGCGAGCCATCTGAACTCCTTATTATTTAGAATAGAGCTCAACTACGAGCTGTTCTTTTACGTCTGCCAGATCTGTAACTTCTTCACGACGTGGATACTGTACAAAAGTTCCTTTTACAGCATCTTCATCTATTGTCAACCATGAAGCTGAACCAGATTTTGAAACTTCTTTAAGACCTTCCTGAACAAGAGTAAGTTTCTTACTCTTTTCCTTTACTTCAACAACATCACCAGGCTTTACCTGATAGCTTGCGATGTTCACAATTTTTCCGTTAACCATAACGTGCCTGTGAAGAACAAGCTGACGTGCCTGATTACGGCATGAAGCAAAGTGCATTCTGAAAACAACATTATCAAGACGGCTTTCAAGCAAACGGATAAGGTTTTCACCTGTTACGCCAGGCATTCTAAGAGCATTTTCAAAAGTAATGTGGAACTGCTTTTCCATCATACCATAAATTCTCTTAATCTTCTGTTTTTCACGCAACTGAAGACCATATTCGCTGCGCTTTCCAGCACGATCCTTAGGATCTTTTCCTGGAGCTGTGCGTTTCTTATTAATAGGGCACTTATCGCTCTTGCAGCGTTCACCTTTTAGGAACAACTTATTCTGTTCTGTTCTACAAAGTCTACAAACAGGACCTGTATATCTTGCCATATTGTACTAATCTCCTTACATGCGGCGAGTCTTGCGAGGACGGCATCCGTTATGAGGTATAGGTGTCACATCAGAAATTGACTTAACCTTGAGCCCCAAAGTACCAAGAACACGAATTGCATTTTCACGACCAATTCCAGGTCCCTTAACGAATACATGAACTTCACGCAAACCATAGCTGGCAGCATTCTGAACTGCTGTCTCTGCTACTGACTGAGCTGCAAACGGAGTTGATTTTTTAGCTCCGCGGAATCCTAATCCACCAGAAGAAGCCCAAGCAATGGCATTTCCCCTGAGGTCTGTAATTGTTACGATAGTGTTATTGAAGCTAGCCTGAATATAGACATTTCCTTCATAGACACTCTTTTTTTCCTTTCTTTTCTTAGCAGTTGCCATCAGTTACCTCCGTACTATGCCTTCTTCTTGTTAGCAACGGTCTTCTTCTTACCCTTACGAGTACGAGAATTTGTACGAGTCCGCTGACCGCGAACCGGTAAACCTCTAGCATGACGCATACCACGGTAACTTCCGATATCAATAAGGCGCTTGATATTCAAACCGATTTCTGAACGCAACCGGCCTTCTGTCTTATAATTTTCATCAATTGCCTTACGAACTTTTGCCAAATCATCTTCTGAAAGATCATTAATCAAAGTGTTTGGATTAATCTTCGTAATCTCACAGATACGATTTGCTGCTGAACGGCCAATACCATAAATATATGTCAATGCAATATTGACATGCTTATTTGGGAGGTCAACTCCCGCAATTCGAGCCATCAGTTACTCCTCAACCCTGTCTCTGCTTATGCTTAGGGTTTACACAGATAATACGAATAATTCCGTTTCTCTTAATAACCTTGCACTTGTCGCAAATGGGCTTTACGCTGGTTCTTACTTTCATAAAAGTCCCCCAGAAAAATGTATTAGATTAAGACCACACGCTAAATCATGGCAATTCGCAATGAATTACAATTTAACGTGCCACTATCTATATAAGTGGTGTCCTAATATAACACATTTTTGCAATTTTAATCTAGACCTTATAATAGAATTCTTTAAAATTTAAAGACTTCTAGGCCTTAATCCCTTCTTTGTAAGACCATCATGATGATGCATCTTAAGAAGAGCTTCAACCTGTGACATAGTATCCAGATCAACACCAACCAGAATTAAGAGTGAAGTTCCACCCATCAACATTGCTATTGATGCAGGAAACTTAAAGATAATCTGGATGATCGTTGGCAATACAGCTATTACAGCCAGATACAATGATCCAGGGAGTATCAGACGGTTAAGTACCCTCTGAAGATATTCCTCAGTCTTGTCTGTTCTGATTCCGGGAATAGAACCACCGTTTTCACGAATATTTCTTGCGATTTCAGTAGGGTTCAGGGTTACCTGAGTGTAGAAGTATGCAAAGAATATAATCAACAAAACTTCGATAATATTATACAAAACACCAAGCGGATTAAGTACAGCCGATACCTTCATAAGCCATGTAGCTCTGTTAGAAAGGCTGTTTGCAAGCTGAAGAGGGAATGTTAAGAATGCAGAAGCAAAAATTATAGGGATTACTCCAGAAGGATTAATCTTAAACGGAATGTACGTACTCTGACCGCCGTACATTTTTCGTCCTACAACACGCTTTGCGTAATGAACAGGAATCTTACGTTCTCCCGACTGTTCATATACAACAAATCCGATAATTGCAACATACATAAAGAGAGCAACAATTACAAAAACAATATTTATGTCTCCGTTTGAAACGCTCTTACCCAATTCATACACTGCGCTTGGAATACGGGCAACGATACCGGCGAAAATCAACATAGAAATGCCGTTACCAATGCCGTGTGCAGTAATCTGATCACCAAGCCAAACAGTAATCATAGATCCTGTGGTTACCGTAAGAATGGCAAGCAAGTTAAAATAGACTTTATTATCAAATATAATTGCACCAGGCTGCTGCTGATTAATGGCGTCAGCATATACAGTAAGAGCATAAGACTGAATAAGGCATACAAAAATTGTACCTACTCTAGTCCACCATGCCACCTTCTGCTGACCGCCTTCTTCCTGAGCAATTCTTTTAAGTGATGGAAATATGACAAGTGCCAGTTGCATGATAATCTGTGTTGAAATGTATGGCATTACACCAAGCATAAACACAGAAAACCGCTCAAAGGCACCGCCGGCAAAAAAGTCCATGTAACTGGCAAACGCGCTTTCTGCACCACTAGCAAGATTATTGAAGTACTGCAGAAGCAAGGTTGCATCAATGCCTGGTATCGTTAAAACGCTACCAAGGCGAAATACTGCGAGAATAAGCAATGTAAAGAGCATGCGGTCACGCAACTCTTTAACTCTGAACATATTTACAACAGGATTGTTTGCCATGTATCACTCCAACGTTTTTACTTTTCTTCTTTTTCAGCTTTCTTTTCTGACTTATTTTCGTCAGCGCAAGCTGCTTTTACGCTTCCGCCAGCCTTTTCAATCTTAGCCTTTGCAGAAGCAGAAATTTTATCAACGTTTACAGTGAGCTTTTTAGAAACATCGCCATTTCCAAGAACTTTAATCTGAGAACTGGCTTTGCCCAGCAAACCTTTTAAAACAAGAGACTCTCTGTCTACTGTTTCACCATCAGAATACTTAGCTTCCAAATCACGAAGATTTACAATTTCGTATTCTTTCTTAAAGGCTACATTAGAAAAACCGCGATGAGCAATGCGGCGGTACAGAGGCATCTGTCCACCTTCAAAGCCAACATAAGTCTTTCCTCCAGAACGTGACTGCTGACCTTTATTACCCTTTCCGGCTGTTGTACCGCGACCTGATGAAGAACCGCGTCCAACTATACGTCTTTGTTTATTTGCTCCTTCAGGTGCATGTAATTCAAAATCAGACATCAGTCAATCTCCTCGACCTTTACAAGGTGCTCTACAGAGTGAATCATTCCTCTTACAGAAGGATTATCATCATGCTCAACGCATGAATTAATCTTCTTAAGTCCAAGGCTGCGGACGGTTGCCTTCTTTTCAGGTTTCTGTCCAATGGTACTTCTTACAAGTATTACACGTAATTTCTTTGCCATATTATCAGCCCCACAAATCATTCAAAGATTTACCGCGGTTCTCGGCAACATTTCCTGCATTCATCATCTTAGAAACAGCATCGAATGTTGCGCGGATTACGTTAACAGAAGTTCTTGAGCCCTGAGACTTAGAAATAACGTCTGTAATACCTGCGGCATCCATAACAGCACGTACTGGTCCACCTGCCTTAACTCCTGTACCAGGACAAGCAGGTTTCAAAAGTACTGAAGAACTATTATACGTTCCGATTACTTCATGAGGAAGCGTACCGTTCTTCATAGGAAGAGTTACAAGATTAGACTTAGCCTTATCGATACTCTTTCTTATAGCTTCAGTAACATCATTTGCCTTACCAAATCCGTATCCAATTCTACCCTTCTGGTCACCTACAACAGTCAAAGCAGAGAAAGACATTTTACGTCCACCCTTCTTTGTTACAGAAGTACGTGTCAATTTAACGAGTTTTTCTACGAATTCATCCTGAGGCTTTCTATCATTGTGGTTTCTGCGTTCTTCCATAGCCACTCCTAGAATTCAATCCCGGCTTTGCGGGTAGCATCAGCAAGGGCTTTTACAACGCCATGATAAAGATAACCAT
>JAILPY010000065.1 GCA_024699235.1 Treponema sp. | reverse complement strand
TCCAAATTCCCTAAAAGACTGCTGAGAACCTTTACGTTCCACTTCTCGAACATCAAAATTTTTGACAAGTTGCTTTACAACATTTTCTATATCAGCAAGAAAAGCACATATGACACGAATCCCCATCATATCAGTCAATGTAACTAGTTCAGTACTATTGGCAGAATCCTCAGCTTTTTGTCTTAAAATTTTTTTATAATAACTATCAAAAGATTTTATTCTCGTTTTATAAGTCGGAGCAGAAGCTAAATGCAAACATTCTTTTAATTTACACTCAATTTTTTCCAAACACTCTGAAAATACAGGTTTATAAGAATTATAACAATCTTGAATTTGGGTTTTACGTGGTAATAAATTTTGTTCATCCATAAAATACTAAAAATATAAACAAATATAAATTGATACAAAAAAAGCCGTCCATAGAAGGACGGCTTCCATCAATACAAAGTAATTTTAGTAACTAATTACTCTGCAACTGATGTCTGAGCATTAGAAGTACTGTTTTCGTTAAGTGAAGATGTGAATGTATCTTCTGTAGCAGCCTTCTGTGCTTCGATATAACGGTTAACCTGCTTGTTACCAAAACGAGACATTTCAACAGCCTTGCGGTCTGCTTCCTGTTTTGTTACAATGCCCCAGATATCTTCTTCATCAATATCACGATCTGCTGAAAGAATAGCAAGGTCATAAATAACCTTTACATCCTTGAAGTAACCTACGAAGTCAGATCCAACATCACGAGCATCGCGTGTTACCTGGAAACCAGCAAACTTAACATAAGGAATGCCACGTGGATAAATTGGAATTACTCTGATTTCACGAGCACGAACCTCTTTTACATAGTCTGGGTTATTCCAAATAAGTGTTTTCCAACCATCAAACTCAAGTGTACCCATATAATAACGATGTTCTACATTATCATTATCCAAGAGCAATACGTACAATTTGTGTGGGAAGTTATCACCCATTGTTGTAACTGCAATTGACTTGAGAGTTCCAACATTTCTTACGAGACCATAGCCATCTTCATAAAGGTACTTACCCTTCTGTTCATCAGTTGGAGCAAGACGATTACCGTTTGCATCAGCATCTGAAAGTGGTTCATATCCTTCAATTGTGAAAGGTGGAACAATCTTTGCACTTGCATTATGTGCCCAAGTTGGGAATACAACGCGAACGCCAAGAACATCTTTTCCAGCGAAAGGAACATCTGCAGACTGCTTAACAGGTGCTGCAACTGTTCTTGACTCAGCAAGAGCGAATACAGACTGTGCAGAAGAATTCAACTTTACTTCCCATTCTGGGAGAGAAAGAGAAGTCTTCATGAGAGCTTTCTGCTCAGCTGAAAATGATGAACCAGCAGCTACAGCATAATTCTGTACAGTTCTGCTGTTTTTTGTTGGATTGCCATTTGCATCCTGTACAGTATCTGCAACAAGCTGTGTGAAATCAATGAGTGTTGATTCCTTAGCAAATGCAAAACTTCCAGCCAAGAGCATGGCAACAGTAATTAAAACAAAGGTCCTCTTCATTCGAAACTCCTTTTATACTTTTGATGTAGCCTTGATACCATATAGTATCTCTTAAGAATTAATTTTTGTCAACTTAGTTTTATTAAATTTCCCTTTTTTTTGGAGCATCTAATAAAACGTCATTGATAAAAAAAATGCTAATAAATACTTATTCCATCAATGGAAACATCAATTTTATTAATAAATGTGAAATTCTTCACAATATTAAACTTAAGAATATCAATGCTTTCTTTTATAGGTATTCCATCAACACCTTCAAGGACAGAATCATTTAACCCGACATACAAAACATTATCCTTTAGAAAACAATAATTCAGTTCAGTATTCCTAGGGAAAATCTGTTTATATCTATTCGTCATTGGTCCAAGAAGCAACTCTTCAACAAAAAGTCTTTCTATTCCTTGTATAGGTTTTTTCGGCAAAAACCTTACTTCTGTACATAAATTTCTACTATCGTATGACGGGAAAAACAGAACCATTCTGCTATTTTTCGGACTTACAAACCAATATGTTAGAGTAACAGCGATTGATATACATATTAAGACAATGCACAGAAATGAAATAATTTTTTCAGATTTTGTTTTTATCATCTTGACCCCGTAAAACCTCTAGAACGTTCAAAATGTATTATAAATGATTTTATTCCATTATATATTCCAACAGAAAGTTTTTGCAAGTAGTCCTCATCGCATAAAAGTGCGCATTCCTTTTTATTCGAAATAAATCCAGTTTCAATAAGGACACTTGGCATTTTAGCATTTTTTACAACAAACCATTTTTCAGCCTTTATACCTCTAGATGAAGTTAAGGTTCCTACCTGCTCTGACATTCCTTCTGTAATAAATTTTGCCATAAGAATTGATTCTGTTGTATATTCTTCTTCCATCATACTATTCAATATGGCCAGCAAAGTTTTATCTTCACTCACGCTTGAATCAACAACATCTCGCCTATAATTAGGGTCAAGATACCAAACTTCAAATCCTGATGCTGATGAAATTATGCTTGCATTTGCATGAATAGAAACATAGAGGACAGCCTCATTTTCAGAAAGTCTTACAGAATTTGCAATATCAGTCCTCTTTTCAAGATCTAGAAACACATCAGTAGTCCTTGTCATTAATATTTTTTTTTCGGGATAATTTTTTTTCAAAAGTTCATAAATAGACAAAGCCACTTTTAAATTAAGATCTTTTTCGTAAACTGTAACTTTTTTACCATTAAAATCATGTGTTGCAGTAGCACCTGCATCCCTACCACCATGTCCAGCATCAATAAGAATGGCACCAACTTTATACATATTCAAATCTTTAGAAGATGAAAAAGAATTTTCTGAACTCTGCGTAAAGAAGTTTACGGCAGACAAGAAAAATCCTTCTGTAGCAACAAGTTCACCATCTTTTACATATGGAGCAGTTCCTTGTTCTATAGATAAATAATCTTTTACAATAAAATTATTGCCAGACTGAAAAGCTATCTTGTGTCCATTTTTTTCCAAAATTCCAGATAGGGACAAAGGATCCCAATAAAGAGTTATGCCGGCCTCTTCTACCCTTTTAGAAAGATTTATTTCAGAATTCTCTGATGCACATAATAAAGGAACTTTTGAGAAGATTATAAAAATAAGAACTAAACTTATTTTACGGATCATTAATATATATATCCACCTTATTTATTTTGAATGCAATCATTGTAATACAGTATTCCCTGTATACCGCCTCGAATAAGCCTCTTCATAAATATTTCTGTATTGAAATTCGGATGCTCAGGACATATACTATCAAACAAATTTAATGTTTTTTCAATAGTTCTATAATTATAATCCTTCACTATGCATTCCCTTAATTTATCGGCCAATTTGCTTCTGCTTTCAAAAATAAAAGAAGCAACGCTGAGATTTTTTGCAATGACAGGATTTAATTTAGAAAAATTCTCTATATCGCTTAAAAGAGAACTGCTAATTTCAAATGCATCTGGAGGAAATAAATCTTCAAACATTTTGCACTTACCATCTAAAAAATCATCAGTTGAAGCAATATTTGGCTCAAGTCTGATTACAATGGAAGATACAGCATTTTCTGCAGCATGTACTGCCAGTCCATAATCTTCAGAGACAGTAATTACATTACCGCATTTTTCGACATTGTTTCTTGGAAAATCAACGCTGTCATTTTTTGTCACACGAGGAAAAATATTCTTGACAAACGGTTCACATTCAGCTTTTGCCAGATTATATATATTAGAAATCTTACCGGGAATAGAAATCCAAGCCCTTTCTGCACTTGTCTTATTACAAGGAACTTCATAAACTTTAAATGGACAATCAGGAATATCCAAAGGGACTCTATTTTTTATCAAATCCGAAGGTTCTTTTCCTAAACTTATAAGCATAGCCGCTTTAGTCAAATTAAAAGAAGATGCATAAGGATAAGTCCAGCCAGACATATAGCCGCCAGACAGTCGAGCTGCAATTTCACCAATCATAGCGCCATTCTTAGTCATCTTTATGTCAGCCTTTGCTACACCAGCAGTAAGTCCCAAAGATTTTATACCATTAGCAAAAGTTTTTATCAAAGAATATTTATCTTCAATAGATGCTAGCGTTGGCATTGTATGCCCCATTTCAATGAAATATGGAGAATAGTATATATGGCGATCAGCAAACCCTGTTATTGTAAGCGTTCCGTCATAAACCACTGAATCTATAGAAAATTCAGGACCATCCATATAATCTTCTAGTATTGCAGTTCCTGTTCGTGAATACCGAACCGCCTCTTCTACAGAAAACAAAAACTCCTTTTCATTTCTTATAAGTCGACATCCCCTAGCTCCCATATTATCAACAGGCTTTACAACCTTAGGATATGTTATTTTTGAGAAAACTTCAGGTTTTAAATATGAAACTATATCGTTCCGTGAAATTCTTAAAAATTCAGGAGAAGAAACTGAATCTTTCCGAAAACAGCTTCTCATTAAAGTCTTATCACTTGCATTTAATGCAGCTTCAAATGAATGAGCTACAAAACCACATTTTTCAGCTACATAGGAAACCGATGCAGAAAAATCAGTTCCAGCAGTAAATACTCCAGCAAGCTCTGATTTCATAGACAGAGCTAACTTTGCAAGTCCTTCTCTATCTTTTAAATCCACAGGTTCAAATTTATCTGCATAAACGGCACAAACAGCAGAAGGATTTCCATCAACAACAAGAGTCTTATACCCAAGTTCTCTAGCAGCCTCAATTGCTGGACGCTGCATAAGTCCTGCACCCAAAATCAGTATATATTTTTCATTCATACAATTACCTTACCTTCCTGCAATAAACTTCAAACGTATCCCCTAATTTTAAAGTACGGCTTGTAAATTTTAAAAAA
>JAILPY010000064.1 GCA_024699235.1 Treponema sp. | reverse complement strand
CATATTATATCACCCTCATTTTGTATCAGATACGAATTTTCCTGTTTGTACCTGCATAATATTCTTTTCTGAGATTTTTTACCTGTTCATCTTTCAGATAATCATCAAAATTCATCATTCGATCAATCACTCCTTTTGGAGTAATTTCAACAATTCTATTTGCTACAGAAGAAACAAATTCATGGTCATGACTGTTAAAAATAACAACTCCCGGGAATCGTACAAGACCTTCATTCAAGCTTTCAATAGATTCCAAATCAAGATGATTTGTAGGGTCATCCATAATAAGAACATTTGCACCGCTGAGCATTATTTTAGAAAGCATACATCTGACTTTTTCTCCACCACTCAAAACCTTTACAGGTTTCAAACTATCATCACCAGAAAATAACATTCTTCCTAAAAAACCTCGTACATAAGAATCATCCTGCTCTTTAGAAAATTGTTTAAGCCACTCAGTAATATTCATATCTGTATTAAAGAATTTATTATTATCACGAGCTAGATATGCATGCTTTGTCGTCTGTCCCCAGTTACAGATTGCTCCTTCATTTAGATTTGCTTCTCCCGCTATCATATTAAAGAATGCAGTCTTAGAGTTCTGTTCCATTCCAACAAATGCAACTTTTTCACCAGGATGAATAGTTATCGAAAAATTATTAAGAAGTACAGAACCGTCGGAATCTTTGCAATTAAAATTTTCTGCTGTTAAAACAAAATTTCCAATTTCACGGTCTGGCTGAAAATGTACATAAGGAAATTTTCTGCTCGTAACAGGGAGTTCTTCCAATTCCATTTTTTCCAATACCTTTTTTCGACTAGAAGCCTGCTTAGATTTTGAAGCATTGCTTGCAAACCTTTGTATAAACTCTTTAAGGTCTGCCATCTTATCTTCTCGCTTCTTTTTTTCATCCTTTGCCTGTTTCTGCAAAATCTGACTCATCTGATACCAGAAATCATAATTTCCTGTAAACTGAGTTATTCTACCATAGTCAATATCACAGATATAAGTACAAATAGCATTAAGAAAGTGACGGTCATGACTTACAACTATAACTATATTAGGAAATTCTATAAGGAATTCTTCCAACCAACTTATACTTTCAAGATCAAGACCATTCGTTGGTTCATCAAGAAGAAGAATATCTGGATTACCAAAAAGAGCTTGAGCTAAAAGAACTCGAACTTTCTGACTTTCATCAAGTTCACTCATCATTTTATCATGAAATTCTTCTTCCAGTCCAAGACCTGAAAGCATCTGCTCAATCTGATTTTCAGATTCATATCCTCCCAGTTCCCCAAACTCAGCTTCAAGTTCACTTGCCCTTATACCATCTTCTTCTGAAAAATCAGGTTTTTCATAAATAGCATCCTTTTCTTTTCCAATATCATATAATTTAGGAAACCCCATCATGACAGTCTCTTTTACAGAATAACTATCAAAAGCAAAGTGATCCTGAGAAAGTTTTGCCATTCTTTCACCCTGACTAATGGATATTTCACCAGAATCATGCTCTTCTTCTCCAGAAAGAACTTTAAGAAATGTTGACTTACCAGCACCATTTGCACCAATAATTCCATAACAATTGCCTTTTGTAAATTTTAGATTTACATCTTTAAATAAAGGCTTCTCACTAAATTTCAAACTTAAATCTGATACGCTAATCAAAACATGCCCCTTCTATTCAGAATTATTTATGACCAAACAGTAACTTTATCTTATCAATCAAGCCAGTCTTCTTTGTTACCTTAGCATTAGAAACAGCATTTGTTTTCTGCTTAGAATAATTCTTCTTGTTTTTAGACTTCTTGTTCTGAATGTTTTCTTTTGAAGCATTAGAACGCTTGTTTTTATTACTGTTATTCTTAGATTTTATCTTTTCGGATTTATCCTTTGTCTTATAGATGTCTTTATTTGCAAACTTCTCTTTGTAAAGTTTCATTCTTTCATCTGTAGACATCTTTGAAAGTTTGTCTTCTTCTTCCTTATTGAAAACACGTCTGTCTCGTCTATACTCTTTTTTTGCTTCTTCATTTCGCTTTGAATAACGACCTTTACCATGAGAACGATGTCTTTGATCATTAGAACGTTCATGACCATGATAATCTCCAATACGTATATATTTATCAGCAGATTTATCTTTTACAAATATAGAAGAATCTGCAACAGAAGAAGGTATACTCTTTTCTATATATCTTTCAATAGGAGGTAGACTGTATACATCTTGTTCAGAACAAAAAGTGTAAGCCTTTCCTGTTTTTCCAGCCCTAGCCGTCCGACCAATACGGTGAACGTAATTTTCTGCCTCATTAGGAATATCATAATTAATGACCATTTCAAGGTCATTAACATCAATTCCTCGTGCAGCGACATCCGTAGCAACAAGACATGAAATTTTATGATCCCTAAACTTATCCATTATTGCAAGTCGTTTTTTTTGAGGCAAATCTCCAATAATAAATTCACTCTGAATGCCATTCAATTCAAGACGCTTTGAAACAACTTCGCAGCTTCTTTTTGTATTGCAAAATATAATGATACTTTCAGGTTTTTCTTTTGTAATTATCCCTAAAAGAAGTTTCATTTTATCATTGCTTGAAACATGAAGCAATTCTTGATCAATTTCATCTACAGTAATATTATCAGAATCAATTGTAATTTCTGCAGGATTTTGAGTATATTCCCAAGCAAGATTTTTTACATATGAATTCAACGTAGCAGAAAACAACATTGTCTGACGTTTTTGTGACGATGGCAATACCTTCAGAAGAACGCGTAAGTCAGGATAAAATCCCATATCAAACATTCTGTCAGCTTCATCAATTACAAGAAAAGCAACATCATCCAGCACCATCTGACCACTCTGATTTAAATCAATAATTCGTCCTGGAGTACCAATAATAAGGTCAACACCTTTTTTTAAGGCGGAAATCTGTTTATCATAACCAATACCGCCATAAAAGCTGCCGCATACAAATTTTGTCTGTGATGTAAGTTTCTGAGCCTCTTCCTGAACCTGTACTGCAAGCTCCCTTGTAGGAACCATAATCAAAGCTTTTTTACCAGCAACATCTGTACGAGTTAGCAATTCCTGAATGACAGATATTAAATATGCCGCTGTTTTTCCGGTTCCTGTTTGTGATTGGACATATAAATCACGACCTTCCAGAGAGGTCTGTAAAACATTCTCCTGAACAGGAGTACATTCTACGTAGCCAATAGAGGCAATTCCCTTCAACAAATCTTCATGAAGAGAAAATTCTGTAAATTTCATGTACGAATCCTAATGTATATAATAAGAAATGAATTTTATTTTACTATTTTTATGAAATAATGTATAGTAGAATCATCATGGAAGACAAAATACAATATCAGGCTACTTTATTCAGTAATAGAATCTCTAAAAACTATAAATCTTTAAAAAAATGGGCAAGAAAAAATAAAATAACATGTTATCGACTTTATGACAGAGACATTCCAGAAATTCCTCTGGCATTAGACCTATACACATTCCTTCCAGAAGAATTTTTTACAAAATTCCAAAGTAACAGATTGCTTGAAAAAATCAATGATGCAGTAAGCAGTAACATACCTGAAGCTCAGGTATATATCCAAGATGAATTGGAACGCTCATACCTTCATATGTATTTATATGAAAGACCTTATGAAAAAGATGATCATGAAGAAGATGTGTGGTTAAAAGTTATGGCAGATTCAGCTGCAACTACAATTGGTATCAAAAGTTCAAATGTCATTATAAAGACAAGAAAAAGACTATCTGGTTCAGAAGAAGGAAGATCTGAACAATATGAAAAAATACAGACAGATAGGCATATAGAGGGTACTGTTCAAGAGCAAGGTCAATTATTTAAAGTAAATCTAACGGATTATATTGACACAGGATTATTTCTAGATCATCGTCCTTTGCGTTCAATAATAAGGGCTTCCTGTGAAAAGAAATCTGTACTAAATCTTTTCTGTTATACAGGAAGTTTTACCGTTTATGCAGCAGAAGGAAAGGCTCGAAGAATTGAAAGTGTAGATATGAGCAAAACATATATTGAATGGGCAAAAAAAAATCTAGAAATGAATGAGTTTAATATTCTGGA
This sequence comes from Treponema sp., assembly GCA_024699235.1. Taxonomy (GTDB): domain Bacteria; phylum Spirochaetota; class Spirochaetia; order Treponematales; family Treponemataceae; genus Treponema_D. The sequence continues at coordinate 2,902 of JAILPY010000064.1, read as the reverse complement.
TACTAATAAATACAGTTTTATACGTCAGGATGCAGTAGGATTTTTAAATCAAAAAAATGCAGAAGTAGCTAATAAAGAAGGTTCAAACAGATATGATATCATCATTCTTGATCCTCCAACATTCAGTAATTCTAAACGTACAGATACAACTCTTGATATAAACAGAGACTGGGTGTCTCTTGTTGAAAAATGTCTTGGCATATTAAATGAAGGTGGAATTCTTTATTTTTCAACTAACAGCAGACGCTTAAAATTTGATATACAGAAACTTCCTGTAAATAATGATGGAAATCCTAAATATACCGTACAAGATATAACCACCAAAACAATACCTGAAGATTATCGGAACAATAAAATACATCGAACTTGGAAAATACAATCGATATAAAAAAACTGCTTTGAAGCACTCTTCACTTCAAAGCAGGGCATACTATTTCATTCTTTATTCACTTGGTTTATCAGTCATTTGAAATGACATTCTTTCTTTCTCTTACAAGATAATTAGTAAAGCCATTTTTATCAAGTTCTGTAGCAACCTTTTCGATGTCTTCACTAGCAACATCTCTCAAAACTACTCTTGTAATATTACCTACTTTTTGGTAAGCAACATTCTTAAAACCTGCCTGAACAAGACGATGAGCCATTACCTTTGCATTTCCCTGATCAGAAAATGCACCGAGCTGAATATCCCATCTTTCAACTTCTGCTTCAACAGGAGCTTCTGCAATTGGAGTTGAATTTACAGAATTAGAAGTAGGAAGGGCAACTGTTTTAGGTGCTGGTTCAGAAGTAACATCTTCATTTACATTATCCATTGCATCGACAATTTCAATTGAAACTCTAGCAGTACCAGTACCTGTCATTTCAAGCTGTTGTGCAGCAGCCTTTGAAACATCTAGTTCACGTCCCTGAACGAAAGGTCCCCTGTCATTTACACGAACATTAACAGTTTTTCCATTTTCAAGATTTGTAACCTTAAGAATAGTTCCAAAAGGAAGTGTTTTATGTGCAGCTGTAAAGCCATACATATTAAAAACCTCACCACTTGCCGTACGGCGACCATTAAATTTGTCGGCATAATAAGAGGCGACTACATTCGTTTTATACAATTCATCTGCAAACGCAGTAGAGGCGATTCCTAATAAACCAAGAATGAAAAATAATTTTGTAACTTTCATACTTTTATTATCGGAAACACAATAAATAGTTTAATAAAAAAACGACTGTTCGATTGAACAGTCGTTCATTATAAGCATGAAATAACCTTACTTTGCTTCAGCTTTATTCACACCATAACGTTTGTTAAAGCGATCAATACGACCAGCAGTATCAACAAGTTTCTGCTTTCCTGTATAGAAAGGATGACATGCAGAACAAATTTCAACGTGAATATCTTTTACTGTTGAACGTGTCTCAATAACATTACCGCAAACGCAAGTAATTTTTGTCAAATTGTACTCTGGATGAATTCCACTTTTCATACCGATAACTCCTATGCCTTGCCCGATATTGAAGAAAAACTTAAATAGAAAATCAAATCAATATCACAAGATAATTTTATTTATTATATCAAATTCAGAAATCAACTGTCAATAGCAGCTGCACCTGTATTCATTGCATTTAAAAAGGCTTCATTGTCTTTAGTTTTTCTCATTTTATCCATAACGAATTCTAGGATAGCATCATCTTCCATATCATTTAAAACCTTTCTCAATACCCACATTTTTTGCAATTCTGTCTCTGTAAGAAGAAGTTCTTCCTTACGGGTACCACTCTTCTTTATATTAATTGCAGGGAACAGACGTTTTTCAGACAGTTTTCTGTCAAGATCTATTTCACTGTTACCAGTACCCTTAAACTCTTCAAAAATAACTTCATCCATTCGACTGCCTGTCTCTATAAGAGATGTTGAAATTATAGTTAAAGAACCACCTTCTTCTACGTTTCTTGCAGCACCAAAAAAACGTTTTGGTTTATGTAATGCATTTGAATCCACACCACCAGAAAGAACTTTTCCTGATGTTGGAACAGTCTGGTTATATGCACGTGCAAGTCGGGTAATAGAATCAAGGAAAATCACAACATCCTTTTTATGCTCAACCAGTCTCTTTGCCTTTTCTAATACCATTTCGGCAACCTGAACATGACGTGTAGCCTGTTCATCGAATGTAGAAGATATGACTTCAGCTTCTATTGAACGTTCCATTTCGGTTACTTCCTCAGGACGTTCATCAATTAAAAGAACAATTATATAAACCTCAGGATTATTCTTCTTTATTGCATTAGCAATCTTCTGCATAAGGATTGTTTTTCCGGCTTTTGGAGGTGCCACAATTAAAAGACGCTGTCCTTTTCCAATTGGAATAAACAAATCAGTAATTCTTGTTGATAATTCTGTAGAAATTGTTTCAAGACGAAATTTTTCTTTAGGATATAGAGGGGTAAGATTTTCAAAAGGAATTCTTGTCTGAGCAGCACGGGGATCTTCAAAGTTTACAGTCTCAATGCGAAGCAAAGCAAAAAATCTTTCACCTTCTTTAGGACTTCTAATTTGACCGTAGATAGTATCGCCAGTTTTTAAATTAAACAAACGTATCTGACTCGGAGATATATATATATCATCAGGTCCTGGAAGATATGAATTTTGAGGACTTCTAAGAAAACCATATCCGTCTGGAAGTATTTCAAGGGCACCGCTAGCAAAAATAATTCCACCATGATCAGTGTGAGCCTTTAATACAGAAAAAATTAAATCTTGTTTCTTCATAGGAGCAAGATCATCTGCAGACATTCCATATTGAGTACCAAGTTCTCTAAGTTCATGCATTCCCTTTTTTGTCAGTTCATTAATTAAAAGCCTTGGTTTTGATTCATACTCTTCTGGATTTTCTATTCTTTGTGC
>JAILPY010000041.1 GCA_024699235.1 Treponema sp. | reverse complement strand
ACTTTAATGGACTCAGGGCTTTCTCAAAAGCTGATTTATCTTGCAGATAAATACGAGACCAAGGATTTTTTAGAAAAAGACCCTTCTCAATTCATGCATAATTACACAAATGCCAGGGACAAAGAAGTTGCAGCTTTTATTGCCGCAAACCTTGCTTTCGGTCGCCGCGACCAGATTCTTTTGCACGTCCGCTCCATACTAGAAGCGGCAGGAAGCTCTCCTGCCGAGTGGATTGCAGACGGAAAGTTTAACGACTTTTTTCCTAATTCAGACTCATCCTTTTACCGCATGTTTTCTTACAAAAGCATGCGGCTTTTTTGTCAGACCTTGAGCAATATCCTAAACACAGCAGGTTCACTCGGCAATTATTTTAGGCAGGAATACACAAAAGCTACACAGCAAAAGGACTTTACTCCGCTAGCACATTCTGGAAGTCCGCTTCTTTCTTCTATTATATCAGATGCTTTTCCTGTAGAATGCCCCATAGTAGCTCACGGTAAAGATTCTGCATGCAAAAAGATTCACATGTTCCTTAGATGGATGGTTCGCGATAATTCCCCAGTAGATTTGGGATTATGGACAAACTGGTATAAAAAGACAGATTTGTTAATGCCGTTGGACACACACGTAATGCAACAGGCAACGGAACTCAGTCTATTACCGCTTACAAAAACAGGAAAGACAGCCGCCGCTTCTCACAAAACCGCAGTCGCCCTTACAGACACATTAAGACAAGCTTTCCCAGACGACCCTGTTCGTGCAGATTTTGCCCTGTTCGGGTTGGGTGTAGATAAATAAACAATTACCGCTGTATCCGTCCTGTAGCATTTCCTGCAACAAGCTTTTCAACCTCTTCCGCGCTGACCATGTTAAAGTCGCCTTCAATGGAATGCTTCAGGCAGGAAGCAGCTACAGCAAAATCAAGGCAGCCTTGAGAATCCTTTCCACTCAGGATGGAATATATAAGGCCTGCAGTAAAGCTGTCGCCTCCGCCAAGACGGTCAACAATCATCATCTCATATTCCTTGCTAAAGTAAAAATCCTTTCCGTCATAGAAAAGTCCCGCCCACTTGTTCTGATTCGCATTAATTGAAGTACGCAAGGTTATGGCAACCTTTTTAAATCCAATGCTTTCAACAAGCTGCTTGGCAACGGAAAAGTAACCCTCTTTGTTAAGGTGTCCGCCAGCAGCGTCATTATCCTTTGCTTCAATGCCGAATACATCCTTGGCATCTTCCTCATTAGCAATGCATACATCTACGTACTGGCAGATCTTTGTCATTACTTCACGGGCCTGCTGCTTTGTCCACAGCTTACTGCGGTAGTTCAAGTCACAGCTGACGGTCGCTCCCATCTCCTTTGCAGTCTTGCACGCTTCAAGGCAGATGTCCGGCAAATTACCGCCCAAAGCAGGAGTAACCCCGGTAAGATGAAACCACGAGCAGTCTTTAAATATAGCCTTCCAGTCAAAGTCTTCAGGAACAGCCTCTGCAATAGAGGAATGCGCCCGGTCATAAATGCACTTGGATCCGCGCTGGCTTGCACCCCTTTCATTGTAATAAATGCCAAGCCTGCTTCCGCCCCGAACAATGTAATCTGTGCAGACTCCATAACGGCGAAGGCTATTAACAGCGCTCTGGCCAATTTCATGGGCAGGAAGCTTAGTTACATACACAGAATTCATCCCGTAATTGGCAAGGGAAACAGCAACATTAGCTTCTGCCCCGCCAAATGTGGATGTCATTGTATCAACCTGAACAAAGCGGTAATATCCTGCAGGCTCCAGACGGAGCATCAGCTCTCCAAACGTAACAACTTTCATAAATTTTCCTCAAGCGGAGTGTCCTTTAATATAAGGTAACGGCTTGCATATCCGTTAAAATAGTCATCGTCTGTCAGCGAATAAGTCTTTACATTGCGCAATGCCGTATCTGCAGGCTCTGAAGAACCGTCAGAATTTATTACGCGGGTATTATATTCCCGAATGCCCGTAGCAGCATTTCCCCTAGGATAAACATTCAGGTTCATGTCATCATCCCATACCAGCTCTGGATCATAAAGATTGCTTAAGGAGCAGTTTACGAATGCGGCGCTATCCCAGTCTCGCTTTGTAACAGGAGAGCCTTTTCCAGCCGTCCTGTATACAAAAACCTTGTTCTTGCGCCTCTTGTCAGCAGTAAAAGTACAGTCAGAAAAAACGAAGCCTTTACTTTCTGCCTCAGCCCGGCACATGACCGCATAACCGTTATAATCGCCCCGATTATCTTCCCTTAAATGAATCGTGCAGCCTTCAAAGAATGCAGTTTCCGGCTCTCCGTAAATAAAATCAGCGTCACCTGTAATGTAACAGTCCTTGAACCAAGCAAAGCCTTTGACATACAGGGCATTCTGCCTTCCTTCAATACGTATTCCTTCAGCCTTAAGTACGCCCGTATCATTGTCCCACGCAAGGGCCTCAGCGCTGTCCATCATGGTATTTCCCTCCATAATGGATTTATTATGGGTATTAATTATTGTAAGATTTCTGATTGTTATGCTCGTTACGTTAGGGCCGATGGAAAAAACAGAACGGTTAGAAACGCCTTTTCTAAAGGCTTCGCAGTTATCGGCCTGTATGACGCAGTCTTTGGCTTTTGAATGAGAAGAGCCTTCAATAATCAGGGGATTGGAAAGATTATACCGAACGCTTTCACGGTACAAACCTGCTTCAAGAGTGATATGAACAGGAACGTTTTTTTCAATCGCACCAGTCATAGACATCTCGTGTATTTTTTTTAATGCAGCCGCAATTGCAGCCGGTGATTTCGAATTTACACTCAATTCCAACATGGTAAGTCAAGTATAGCATAATAATCGTGGAAAATCAAATCTTACATTCTGATGCAAGCTCATGGCCTTACAGCGCAAATGTACGTCCTGCTCTTTTTTAGTGAGTTTACGCACTGATTGCCCGTACGTTCACACTACCACGGACTTTCAAATTTGTGCTACAATATCATTGCAATACAAAAATGTGCTGCCAGGCACGAAGGAGATTCAACATGGCAGGCAAACAGGACAGATATCTTTAGAATCATAGATGGCGTACTAAAGGAGTACAGTGGCTCAGAAGCGTCGGTCGTCATCCCTGAGGGCGTGAAGGAAATCGGCGATGGGGCGTTCGAAGGCTGCACGTCGCTCGCCTCTGTGAGCATCCCTGAGGGCGTGAAGGAAATCGGCGATGGGGCGTTCGAAGGCTGCACCTCGCTCACAGAAATCAACTATGAAGGAACACGGAAGGAGTGGGACAGCGTTAATAAGGGCGAGGACTGGAACAAGGGCGTACCTGCCAAGGAGGTCCTCTTCCGCAAGAAGTAGCGGACGCAGCAGGTCCTTACTTCACCGCAGGCCGTGCAAGACACGCGGCAATGCTGGCAGAACGACAGGGGCTAGGCAAAGACATTCACGGGCAGCAGAGGAGCAGACGGCATGACATTGGACGAACAAATAGCAAAAGACCTAACGGAACTCTATGAGGGAAGGGAAATCAGCAGTGCGAAGGAGCTTCACACGCTCATCGAGATTTCTTGCAGCGGACTGACACAGCACTTTGTGGGCGACAGGGACGCAAAAACAGTCTTTGTCATGCTGAACCCCGGCAGCGATGCAGAAGGTGCGGAACAGAAACTTGCCGACCGCAGGAAGACCTATGACAGCACAAGCGCGCAGGCTTTCATAGAAAGCTATGTCCGGGAGATGCAGGACTTTGGCAAAGTACACCGTACAGACAATCCCTGCGATCCGTTCGACGTGAAGCAGGCGGCGTTCCTCAGGCACTGGAAGGACAGCGGCATTACCCTGCCGGATGCTTTCCCACAGGACAAAGAAACGTTCGCTGACGCCAAGGAAGCCGTGCTGTCCCAGAAGCTGCAGCTGGAACTGCTCCCCTACAGTTCGAAAAAATTCGAAGTAAACACGAAGAACATCAATCTCTTCATCCCGTTCGTGGAAATCCTGCTCGGCGAGATTTTCCGCAGGGAACGGACGGCGGTCATATTCGGAGGGAAGATTTTCGACAGCGTGCTCAGGGCTTACAACAAGGCAAGTGGAAGCACTGTCATAGACCTGAGCGCTCAGGAAGCCCGTTTAGTCCCAATTGCCGCCGGGAAAAAGTATAACGGCAGATGCCGCCCCATCACGCTGCGGTGGAACGGCAGGACGCAGAAGGCACTCATTGCCAACACGTTCCCATCACAGGCACTCTCCAAAGCCTATGAGGTCATGCAGAACTACGGCAAGTTCTGCTATGAGCAACTTGCCGCATACAAGGCGGCGGACAAAATATCACATACTTGAAATAAAACGTATATTCGATCTGGCTATTGCACATCTTTAGCCAGTTCTTCTATTTTTTCAATAGGCAGTCCTGTTATATCCGCAATCTCTGTTAAAGGATAATTGCGTACCAGCATTTTTCTGGCATTTTCAATTTTTGCCAGCTCTTGTCCTTCAGACCTGCCAATGGCAATACCTCGCTTTTCTCCGATACGAATACCTTCTTTTTTGCCCTCTTCACGTCCGTGCTTACGCACATCATGGTCATGGAGGCTCCATGTCAGGTACATTTTCTTATTTGCTTCAATTGTTTTCTGTGTCTCTACCATTCTGTCTATCCTCCGTGTCAAGTCTGATTCCGCCTTGTTATTCTGAACGAACTTCAGGAAAGCCCTTAGGCTTGGATTTGCTACATTCCTATATGCCGTGCAGTTGAAAATATGCACTTCCGTAGCATCGTCCAGCTCCAGGTTTCTGTCCTCACGGCACAACCTTGCTATATTATAGCACGGAATCTGTTTTTTACTCCATCATCTGTCTCTCCTATAATTGATATGCACAAGATGTGTCATTTTTGTATGGACTTGCAGAAAAAAAGTTAAAAAGCTTCTAGCTGAAACAAGAGCATCACTTGCTTTTTAGTGAGTTTACGCACTAATTACCCGTGTGTTCACACTACCACGGACTTTCAAATTTGTGCTACATTTTTTCTAAGTCAAACACTTGCAGGGCAGGCAGCAGAATATGATGCACTGTAAGTGTCTGAATACAATAAACATGAGGAAAAATATGATGAAACTTTTTAAGAAAGGCATACTGCTGGCTCTCCTGTGCGCAGCAGCTGCAGTGGCGCTCGGTTCTTGCTCAAACGAAAGCAGTGACGATGGAACTGAAACTGGATCAACTGGATTAACTGGATCAAGCATAGAAACCAAGTGGATTACCATCCCTGCCGGCGCGTATCAAATGAAAGTTGAGATCCTCGGAATATATTATAACGAGAGAATATATAACGTGACGCTTACAAAGTCATGCCAGATGTGTGACCACGAGGTGACAGTCCTAGAATGGTGGACAGTAATGAACTGCACTGATGCGACAACAGACTTCCCTTATGAAACATGGGACCATTATGCTGGCCTTAGTGATAACGAAAAAGGGCTAAACCCAGTGTACAACAACCTCCCCGTTATTGCATCTTGGTACGAAGCTATAAAATACTGCAACGCACTGAGTGCAAGAGAAGGACTGACCCCTGCATACACAATGACACCCACCGGCGGTAGCAATTATGACGTTTCCTGGAACAAGTCTGCAGACGGCTACAGGTTGCCGACTGCAGCAGAATGGCAATACGCTGCCCGTGCCGGGGAAACCGCTACGGACATTTCTGTATGGAGCGGTACGACTGACGCAGGGGCGCTCGGCGAATACGCATGGTAT
>JAILPY010000020.1 GCA_024699235.1 Treponema sp. | reverse complement strand
TTGGCAGTTTGGTTTCCCGTACAGCTTATGACAAGTTCGGGAATACAGAATACAAGCAAGGTGTATTTTGAGGTTAGCCGAACCTTAGGTGCAGGAACATTCTTTCAGATTTTTAAGGTAGCTGTACCTGCTGCACTTCCTAACATATTCCAAGGAGTATTTAATGGAATTTGTGCAGCGTTCATTGCTCTTATGACTGCGGAAATGTTCGGTGCAAAATATGGAATAGGTTGGTACATCAGTTATCAAAAAGCTATGATGCTTTATTCTGGTGTATATGCAGGACTAATAATGATAGCTGTTTTCTGTACAGTCATCATTACTGCTCTTTTTCAAGTTCGCAAGCGTCTTTTGAATTGGCAGAAAGGTCTGATTAAATGGTAGAAAAAAAGTAAAAATAAAACCGAAAGGAGATTTTATGAAAAAATCAATTTTGATTAGTGTAATTACATTGTTGGCAATTTCTTTTATGTTTACTGCTTGTAATAAAAAGCAGGAGGCTTCTTCTCAGAACTCTTCACAGAAAGTTGTAAGAATAAATTTTCAAACTGGTACACTTTGTGCTGCTCCTGTTCATGTAGCAATGAAGATGGGACTTTTTGATGAGGAGCTTGAAAAAATAGGTCAGAAAGCAGAATACGTACAGGTGGTTGAAGGTGGCGCAACTTTAGGCGAAATGATTGCTTCTGGTAAAGTTGATGCTGGTTACGGATTGTATGCTACACAGCTTCAAGCAATGGAAAATGGACTTCCTATTTCATATACATCAGGAATACATGTTGGTTGTACAAAGTATTATGTTCGTGCAGATAGTGACATTTATTCTGCAAAAGATCTTCGCGGAAAAAAAATTGGCGTTCCTGGATTGGCAGATTCCAGCGTTATGAACCTTAAGCGAAAACTTATGGATGAAGGCATTGGGATTACTGCAGATAACAATGAAGTCGAATTTGTAGCTTATGCTTCAAGTGATCTTGCAATTGCTCTTAATAATGGTGCTGTTGATGTAATAGGCGCTCACGACCCTGTAGCAACAAAAGGAGAACTTGCTTATGGATTCAGAAAAATCCTTGACACTGGGGTAGATGAAAAATTTGTTAATGAATATTGTTGCCAGCAGTTTGTTACTCACAAGCTTTTGCGTGAAAATCCAGAAGGCGCTGCCGCTGTAACTAGAGCCTTGCAAAAGGCAAGTGCTTATGTTGAGGCAGAACCAAGGGCAGCTGCTCTTCTTCAGATTGAAAATAATCTTGTTGCCGGAGATCTTGATTTTAATGCCGCACTTCTTGATGAATTGAATTTTATTCCAAGTCGTTCTTTGGGTAAAAAGACTTTTGATTCTGCAGCTAGACAGCTTCAGGAGGCAGGAATCTTGAAAAAGACAACTGACATAGAAAAATTCATTGCACAGGGATACATTGAACTGTTTGGAGTTCCAGACGGTTATAGTTACGACAGTGCAACAAAGACTTATTCAGAAATTAACGGTGTGCGTACAAGTTTTAAGGAAGGTGCTATATGAAAAAAAATATTCTTTTTGCTGTAATTATATTCATTCTTGGAGTACTTGTAGCACTTGCTCCTTATTCATTTGCAAAAGTCTGTGAAGTCGGTGAAAAAGTAATGAAATGTCACTGGACTGCACGCATAGAACTTTTCTTGGGAATTGCAATTGCAGCTCTTGCTTTGCTTAAGTTTATTTCTTCAAATGCTAAGTTCCAGTTGGGTGTTAATGTTGGCATTGCTGTGAATGCATTGGGAGTAATCCTTGCTCCTACAGTTCTCATTGGAGTCTGCGCAATGTCTAAGATGCACTGTCATTCTGTTACACGTCCTGTTTGGCTTGTATTTGGAATTCTGCTTTTAGTAGCAGTTTCTTTGCAGACGGTGCTGTTATGGAAAAAACGCTGATTGAAAAGTTACCAGTAGAAAAATTTCTGGCGGTTTCAAATCTTTCAAAGAAGTTTTACAGAACAGTTTCAATTGGAATTATTGTTGCAATCTCTTCTGCTGTTCTGTTTGCTTCCCTAGTTTTGTCCTTAAGTCTTAAATCTGGAATAAAAGGACTTTGTTCTCGATTGGGGGCAGATTTGCTTGTTGTTCCAGAAGGCTATGAAAAAGGGGCAGAAAACGTTCTTCTTTTTGGCGAACCGAATTACTTTTATATGGAGCGTTCCATTATAGATTTAATTCGGAACGTAAAGGGAGTTGAAAAAGTCAGTCCTCAGTTTTACTTAACAAGTCTTTCTGAAAGCTGCTGTGATTTTCCAGTGCAGATTATTGGCTTTGACAGTGAAACTGATTTTGTAGTTCAAAGCTGGGCAAGAAACCGCCTGTCAAAAATAACTCATGATAGTGAAATGCTCTTTTCAGGAAGTAACGTTTCTCTTACTCGGGGAAGCATTAAATTTTTTGGAAGTGAGCATAAAATCTCAAGCAGACTTTCAAAAAGTGGTACTGGAATGGATAATGCAATTTTTTGTGACATGAAGAGCTTGCAGAAAATTTTTGATGATGCAAAGCTAAAAGGATTTGGATTCATTTCTGATGGAGATACAGAAAGTAAAATAAGTACTGTTCTGGTTAAAATTAGTTCAGATGTTTCTTCTGATGCTGTTGCTCTTAGAATAAAAAATGCAGTTTCTGGAATTCAGGTAATTGTTGGTGATAAATTCATAAAGAGTTTTTCAGGTAGAATTTCTTCGTTCCTTGCATTTTTTTATTCAATTTCAGTACTAGTTCTTTTAACAAGTATTTTTTCTTTGGGACTTATATTTTCTATTTCCTTTAACGAACGCCGTCGGGAATTTTCAATTCTTCGGGTACTTGGAGTAAGTAGAACTCTATTAAGAAGAATATTGCTTTTTGAGTCATTTATTGTTGGAGGAGGAGGTTCAATAGCAGGAATTGCGACGGCTGTCCTTGTGGTTATCCCTTTTAATGCTTTGATTTCGGAAAAAATGTCCCTTCCATTTTCTATGTGCGGTATTGAAGTACTATTGATTCTTGCAGTGGCAGTATTCTTTATATGTACAATTGCTTGTGTTCTGGCATCTGTAAATGCTGCTGTTAGATTATCAAAGACTGAACCGTATGGAGATGTGAAATGATTAAAATTGAAAATATTTCTAAATCATTTACAACTCCTCGTGGAACAAAAACTGTACTTGCTGATTTTTCCTTAACGGTAAAAGACGGTACTTTTTTAGGAATCGCAGGAAAATCTGGTGCAGGAAAAAGTACTTTGATTTCTATAGTATCAGGACTCCAAAAACCAGACAGTGGAAAAGTCTTGATTAACGGAATCGACATTTTTTCTTTTTCAGATAAAAAAATGTGTGAGTTTAGGAATAAGAATATAGGATTTATTTCACAGGAACAAAGTTTCTTGGAAAATCTTACAGTTTTAGAAAATGTGATGCTTCCTGCTTTTATAACTAAGACTGGGAATGGAGAAAAAAAGGATGTGCTAAATCTCGCAAAAAAAATTCTTGCAGATTTTGGAATAGAAAAGCTTTCCGAAATGTATCCGTCTTTTCTCTCTGGTGGTGAAAACCGACGTGTTCTTATTGCTCGCTCTCTTATAAATGAGCCAGAAATTATTGTCGCAGACGAACCGACTGATGCCGTCAGCAAGAGTCAAGCAAAAGAAATTATCAGCATTTTCAAGCAGCTTGCAAATATGGGAAAAACGGTAATTCTTGTAACCCATGATGAAACAGTCCTTGGACTGTGTGATGATATTTTATATTTAAATTAATAAGGGGAATGATATGGCAAAAAAAATTCACAATTCACTTACCGAGCTTGTGGGACACACTCCGTTGGTCAGACTTAGCGGATACGAAAAAAAACTTGGCTTAAAAGCTCATCTTCTTGCAAAGGTTGAATATTTCAACCCAATTGGAAGCATTAAGGATAGAATTGTCCTTAGAATAATTGAAGAGGCTGAAAAAGCTGGAAAAATCATTCCTGGAAAGACTACACTCATTGAATATACCAGTGGAAACACAGGTATTGCAGTAAGTGCAATTGGTGCAATGAAAGGCTATAAAGTACAGATATATTTGCAGGAAGGTGTAAGTAAAGAGCGCTTGCAGGTTATGAAAGCTTTTGGTGCAAATGTTACAAAGATTGGAGATGTGCCAGAATTGCAGGATGCTCTCAAAGCTACTAATAATGACTTTGTTGCTGCAACAAACATCTTAAAGCAGCACATCCGCGACAGGCAAGCCGCTGGCGATAGCATTTATTTTGTTGACCAGATGCTTAATCCTCTTAATCCTACAGCACATCATGACACAACAGGAAAAGAAATTTGGGAAGATACAGAAGGTGATCTTGCTGCCGTAGTTGCTAGTGTTGGAACAGCAGGAACAATCAGAGGTATTGCTGATTATATTCACGAACAGAGTAGCAATGTTAAAATTTTTGCCGTTGAACCTGCTGCGGATGATACAAAGCTTACAGGAATTCACAATTTTACAGATGTTCCTGCAGAACGCATTCCTCCAAGTTTGAGGGAAAATAATGTATTGTCAAAAAAAGTTTTTGATGAAGTTTTTGTTGCAGATCCTAATGGTGCTTTTGAAGCTGCTCGTACAGTGGCAAAGACAGATGGTGTTCTTGTTGGAAATTCAAGTGGTGCAGCTCTTTGGGGTGCAACAAAAATTGCACAGAAAGAAGAATTCAGCGGAAAGAATATTGTTGTTGTATTCCCAGATACAGGTTTGCGCTATTTGAGTACAACACTTTTTGAAGATTAAAAAATAAAGCGGAGGCAATATGCTTGGAAACATAAAAATTCAGAACGTAAATAAAAGTTTTGATGATGTTAAAGTATTAAATGATTTTTCTCTCGATATCGTTCCTGGAACCTTTGTAAGTTTGATAGGACCTTCTGGATGTGGAAAATCAACATTGCTCCGCATTATTGGTGGTCTTGAAAAATCTTCTTCTGGTTCCGTTTTTCTTGATGGCGAAAAAATCCTGAAAGCTGGGAGCGATAGAGGTTTTGCATTTCAAGGCTCTAATCTTTTTCCTTGGCTTTCTGTTAAGGAAAATGTTTCTTTCGGACTAAAAGCTCGAAAAATCTATAAACAAAAAAAACAGGATGTAACAGACATTATAAATCTTGTAGGACTTAGAGGCTTTGAAAATTCTTATCCTCATCAGATTTCAGGAGGAATGCAGCAGAGGGCATCCCTTGCACGTGCTCTTGTTGGTCATCCAAAGGTTCTTCTTTTAGATGAACCTTTGGGAGCTTTGGATGCTTTTACAAGAATGAATTTACAAGATGAAATTCTTCGCATAAAAAATGAAAATGACATGACAATGATCATGGTTACTCATGACGTTGATGAAGCAATTTATATGAGTGACAAAGTTGTTGTCATGAGTGCTCGTCCTAGTCGTGTGGAAGCTGTTATAGATATTAATCTTCCTCATCCAAGAATCCGTGTACAGGACACGTTTACACTTTACCGTAACAAGATTTTGGAAGTTCTGGATCTTGGAGGTAAGATACAGGAAGCAGAATATAACATTTAATATTTGCCTGATTGCCTTAATCTGAAAAAATTTAATTTACCCATTGACATAATAGGTATTTGGATGTATCTTTTATCTAGTATTTTAGTAGGAATAATATATCTAACAAGGAGGCACAATATGGAAATCTACTTTGAAAAATTAGTCCGTGAAAATTTCCGCAACGGACGAATGTGCCTCTGGTGTCAATTCTAAGCTGAAAGTCTTTCAGCAAAATAATTAATTTTTATTTTTATCTCAATTTAAATTTCCATAAAGGAGAATATTATGTCTGAGAATATACTCTTTAAAGATTATGTACCGTCTGATTATATAAAATTTGCGGAACAGGCTGCTGCATGGATTAAAACAGCTAGGATTACTGGTATGTCAGGAACTGTCTGGTCTCAAAGTCCTGACTCAAAAGAAGATTTTTCTGATTATCCAATGCTCACGCCAAAGTCTCTTTACGGCGGTTCAAGCGGAGTAGGACTTTTTTACCTTCGCCTATATCAGGTAACAAAAAATTCTGAATATCTTAAAGAAGCAGAATCTGCTGCAAAACACATTATTGAGACTGATGAGGGTATTTCGTTTTATGATCGTACTTTAAATTCAAAGGCAGCGGGAACTTCAAAGCTTGTACATGTAAAAAACATGCCTGGTTGGGCTGCCGGTTATTATAATGGTCCTACAGGAAGTGCATATCTTATTCTTAAATTATTTGAACTTACTGGTAATAAGAATTATAAAGATTATGCTGTTAAAGTTGCCGATGACTTGCTTTCTGTGGCAAAAAAATCTGATGAAGGAATTTATTGGAGCGAACAGAATGATTTGTGTGGCGATGCAGGATTTATTACATACCTTTATTCAATTTATAAACTTACAAAAGATGATAGATATATTGACGCTGCAAAGAACTTCGGTAATTTTTTGCTTTCAAAGGGAAAGCAGGCTCCCAATGGTGGAACTTACTGGAATGTAGTTGACCTTACGATAATAGATTTTCCAAAAGATGTCTTTTGGGTAAATCATGCTCATGGTACAAGCGGCGTCGGGTGGATTTTTACAATTCTGTACAATTTAACAAGTGATGAAAGGTTTTTGGATGCAGCAAGAGAAGCTGCTAAATATATAGAAGGTATTGCCGTTGGTGATGAAAATGCAGTGCTTGTTCCATATCTTGACAGTCTTGAAAGAGGTCCTTCTACAGAATTTTATTACTTGAGCACATGCCATGGTCCTGCTGGAACTTCAATATTGTTTCAGTCGCTCTACAGAATTACCGGTGACAAAAATTATTTGGACTGGGTCCTTAAACTTAGCCGTGGAATAATCAAGGCAGGAGCTCCTGAGATTTTCAGTCGCGGTTACTGGCAAAGTCAGGCTTTATGTTGCGGTACACCAGGATTGGTGGAACATTTTGTATCTGTGTATAGGCTTACTAAGGATCCTGAATTCTTGGATTATGCAAAAAGAGCTGCAAAAACCGTTGTGGGACAATCTTTTGTAGAAGATGCTGATGGAGACATCTATCATCAAAAAGCAATCAGAAGATGGAGCGGGGCATGGTGGCGAACTATTCCTTCCGATGTGCACTCATATACAGGACTTTATATTGGAACTGCAGGGAATGCATGGGCATTGCTTTCTCTTGCAGCAGCAGAAAAAAATGAGCGGCTCATTGAGCTGATTGAGTATAGTTACTTTAAATAAAGAAGGAGAATGTTATGGCAAAAATTTATAATTCAATTGCAGAACTTGTTGGCAATACGCCTCTAGTTCGACTGCACAGATATGAAAAACTTGAAAATCTTGAAGCTAATATTCTAGGTAAATTTGAATACTTTAATCCTTCTGGAAGCGTAAAGGACAGGGCTGCACTAAACATTATTGAAGAGGCTGAAAAGCGCGGAGACATAAAGCCTGGAATGACTTTAATTGATTACACAAGTGGTAATACAGGAATTGGAGAAGCTACTTTTGCAAATGCAAAGGGCTACAAATTTGTTGCAGTCATTCAGCCACAGGTTTCTGTTGAACGTTCTCAGATTTTAAAAGCTTTAGGGGCAGAACTGCTGCAGGTTACAGATGTTCCAGGTTTTGCAGAAATGCTTAAAACAGGACTTTCTCTTGCAGGTCTTTACAAAGTTATGAACGATTTTGCAAAGTCTAATGGTTGGTATTACCTTAACCAGTGTGGAGACAGAGCAAACTCTGAAGCTCACATTAAAGGCACTGGTCCTGAAATTTGGGAAGCTACAGGTGGAAAGGTTGACTATGTTGTTCAGCTTGTAGGAACAGGAGGAACTCTTTCTGGACTTACAGAATTTTTCAGAAAAAAGAATCCTGATGTAAAGATAATTGGTGCACAGCCTGCTGTTCAGTCTTTGAAAAATCCAGAGTTCCCGGAGCGTAATACAATTGATGGCGTATTAAAATTTAACGGAGTTCCAGATGATAAAGTTCCTGAACTTTTTAAGATTTTCCATACAGAATATGATGAATGTTTTGATGTTATTGCGGAAGATGCATACGAAACAGGACGTAAACTTGTAAAGCAGGAAGGCTTCTTTGTGGGACAGTCGGCAGGAGCTGCTCTTTGGACTGCAACGCAGGTTGCAAAACGCCCTGAGGCAAAAGGAAAAAATATTATTGTAATTCTTGCAGACAATGCCTTTAAATATCTTTCCACAAATATGTACAGGTAAAAAATCATTCAGGAGGAGTAGCATGGCTTTAAGTTTTGAATCAAAATGTTCGCATTTAGAAAATAAAGATGAAGATGGGTGTAATCACTACGGAGCTGTAAGTTTTCCAATTTATCAGACTGCAACCTACGCCCACCCAGCAGTAGGACAGAGTACGGGGTTTGATTATAGTCGTTTACAAAACCCTACTAGAGAGCAGTTGGAAAAAATTGTATGTCAACTTGAAAATGGAATTGATGCACTTGCACTTTCAAGTGGCATGGCTGCAATCACATTAATAATGGAATTGTTTTCTCCTGGTGATCACATAATTGCAGACAGTGATTTATACGGAGGTTCAATAAGATTGTTTGATAATGTTTCAAACAAGAATGGACTCACTTTTACACGTGTAAACTGCTCAAATGCAGATATTGAAAGTCTTATTACTCCTAAGACTAAAGCTATTTACATTGAAACTCCTACAAACCCAATGATGAACGTAACGGATATTACCGCAGTTTCTGCCATTGCAAAAAAACACGGCATAATCCTGATTGTTGATAATACTTTTATGTCTCCTTATTTTCAAACCCCTCTTGATTTAGGAGCTGACATTGTTATTCATTCAGGTACAAAGTATTTGGCTGGACACAATGATACTCTTGCTGGTTTTATCATAACAAACAGAGCTGATATTCAGGAAAAACTTAGATTCCTCATAAAAACAACAGGTGCAGGTCTTGCACCGTTTGACTCCTGGCTTACTCTTCGTGGAATTAAAACCTTAGCTGTTCGCATGGAAAAAGCTCAGGAAAATGCAAAAAAAATAGTTGAATGGCTGCAAAAACAGAAATGCGTTACAAAAGTTCTTTACCCGGGAATTCCTTCTCATCCTGGCTATGAAATTCAGAAAAAGCAGGCTAGGGGTTTTGGAGCAATGATTACTTTTAACGTTACGGATGAAGCCAAAGCAAAATCTATATTGAATAAAGTTCGCCTTATTCAGTTTGCAGAAAGCCTTGGTGGAGTTGAAAGTCTTATAACGTATCCTGTTACGCAGACACATGCAGATGTTCCAGAAGAAATCCGTCTAAAAAACGGAATTACCAATGCTACTCTCCGATTTTCTGTAGGAATAGAGTCGGCAGATGATTTAATTGCAGATTTAGCACAAGCAATGGAGGCATAATGAAATACGATTTTGATTCTGTTGTAGACCGTAAAAATACCTTCGCAATAAAATATGACCTTGCAGAAAGACGCCATAAGCCTTTGGATGCCATAAGCCTTTGGGTTGCCGATATGGATTTTAAAGTAGCCCCATGCATTCAAAAAGCTTTGCAGGAACGTGTTGAACATGGAATTTTCGGTTATAGTCTTTTGGACAGCCGTTATTACACAGCCGTAAAAAATTGGTTTAAGAAGCGTCATAATTTTGAAGTTCAAGATGAATGGGTTGTAAACACTCCTGGAGTTGTATTTGCCATTGCCTGTGCAATAAAGGCTTTTACAAAGGAAGGAGAAGGCGTCCTCATTCAAAAGCCTGTATACTATCCATTTTTCAACACAATAAAAGCTTTGAACCGCATCGTTGTGAATAATCCTCTTGTTTTGAAAAACGGACATTATGAAATTGACTTTGACGATTTTGAAAATAAAATAATTTCAGAAAAAGTAAAACTGTTTATTTTGTGTTCTCCTCACAATCCGGGAGGAAGGGTCTGGAAAAAAGAAGAACTTGAACGCTTGTCACAAATCTGTTTGCGACATAAGGTTCTTGTTGTTTCGGATGAAATTCATTCGGACATTACTTTCAATGGC
>JAILPY010000004.1 GCA_024699235.1 Treponema sp. | reverse complement strand
CAGCTAATTACTGCAAAAGAACATAATAAAACAAAAATAGCAGGTGAAATAAATTTATTAAATTTCATACCTTCCTCCGCCGGTATTATCCGGATCAGGTTTGAAATTCCATGCGGAATTTCCTGCGGGTGTAATCTCAGGCTTTGTCTTTGCAAAACCACCCCGGTTATGATGTCTATAGTATACTTATATATATTTTTAGTCAAATATCAAGAAATTCTTCCGCATTTTTGTATGCGATTTTTTCCTTATCGTCGTCTGGTATTTCCAGCATTAAGAATCGCTCAATTTCTGCAGACTGGTCACACAGAGGAAAGTCTGTTCCAAAGAATATTTTATCAGCACCGTAATGGCGTATAAACTTTGCTGTTTTCCTTAATCCCATAAGGTACATAGAACTTGACATGTCAAAATGAATGTTTTCTTTTCGGAGCATGTCATAAGCCTGATCGAAGACTTGCCATCCTCCAAAGTGAGCAGCAACAATTTTTAGCTTAGGGAACATTTTTATAATTTTTTTGAGTCTTGGAGGATTTGATAGGTCTGAGTGTAAGTCTCCGCAATGGAACAGTACAGGAATGCTTAATTCTGAAAGATATGTATATGCATCAAACAGGCGCTCATCGTCAATAGGAAAGCCCTGTTGATTTGGATGGATTTTTATTCCTTTCATTCCTGAGCTTTTTATAAAATCGATTTCTTCCATTATATTTTTTTGGTCTGCATGAAGGGCTCCGAAAGGAATTATCTGTTCATATTGAGATGCTTCTTTTATAATAAATTCATTTATTCTTCGTACTTGACTTTCCTTCATGGCTACAGGAAGCGTAACAAATTTTGAAATGCCTGCAGCCATGCCGAAAATTAAAAGATTTTCAGCACTGCCTGGCCATTCGGCATCTTTGCCGAATGTAGAACTTAGGTATTCTGTGGCGTGCATTACAATCTTTTCTGGATATATATGTGTATGAAAATCAATAAACTGCATTTACTATATTATAATATGTTTGAGCCATTGATGTAAATAAAGATATTTTTCAAACATTACTTCCAGAAATATTCGGAACTATAGGCTTGTCCTGAAGAATCATATTCTTTAATTCTGCATAATGAGTCCTTTCATCGCCTGAACCTGTATCTGAAATATGTTTTACCTGAGCAATGCCTCTCATTTCTTCAAGGTTTTTATATCCGTGAGATTTCATGAATGCCTTTAGTCCTTTTACAACATCAAATGCTACATCTGGATTTGTAAACTTTGCCTGGCCAATTTCAATTGCATGGGCTCCAGCCATAATGAATTCTACCGCATCCTGCCATGTAGAAATGCCTCCTATACCGACAACAGGAACTCTTTTTTCTGGAGGAAGCTTATTAATTTCTTCAATGACATCATATACAATGCGTAATGCAAGAGGCTTTAATCCTGGTCCTGAATAACCGGCATGTACATTATTAAAGAAAGGCTTGCCTTTATCTATATCGATGGCAACTCCGTGAACCATATTAATTAAGCTTATTGCATCTGCTCCAGCTTTAATGCATGCAATGGCAATAGGTCTGTTATCAGGTGCATTTGGAGAAAGCTTTACCATAAGGGGTTTTGCTGTTACGGCTCTGACTGCAGATACACAGTAATATGCCGTTTCTGCACTTAGTCCCCATGCCAGTCCTGCTGCCTTTACGTTAGGACAGCTGATGTTAAGCTCTATCATGGCACAATCTGTTTTATCTAAAAGTTTTGCACCTTCTACATAAGACTCAATGTCACTTCCTGCAAGGTTTGCAATTACCACAGGACCTAGCTTAAGCATTCCTGGCAGAAGATCTTTTATAAATGTTGGAACTCCTGGATTTTGGAGTCCTATGGAATTCATGTTTCCACCTGCAACTTCAAGACTTCGTTCTCCTTTGTTTCCAATTCTAGGTTCAAAAGTGCATCCTTTTGATGCAATTCCTCCCCAGGCCCTTACATCTGATAATCCCCTGAAATTCTGTCCGAATGCAAATGTTCCTGCACTTGCAATTGTTGGGTTTTCAAAATGAACTCCTGCAATATCAACGCTGATATCTGGCTCTGCATCTGCTGCAAGAGGCGGTCTCCTTGGAGCGGGTTTTGGAAAGTCAAGGATAGTTGCATCAAAAACAGGTCCGTCTTTGCAAACTCTTTTTAGGCCCTGAGATGTTTCTATAGTGCATCCTAGACAGGCTCCCAGTCCACACAGCATTCTGTGTTCCATGCTTATCCAGCATTTAATGCCCAGTTCTGCAGCAAGATTTTTTACGTAATTTAGTGCCGGAGTAGGTCCGCATGCATATATTACCTTATATCCAGCAGCCTGTACGGCTTCCTTTGAAAGAGCTGCAGGAAGCATTCCTTTAATTCCTACGGATCCGTCATCTGTAGTTATTTTTAGGTCTTTTGCATGAACGTGTTCAAGGCCGTAGGAACCGCTTTTAAAGCATGCATAGAAGTCATAGGACTGATCTGGAAGGGTAGATGCGAAATTTGCAACGGGAGCAACTCCTATTCCTCCTCCTACAATACAAACTTTACCTTTTTCCTCGGCTTCAGGTTCAGGCCAGGAGGTCCCTAGCGGTCCTATAATTCTCATTTCCTCCCCAATATAAAGATGGCAAAGTTCCTGAGTTCCTCTCCCTTTTTCCAATATCATAAATTGAATTGTAATTTCTTTTTTACCATCTGCATTAATTCTGTCTTCAGAATGGTATACGCTTATAGGACGATTATAATTTACATCTGATTTTGCACTTCTTATAAGATAAAACTGTCCTGCTTTTGGGGTAACCTGTGTCGTTCTTTCAAGAACAGCTGTGGTTTCAAGCAGATAGACATTAGGCTGTCCCTTAATTTTTTCAATTTTTTCTACAGTAGTTGTTCCAAAAAAAAGCAGTCCTTTTCCATTTTCATCTATTTCTGCCAAGTCCATATTTACTCCTTATTAAGTTAGTAATTGCTAACTTTTGATACTATACAGTTTTTTTCCTGTTTAGTTTAGATGTTTTTGGAAAAATTATGATTTTTTTAGAGTTGAGTATTTTTTTCCGTAAATAAAAACCGTCCTTGAACTTTCAAGGACGGTTTATGCTATTATTTTTTAATCTTAGTCTTGTAAGGCATCAAATCCCTGTTCTCTAGTTCTGACCTTTACTATTTTTTCTACATTGTACACGAAAATCTTACCATCACCAATGTGACCTGTATACAAGACTTTTTGAGCGGTTTCTATAACCATATCTACAGGTATTTTTGAAACAACGGTTTCGACTTTTATTTTTGGTAAAAGAGTCATATCTAGAGGTACTCCACGATATTTTTCTGTTTTTCCATGCTGTACGCCACAGCCAAGAACGTTTGTAACGGTCATGCCGGTTAAACCTATATCATTCAAAGCACTCTTAAGTTCTTCAAACTTAGATTGGCGAGTAACTATGACAACTTTTTTGAACGTTGCTTCTCCGCTGGCGGTTTTATTTGGAGTGTATTTTGAGTAATCTGCAACTGGTACTGCATTTTCGACACTTGCACTCTGGCCAGAAATTTCAGCAACTTCCTTCTTTTCTTCTCCGGTAAGAACCGTTGCAAATCCTGCATAACTTGATTCAATTCCATGTTCCAGTTTATCAAGTCCGATGATTTCTTCTTCTGCACTTGCACGAAGGCCATGGATTTTTTTAATAAGGAAGAAAGTTATGATCATTGTAACTGTTGTCCATAACAGGATTACAAATTCTCCGAGTGCCTGAACTCCTAATTGATGGAATCCACCTCCGTAGAACAGACCTAGCGTACCTGCTTCTTTGCAAGCCTGTCCGCAGTTAAACAGTCCGCATGCAAGAGTTCCCCATATACCGTTTGCAAGATGTACGGCTACAGCACCGACTGGATCGTCTATGTGAAGTTTTAAATCCAGAAGCTCAACTACAAGGACAACTATGATTCCTGCTACAATACCTATAATCAAAGCTCCAAGTGCATCTGTAGTAGCACATGGTGCTGTAATGGCTACTAACCCTGCAAGAGAGGCATTTAATGTCATTGAGACATCAGGCTTGCCATTTTTTAGCCATGTAAATATCATTGTTGTAACGCATGCTACTGCTGGAGCTATTGTAGTTGTTGTAAATACTGCAGCAAGTCCTCCTATTCCTGACATTTGAACGCATGCAGCTCCATTAAATCCGTACCATCCAAACCATAGGATAAAAGTTCCGAGAGCTCCAAGTGGAAGTGAGTGACCAGGAAATGCGTGTACTGCAGTAACTTTTCCGTCTTTTCCATAAGTATACTTTCCAATTCTTGGTCCTAGGAAGATTGCGCCAATCAAAGCAGCGCATCCTCCGACAGAGTGAATTGCAGCAGATCCTGCAAAGTCTGTAAAGCCCATCTGTGCAAGCCATCCATTAGGATTCCATACCCATCCTGCTTCTATAGGATAAACAATAGCTGAAATAATTGCTGAATAAATGCAGTATGCACTGAATTTTGTCCGTTCTGCCATTGCTCCGGAGACGATTGTTGCTGCCGTTGCGCAGAAGACTAGGTTGAATACGAAACTGGACCAGTCCAGACTTTCGAAATTTGTAAAAAGCTGTAAATCTGGTCTTCCGATTATTCCGAACAAATAATTTTCGCTCATCATTAGCCCGAATCCAAGAAACATGAACATAGGAGTACCAATAGAAAAATCCATAAGGTTTTTCATAATGATGTTTCCTGCATTTTTTGCTCTTGTAAATCCTGTTTCTACCATTGCAAAGCCACACTGCATAAAAAATACCAGTGCAGCGCCAATCAAGTACCATACACCCCAGACAGAGTCCATAAATCCTCCTGAAAATAAAAAAGGTGCCAGTTCCCCCTACGGAAATGACACCTTTGTCAGAAATACGTCTGGTCAAGGCACGCTTCGCTCAAGGCCTTGACTCAGTCGTTTTTCGGGTTTCACAATTATAAACCCGAAATAAAAAAAGACGCCTTGAATAAATATTCAAGACGTCTTTGTCTATGTGCATATTATTGCAATTTTAAGAAAAATAGTCAAGTGTAAAAGTCAATTTTTTACTTTTACTTTTCGATAATGTACATTATCAAGAAAGTGTATAATGCTTTACTCAAAATGTGTATAACGTTATACCGAAAAAGTGTAGAGCATTATAACGGAAAACTGTATAACGCTTTTACCAAAAAGTGTAATGTACATTGCAGAAAAAGTGTAAAGCACATTATCGGGTGTTAGAAGTATTTTCTTATTGAGTAAATACCTGTTATTCAGTAAAATACTAGACTTATGGAAAACTCTAAGAGAACGGTTACCTGCGGAGACCTTCGCGCCTCTGATGTAGGCAAGACCGTAGTGTTAAATGGATGGGTCAGTCGCTCCCGCAATCTGGGAGGACTAAATTTTATAAGTCTCCGCGACCGTTACGGCATAACACAGGTTGTGGTTGGTGACAAAGCCGGTGATGAAACAAAAAAGATTGCTGCGTCACTTAAAAGTGAATACTGTATTGCTGTTGAAGGCGTTGTAATTGCTCGTAGTGAAAAAGATATCAACAAGGACATGGCAACCGGTGAAGTTGAAGTAGAAGCAAAGGAAATTGAAATCTTTACAGCTTCACAGGAACTTCCATTTTCTATTGAAGAAGTTCGCCAGAAAGACGGTTCAATCGTTTTGCCAAATGAAGATTTGCGCTTAAAGTATCGTTACCTTGACTTGCGCCGTGCTCCAATGCAGCAGAATATAATCTTGCGTTCTAATGTTACTTTTGCAACGCGTGAATACCTTACTTCGAAAGGCTTCCTTGAAATTGAAACGCCTACATTTATAAAGTCAACGCCGGAAGGAGCTCGTGATTACCTTGTTCCTAGTCGTGTTCATCCTGGAAAATTCTATTCATTGCCACAGAGTCCGCAGCTTTACAAGCAGCTCTTGATGGTATCTGGCTTTGATAAATATTTCCAGATTGCCCGCTGTTACCGTGATGAAGATGCCCGTGGGGACCGTCAGCCTGAATTTACGCAGATTGATATGGAGCTTTCATTTACAAACCGCGAGGAAGTCCTGGAAACAACAGAAGGCCTTATGGGGCATATCTTTAAGAAAACGATGAACTATGACTTGCCGGCCCACTTTGACCGCATTACATGGGATGATGCATTTGACTTGTACGGAAGCGACAAGCCAGATCTTCGTTTTGATCTTAAAATGCAGGATGCTGCCTTTATGGCTGGATTAAGTGACTTTGCGGCATTTAAAGCTGGTGCAGAAAATGCAGACAGCAGTATACCACGTCACAAGCGTTCTGGATTGAAGGCTCTTGTTGTAAAGAATGTTGCAGACAAGTACAGCCGCAAGATGATTGAAGCTCTTGAGTCTGTTGCAAAAATAAATCATGCAAAAGGCCTTGCATGGATGAAGGTCAATGCAGAAGGTAAATTTGAAGGCGGAATAAGTAAGTTCTATGCCGGAAAAGAGAGTGATATATGCTCTAAGCTTTGTGCAGAAAAGAATGACCTGCTGCTGTTTGTAAGCGATGAAAAATGGCAGGTTGCATGCGTTGCTCTTGGTGCAGTCCGTAAGCAGCTTGGAAAAGATTTGAACCTTTATAATCCTAAAGATGAATTCCACTTTGCATGGATTATTGACTTCCCTTATTTTGCATGGAATGAAGAAGAAAATCACTGGGAAACAGAACATCATATGTTTACTCTTCCTCAGAAAAAATATTGGGATACTTTGGAATCTGATCCTGGTAGCGTCAAGGGCGACCTTTATGACCTTGTTCTTAATGGATATGAGCTTGCTTCGGG
This sequence comes from Treponema sp., assembly GCA_024699235.1. GTDB lineage: Bacteria > Spirochaetota > Spirochaetia > Treponematales > Treponemataceae > Treponema_D. The sequence goes on along the minus strand of JAILPY010000004.1, from coordinate 31,838 downwards.
ATCTATGCGTATTAATGATCCTGCCCTTCAGCAGAGAATCTTTAAGATTGTAGGATACTCTAATGAGCGTGCAGAAAAAGCATTCGGCTTCCTTGTTCAGGCATTTAAATTTGGTGCTCCTCCTCATGGTGGTATTGCACCTGGACTTGATCGTCTTGTCATGCTTATGCGCCATGAAGAATCTATCCATGAGGTGATTGCATTTCCTAAGAATAATCTGGCTGCAAGCCCAATGGATGACTGTCCAAGTTTTGTAGATGATCAGCAGTTGAAAGACTTGCATATTATCTGTACGGAAAAAGAAGCTTAAGATATACTTGTGTAATGAAGCACATCTGGCTGGAAAAAGAAAACATATACCGTAGCATTGCAGATTTTATATTTGGCATTGTCATGGGCATAATGGCAGCATTATGCCTATGCATTGGCAACAATGTCATGCTATTTATGCTGTTTGCATTGTTTACGGTGTTGCTGTTTTTTTCTGGCATAATGGAATTTAAAATAGATATTTCTTATGACAGCGAGAGCATGAATGTCCGCAATGTTTTTACTCGCTATTCAATTGCATATAAAGATATACGTAAAGTAGAACGGCTATATATAAGAACTTTGCGACTAGGGCACTGGCGATGGTATGTTGTTACTGATCAAGAAAGAATTTCGGTACCCTTTCCTGATTCTGCTGAAAATGAGGCCCTTCATGATTTATTTGAGTGCATGAGAGCGGCAAATCCTGAAATCAAATGGAGTGTTCCTGTATGAAACCCTGTGCTTCTCATTTTATTTTTCTAGCATTATTTCATTTTGTATTTATATTATTAGGCTGCAAGAATAGAGTGTCAGGACCTAGGGTGGAGAATGTCATAGGTACTGTATGTTCTGTAAATGCATTTGACGGTGGAACTGAAGAACTGTATGACTGCATTTTTCAAAGACTTAGAGAAATAGATGCCTTATTCAATGTAAATCGAAGTGACTCTTTAATTGCACAGGTAAATGCTTCTGCTGGCAAAAATAGTGTTACTGTAAATTCAGATTTTCTTTTTGTATTAAATAAAGCTTTGTATTATGCAGAGCTTTCTGACGGTCTTTTTGACCCTACTATTGGTCCGTTAGTAAAGCTGTGGGGTATAAATACTGACCATGCGAAAGTCCCTTCAGATAAAGAATTAGAGACAGTCTTGAAGTTGGTAGACTGGAAGAAGGTTATTGTAAAAGAATCTGCTAATGACATTTCTGTTTTTTTGGAGAAAGAAGGAATGTCTCTTGATTTAGGAGGCATTGCAAAAGGTTTTGCAGCAGATGAAATTACAGAAATCTTAAAAGAGTTTAAGGTAAAGAGTGCTATCGTAGATTTAGGCGGCAATGTATGTGTTTTTGGAAAAAAGAAAAATGGAGGGGTGTGGAATATAGGAATAAAAAATCCGTTTGAGCCTCAGGGAACTCCAGCTCTAGTTCTTTCGCAGGATTCCAGCAGCACAGTTGTTACTAGTGGTGTCTATGAACGTTTTTTTGAAGAAGAAGGTCTTAGGTATCATCATATTTTTGATGTACGGACAGGGTATCCTGCGATGCGGGAGTGGAGCAGTGTAACAGTTGTTGCTCCAGAAAACCATTCTGTAGATGCTGATGCTTTAAGTACTATTAGTTTTCTTATGGGATTTGAAAAATATTCTTCTATGATAGATATTCCAGTGATATATATTAATAATGATAAGTCTATTCAAGCTTCTGCCAGCCTTAGCGGAAAACTCTGCATTTACGACTGGCAGGAAAGCGACATATCTTTTGAATAGATTAAATAAATCGTTTTAATTCTTGATGTATGACAGTCTGTGTTTTTATGCCAACTATATAGCTGCCGAACATGGCAGTCAGAGCATCGAATGCTGCTGCAAAGGCTCCTAGTATTGGAGCTGCATCTCTTAGCAGCAAATATCCGGATTCATATCCTTTGCCATACATAATGCATAATATTGTAATTGCTAAGTATGCTCCACCGCTGGAATGTTCTCCAAGTACGAATGAAATTAAAAAAGACATTAATCCAATCCAAATTATAGATGATAGCTTTATTTCCAGCAGAGAATATGTTCTAAGTATTACTATGAAACATACAGATATTACTAATGCAGCTCCTCCTCGTGCAAATATCGAGAATAGAGGATATGTTACAGCATTTATTCTGTGCCGTATGCCAAGACTTTCTTTTCCATGACGTATTAATAAGGGAAGGGTTATGTTTGTATCGCCACTAAAAAATGCAAGTACTGTAGGTGCAATGCTTGCGTACAAAACCCTGTATGGATGGGTGTCATGACATACAAGTCGTATTATAAGCGGATAAATTATTAAAGCGGTTATTGCAAGAAGGATTCCAAGAAGCGCGAATAGTGGCGTAAATACATGTAATGCCTGCAATGAAATAAAGGATAATGCCCATCGGCATGTAAGGGCTATCATTCCTATTGCAAGAAGTTCTGTGCAGAAGCTCATGACAATGTAGCATACTTTACTTACAGATGTAAAAAATGACATGGCGGACTTTGAGGCTGACTGGTCATCTGCAGCTCCTGCTCCTGCTAGTCCTGCAAATATAAAGCATGGTAATAGGAAACTGTCATTTAAAAGTGAAGCAAATCCAGAGTAAGGAAAAATCTTAAACAGAATTTCCTTTAGGTCTAAAGTAGGAATTTCATTTATCTTTTCTATTGTCATTGGAATTCTTGGAGGCTTTATGATTAGTGCTGATCCAAGGCCTAGTGTAACCAGGAATGCTGTTGAAATAATTATAGTTATGAATATCCACAGTCCTGTCTTTAGCATGAGGCGCTGATCCCTCAGCTTGAAGCATGCTGTTGTAATTGAAAAAAACAGAAGCGGCAGCAGTGCATAGCGGCCGAATCTGATGATAAATTCTACAAGGAAATCAAGTACGGCTTGTGCTTGATTGCTTTGCGGTGGAATTATAAGGGCGATTGCAGCTCCTAATATAGCACCAATTAAATATTTTAGCCAAAGTTTCATAGGTATAAAGTATATCATTGTAAGACTTGTTTGCAAAGTATAAAGAGTATGATATAATCTACAATATGGCTAAAACGGCACTTATAGCAGGAAAAGAAATGCCAGCCGGAAGCAAATTTGCAGACGGATTTTCTATGGCAGGACGTAATATATCTATTTCTGGTCCGGAAATCGAAAAGCAGGAAGATGAAGAAGATGATTCCGATAAGATTCAGCAGATAAGTGAAGCTTCTGGAATTTCTATCGTGGAATGGAATAAAACGTCTCCAATATCTTCAAGAACTATTATTCTTGCTACTGAAAGTATGTTTGGAAGAATGGACGAAGCTATTCTTTTTTTTGATGAAGAATGGTATGCCTCTCTTGAACAGAGAATGAATACTCAGGAATGCATACGAGGGTGTGATGAACTAATCCTTCCATATCAAAGCCTTGCTCTTGAAATCCTTTCTAGGTTTGAACTGAAAAACTCAGAAACAAATCCAGGTTCTCTAATTTTTTTAATAAAGGAAACACCCAGCAATGCAGATACGTTAAGATCTCCAGCTGTCCGGAATGGAATTAGTTCTATAGCATCTCCTGTAGTCGCTTCTGCTGCTGCTGCATTCATGGCTTTTGCAGAAAACATTGCAGCATTATATGGAAATCAATCTTATGTAAATATATATCTTGTTAGGGGAGATAATTCCATAGATGTTTCTGCCAGTGATGTAGAGTTTGGCAGATGGCTGGGAACTTATATTGACAGTGCTGAAAGTTCCGGTGTACCTATGGATGCAAAAAAATCTTTGAATTGGATTAAGGCAGGTTCGAAGATTTCATCTAGAAAAATTTCTTTGCCATTTGGAAAAAAATAATATGATATTGGATTATGATTTTATTAAAGAATGCTTTCTAAAATTTTTTTTGAGTGTGATTGCAGGAATCGTAATGGGTCTTGAGCGAAAGACTCGTAATCAAGTTGTAGGAATGAGGACTCTCGTTCTTATCAGTGTTTCTTCTTCCCTATGGTCTGTAATCTCTTATGCTCTGACAGAAATTCAGGTTGCAAAGGGGTTTTACGGAGGAGATCCAACCCGTATAATTGCAGGTGTAGTAAGCGGAATAGGCTTTATTGGCGGTGGTGCAATCCTTCATCAGGGACTCAATGTAAAGGGACTTACTTCTGCTGCAATTATATGGACAACTGCAGCTATCGGTACTGCAATAGGAGTTGGACTTTATGCAGAAGCAGCTTTTATACTTATTATTGCTGTTTTTCTCCTTCTTTTTCTTGAAAAGGTCGAGGATAAATTCTTTCCGGCTGGAAAAAATAAGACTTTGCATATCATATATGATAATGAAGATATTGACATGGAAAAGGTCAAAGAAACGATTGAAAGGCATGGTTTTATAGTAAAAGACTTGAATATGAGCCGCATAATGGCAAGCAACCAGATAATATTGCGCTATATTGTAAAATCTCCTAGTAAGGATGATTTTACAGATTTAATTAATGAATTAAAAAAGATTTCTTCTCTTAGTGAATTTTCAGTAACTGATAAATGATTAAATCCTGTTTTTATAGTTAATCTGATAACAGTAATGAATTTTCACTGAAAATAATATTGTATACAATTCAATTTTGTAAAAATGTATTGACATATAGCATAAAGCAGTGTATATATAAATTGTACACAATTCAATTGTAACAGGAGCACTTTATGTCAGAACTTTATGATGTTGCTGTAATAGGAACGGGACCTGCAGGAGTTTCTGCAGCTATCACTCTAAAAATCAGAAATAAAAAGATAATTCTTTTTGGCAGTGCCAGCCTAAGTGAAAAAATTGAAAAGGCTCATGAAATAAATAATTATCCTGGATTCCCTGCAATAAAGGGTAGTGAATTACAGTCAAAGTTACTGGAACATTTAAAGCAAATGAAAATTGATATTACTGAAAAATCAATAACATCTGTATATCCAATGGGTAAATATTTCAGCATGATTTCAAATAAAAATGAGATCTTTGAGTCAAAGACAGTTATTATTGCAACAGGTGTAAATTTTGGAAAGCCTTATGCAGGTGAGTCAGAATTTCTTGGACGAGGTGTAAGTTACTGTGCTACATGTGATGCTCCTCTTTATAAAGGAAAGTCGGTTGCAGTTATAGCCGCAAGCAAAAAAGAGGAAGAGGAAGCTGCCTTTCTGGCAGAAGTTGTTCAAAGCGTAACTTATATACCTTTGTATAAAGAAGATGTTTCATTTGCTGATTCAGTTTCTGATAAAATCAAGGTAATACATGATGTTCCAGTTTCGATTCAAGGTGAAATGAAGGCCAATAAATTGATATTAAAGAATCAAGAAATAGTAACAGACGGAATATTTATACTTAGGGATAGTGTGGCACCTTCTCAACTGATTCAGGGAATTCAGATGGAAAATAATCATATCTCTGTTAATAGAAAACTTGAAACGAATATCCCTGGTTTATTTGCATGTGGAGACATAGCGGGCACGCCGTATCAATATATAAAATCAGCAGGAGAAGGCAATGTTGCTGCACTTTCAGCTGTAAATTATCTTTCTTCTTTAGGGGGTAACAAATGAGTATTTATGATTTCAAATTCAATGCAAGAAAAGGTGAAGAACTGTCAATGTCAGATTACAAGGGCAAAGTTCTTTTAATTGTGAATACGGCTACAGGATGCGGTTTTACTCCTCAATATGAGGAATTGCAGAAGATTTATGAAGAAGATCATGATAAGGGACTTGAGATTCTGGATTTCCCATGCAATCAGTTTGGTAATCAGGCACCAGGCGATAATGAAGAAATACATACATTCTGTAAAGGACGATTTGGAATTACATTTCCTCAGTTTGCTAAGGTTGACGTGAATGGTGATAATGCATTGCCTCTTTTTAAGTGGCTTACTTCAAATACCGTTTTTGAAGGTTTTGGAAAAAGCAAGGCCGGACTTGCTATGGCTGCCTTCCTAAAGCTTAAGGACTGGGATTATAAGAAATCTGGTGACATAAAGTGGAACTTTACAAAATTTCTTATAGATCGAGAAGGCAGCATTGTAAAGCGATTTGAGCCTACGGCCGATTTAAATGAAATGAAGTCAGAAATAGAAAAATTATTATAAAGGAAGTGAATGAAATGTCCGGAAAATATGACAGTCTTCGTCTTGAAAATCAGTTATGCTTTCCATTGTATGCATGTTCAAAGGAAATAGTACGGCGTTATAAGCCTTTTCTTGATGAAATTGACTTAACGTATACTCAATACATTACAATGATGGTATTCTGGGAATATCACCAGATGAACGTAAAGGAACTGGGTAAAAAGCTTTTCCTTGATTCTGGAACTCTTACGCCTGTGCTGAAAAAACTGGAAGCCAAGGAATATATATCACGGGAACGTTCAAAGGATGATGAAAGAAACCTTATTGTACGGATAACTGAAAAGGGAGAAGCCTTGAAGGATCGGGCATGCACAATTCCGAATAGGATGGCATCCTGCTTTTCACTTGAAAAAGAGGATGCCGCAGTCCTTAAAAATATATTGGAAAAACTAATGGGACAGTTTGACCAATGTGAATGATGTAAGTATTTTTGTCAGAATGCCATAAAGCATTAAAGTTCTATAAGGTTTTCTGACAGAGATTTCCTGAGAGTGTGCCTTTCTGAAGGAACGCAGTCATCTGCAGGATATCCAATGTCCAGCAGGCAGACCGGATGCATGTTTTCAGGAAGGTTAAAGGCATCTATGAGTTTCTGTGAGTCAAATCCTCTTGCCCATAAGGTTCCTAACCCAAGTTCCGTAGCCTGCATCATCATCATTGTTGTGACTATGGCTGTGTCTACTTCTCCACTGTCATAATTCTTAAAATGAGTATCTGCAGCCAGAATATAGCTTTGGGTTGTATCATAGCAAATCATTAAAACAACTGGAGCATGAAAAGCCATAGGGGTTGCAGCATTTACTTTAGCCAGGGCTTCTTCACTTTTTAAGTAGAATATTTTCTGTGGCTGAGTATTTTTTGCAGTAGGAGCTATTCTTCCTGCTTCAAGAATTTTCTGTATTTTTTCTTCTTCTACAGCCTTGCTTGAAAACTTGCGTACTGAATATCGTTTTTTACAAAGATCTAAAAAATCCATAATTACCTCGTTTTTATATTGTATTATACGCTTGTATATTTCACAAGTACAAAATATTTTAAGTAATGAATTAAACGGAATGCTATGTTTTTATTCATGCGCAATCGGCCTGATACAGAAGCCTTGATACTGTGCATAGTTTTAATTATTTGGTATAATGATATGCTATGTCAAAAAGCGATAATCCATTGATTGTACAGTCTGACAGAACTCTTCTTCTTGATGTGCATGCACCTCGTGCCAAGGAGTGTGCAGACAGTCTTATACCATTTGCAGAATTAATTCGTTCTCCTGAACACCTTCATACATATCAGCTGTCGCCTCTTTCCTTGTGGAATGCTGCAAGTGCAGGGTTTACAAGTAAAAAAGCAATAGATGTCCTTAATGAATATTCAAGATATGATGTTCCTCAGGCAGTTTGCGTATGGATAGAAGAGACTGCAGGTAGGTTTGGTAAGCTTAGGCTTGTTCCCGGTCCAGTGATTGAAAGCAATGGAGTTGCAGAAGAGTATTTATATCTTGTTTCTGCTTCGCCTTATATATATAAGGAAATAGATGCCAATCCATTTGCAAAGAAAATACTTATTAATTGCACTTATAAGGATGTCCCAGGCAGCAAGGCTGTTCTTTCAGAAAATGAAAAAAAATACTGCTTTATGCTAAACCTTACGGATAGGGGAACTGTAAAGCAGAATTTGCTAAAGCTTGGCTTGCCTGTAAAAGATGACGTTCCTTTGGCTGACGGGCAGCCTCTTGAAATTAATTTACGTAAAACAACTTCTTCAGGAAATCCATTTACAATAAGGGATTATCAAAAGGGTGCTGCCGAAGCACTTATCGGTGATAGGGGGCCAGGAACAGGCTTTGGAACTATTGTCCTGCCTTGCGGCGCTGGAAAAACAATTGTAGGCATGCTTATTATGTCTATGCTAAAAACAAATACGCTTATAGTCACTACAAATATATCTGCTGTCCATCAATGGATGGATGAACTGCTTGATAAGACAGAGCTGACTGAAGATCAAATTGCGGAATATACGGGTGAAGAAAAAACTATAAAGCCAGTGACTGTTGCTACTTATCAGATTTTAACATGGAGACCCGATAAGACAAGTCCTTACCCTCATTTTTCTTTATTCAGAAAGAGTAACTGGGGACTTGTTATTTATGATGAAGTTCATATGCTTCCCGCTCCTGTATTTCGTGTTGCCGCAGAATTGCAGGCTGTCCGAAGGGTGGGGCTTACAGCAACTCTTGTCCGTGAAGACGGTTGTGAGGGAAATGTTTTTTCTCTAGTTGGTCCTAAGCGTTATGATGTTCCATGGAAGGAACTGGAACGAAACAAATGGATAGCAACTGCTGAGTGCATTGAACTTAGAGTTGATTTGAATCCTGATAAGGATGTTGAGTATGCTGTTGCCGGAATGCGCTCAAAGCATCGCATAGCAAGTGAAAATCCTTCAAAGATTTCTATAGTTCAGGAACTTGTACAGAAATATAAAGAAGATAAGATTTTGATTATTGGCCAATATATTGATCAGCTGCAAAAAATTTCAAAGTTGCTTGAAGTTCCGATAATTACAGGTAAAACCCCTAATGCAGACCGTGATGCTATTTATTCAGATTTTAGGAATGGGGTAATAAAAGTCCTTGTCGTAAGTAAGGTTGCAAATTTTGCAATCGACTTGCCTGATGCAAGCATGGCAATTCAGGTAAGCGGGACTTTTGGTTCCCGTCAGGAAGAGGCTCAGAGGCTGGGGCGCATCTTGCGTCCTAAAGATAGAACTTCTCGTTTTTTTACTTTGATAACAAGAAATACTGTAGAAGAAGAATTTGGAGCAAACCGTCAGAAGTTCCTTGCTGAGCAGGGGTATTCTTATAGAATATTGCGCTATACAGACTGTGAAAGCTTAAATGAATTAGATGAACCTTTGTCAATTGAAGGAGGCTGTTTTTGAGTATTACACCTAAGGCACAGCGTATTATTGATTGGCGTGAAAGTTTTACAAAAATGCCTGACCTGCAGTTTTTTGATATAATCAGGATGTATCTAGGAGAAGTAAAAACTCCATATAATAAGCAGAACCTTTTAGAAGAATTAAGTTCTTTTCTGCGTAAAGAAGAAAATCAGCTTTCATTTGTCCGCCTTTTATGTAATATAGATTTAAAGCTTCTTGCTGCTGTCAGGTATATACCTCATGTGTCCCAGGATAAGCTTGAGTCTTATTGCTGTTCCATGTTCGGCGGCCGCTTTTCAAAACTGTCATTGTCAGAACACCTTGCAAATCTTATGCAAAGGCTCCTTGTTTATGAATTTACAAATTCCGAAGACGGTAAAAAGGAACTTCGCCTGAATCCTGTTCTTGAAGAAGCCTTATTGCCTCTTCTTCCTGTAGAATTGCTGTTACCTCCTCCTTCTGTTAAGATAGAAAGAAAATATGATCAGGCAAAGCTTAATCCTAATTTTCTTGGATCTTTTATTTCATATATCTTTATGCATTCTGATTTGTGCAAGGCTGATGGAAGCATAAAAAAAAGAAATGCTTCTGAGCTTTCAGACATATTTGGTTATTCTGATATTGCTGTTTTTGAACTTTTAATAAAAGCATTCTGTAATTTGAATCTTATTCATCAGGCAGAAAAGAATATAGATGTTGACTGGAAAAGGCTTAGTGCATTCAGTGAACTTCCTGAAATGTATCAGTATGCCTATTTATGTGCATCCTCATGCGGCCATTTTTCACGTACTACAATGCATGCAAATGCACAGCTGCTGTATGATACTTTAAATGCAGTTCCTTATGGAGGATATGAAAGACAGTCCGTTATAAATTTGTCTTTTCTTATCAAAGAAAATAGCAGTAATGACAGTATTGGTAAGGGGGGGCGCTTTGCACAGCTTATGGCAAGAGCTGAAGGCTCTTCCTCTGACATGACGACAGAACTTGTTATGGAAAGCATGATTGATGCCTGTGTAGAATTTGGTCTTTTACGCTCTTATGCTAGCGATTCTGCTGAGGTATTGTATGTGCCTGATTCTATTCTAAAGCGTAAGATGTCTGAAACTGTTGGTAAAAATCTTTTGAGTATTGATGCAGGTTATGTCGTTACTGTTCTGCCGGGACTTACTCTTTATGAGTATTTGCCTCTTATAAAATTTTTAAGCATCAGGCATTATGATACTGCGCTGGAATTTGAAATCTCAAAGCGTTCTGTAATGAAATCTTTTGATGCCGGCATGACACCTTCTTTGATTGAAGAGCAGCTTCAGGCCTATTCATCGTATCCTGTACCTCAGAATATAAGAGTCTCTCTTGAAGATTGGAATAACTCATATTCTTCAGCATCTTTATATCACGGTTATGTATTAAAAGTTTCAAAGGAAAATATTACGAAGACTCTCAATGATAGGATGCTTTCCAGATATATTGTCGCTGAAATTGCAGAAGGCGTATTCCTTCTTAATTTTGCAAATGATGAAGAGGGCCTGAACGTCATTGAAAAAAGCAGCTTGGATTTTATTGGCAAAATAAATGAACCGGAAAATAATTCAGAAATTCTATCGCTTATGCCTTTAAAAAAATCTTCAGTATCAGTATTTGATGGCTCAGGTTCAATTTCCTCTGCACCTTATAGGCTTTCTTCTTCGCTAGAGCAGAATAAAATTATTGACGAACTGAAAAAGCAGGTTATGCAGATGGATATTCCTTTGGAACAAAAGGAAGGCCTTCTTGATAGGATTGAAAGAAGAATTGTAGTAAATCCTGAACAGCTAAGGGGTAGCAGCGTCAGGTTTGAATGTATTGAAGTAGGGGGCATGAATTATCAGGGGAAAATTCATCTTATTGAAGACTCAATCCAGTCAAAGGGACTTTTAGAAATAAGACTTGAAGACGAAGATTCTTTTATGGGGATGCCCGTTCAGCTTTTAAAGCATGAGAATGATGCTGATGTAGAAATAACCTTTGAAGATAAGTCTTCAAGAATTGTGACTGTCGGTAAAATTTCTTACCTCAAAAAAATAAAGAAAAGCCTTTCGTTTGATTAATGCAATAATATTTTATCTGTCGTAAATGACTTATTCTTTATCTTCCTGAATTTTTCAATAATGTCATTCATTGAAAGTCCGGCCTTTTCTTTTTCTGATAAGTCAAATATTATTTCGCCGGAATCCATCATAAGCAGCCTATTTCCGTAATCCAATGCCTGCTGCATATTGTGAGTTACCATCATTACTGTCAGCTTATATTCTTCTGCAAATTTTCGAGTCAGTTCCATTACTAGGGCAGCATTTTCTGGATCAAGGGCTGCTGTATGCTCATCAAGCAATAGCAGGTCCGGCTTAGACATTACCGCCATGAGGAGTGTCAGAGCCTGTCGCTGGCCGCCTGAAAACTGTTCTACGTTATCGTTCAGCCTGTCTTCAAGTCCCATGTTCAGGCGGGAAAGTTCTTCTTTGAAATGCTCCCTCATTTTATTATTCAGGCTGATTTTTAATCCTTTAAATCCTTTCTTTGAAGCAATGACCATATTGTCTTCAAGTGACATTTTGCCTGCCGTTCCAAGAAGAGGGTTTTGAAAAATTCGCCCTATGTATTTTGCCCTTTTGTATTCTTTGTCTTTTGTTATGTCTATTCTTTTATTGGCTGTATCTAAAACTATAGTTCCGTGAGTTGGAAGCAATGTTCCTGCAATAACATTGTAAAGGGTTGACTTTCCAGCTCCGTTTGATCCTATGACTGTAACAAAGTCTCCGCGGTTAATCTTTAGGTTTATGCTTTTTAAGGCTTCGTTTTCATCAGGAGTGTGTGCATTAAAAGTTATGCCTATGTCAGTAAGTGTAATCATTTCTTTTTCCCTATGTTGAATTTTGTAATAATCAGGCAGATGATAATAAGAATTCCAGTGACAAGTTTTAAATCATTTGGAGTAAGGTTTATGTGATGCCCGTAAGTTCTTGCCAAAATCATTAAGGCTCGGTATATGCAGGAACCGATTAGTACGCGTAATGTCTGGATGCCGATTTTATTTGAGCGGAGTATAAATTCTCCAAGCATAAGAGAAGCAAGGCCGCTAACTATTGTTCCTGTTCCCATTCCAACATCTGCAAATCCATTGTACATGGCAGCGAATGAACCTGCGAGAGCTGATAATCCATTTCCGAAGCATATTCCGATGGTACGGAGACTGTTTGGGTTTACACCTTGAGAAATGACAAGCTGAGGGTTTGCACCTAATGCACCCATTGTAAGTCCCATGTCTGTATGAAAAAATAAGTCCAGTAAGAATTTCAGTATGAATACAAAAATTATAAGGAAAGCTGCAATGCCCCAGTTTGGATCTATGTCAGGGAGTATGTCATACATTTTATCTATAATCGAAGAAAATAATGTAGGTATGCGTAAAAAAGAAACGTTTGCTTTATTTGACATAATCCTAAGGTTTATGGAATACAGCATTGTCATTGTAAGTATTCCTGCAAGCAAGTCAGGAATATGCAGCTTTGTATAGATAGCTGTTGTTACCAGTCCTGCCACCATGCCTGCTATGAATGCAAAAGCAAGTGCAAGGGGAATTGGAATCCCATGTACAAGGCATGCCGCCAGTACGCAGGCTCCCATAGGGAATGAACCATCGACAGTCATGTCGCAGAAATTAAGGACTCTGAATGTACTGAATACACCCAGAACCATAATGCCGTAAATAAAACCTTCTATTAATATACTTGAAATCATAAAATAAATGTATGCGAATGAAATTAAAATGAAAAACTCAGGAGCAATTGCTCCTGAGCTTTCATTTATTTTGCTGTTTTTAAGAATGAACCAATTGCATTCAGAATTGTATTAACAGAATCTTTTCCTGAAGAATTTAACTGCTGTGTATTTCCTTCTGAATCAGTAAACCCCTGCTTTAAGATTGCACTGAGAACTGTCTGCATTATAGAAGCAAACTGAGGCGAACTTGTAATTGCCTTGATTGCTTCATTTACTAAATTTGACGTTGCAGAAGTTGCCTGTGCAGCCTGCGTGCCAGAAGTTGCAAGGCTGGCAATGCTTCCCAGCATTCCAAGCAGATTTCCGGCTCCTTTTCCTGAAGAAACACTTGCCTTTAGGTCATTTACATCACCTTTCGCTTCATTAAGCAAGGTCGTTGCTTTCTGTATGCTTTCGCAAAGCACAGAAGCCTTTGAGGTTGCCAAGGCTTTCAAGTCTTTAGATGAAGTTGCCGTGTCAACTATAGCTTTTAAATCTGCTGCAGTAAATAATTTATTTGCCATAAAATACCTCTGCCAAGTATTATAGCAGACGCTACTTATTTGTCAAATGACCGTTTTCAAAAATCATGTTAGCCTGATTCAGATATGATTCAGGAATTGTAATGCCACAGTCTTTTAATGCATCAAGGTCCAGAAGAATGTCTTTGTCACTTGGCTTTGTCATGAATCTTACAGGAATCTGAGAAGGCTTTTTGCCGTCTATAACTATTTCTTTTATAATGTCTCCTGTTGCAAGTCCAGCCTTGTAGTAGTTGAATCCACTCGCAATTGCAATTCCGCCAGTCATTGCACCAGTTACGTCTGCAGAATAAATTGGCTTTTTTGCCTTGTTAAATACAGCAATAAGTGCTGGCAAAGCACTGAATACAGTATTGTCTGTTGTCAGATAAATTCCATCAACTCTATTTACTATAGATTCTGCTGCTACCTTTACTTCGTCAGACTTTGTAATGCTTTGCGTAACAAGCTTGAGGCCGGCCTTTTCACATCCTTCCTTTACTTGTTCAAGTGAACTGATAGAATTTGCTTCATCACTTGTGTAGATATAGCCTAAAGTTTTAATTCCTGTAAGTTCCTTGAACAGCTTTATATCTTCAACTGTAGGAACTGCATCGCTCAGGCCTGTGATGTTTCTGTAACCATGGTTTATGTCGTTTACAAGGCCTGCTCCAACAGGGTCTGTAATGCAGGAGAATACAACAGGCTTGTTCTTTATTGTATTTGCAAGTGCAACTGCAACTGGCGTAGCTATGCCTACTGCAACATCAACTTTCTGAGTTTTATAGAGAGATGCAATCTGTGCAGCCGTGCTTACGTCTCCGTTTGCATTCTGAAGGTTGAATTCAGCTTCGATTCCAAGTTCATTAAGCCTGTCCTGGATACCTTTTTCTATCTGATCCAAGGCAGGGTGCTGTACAATCTTTGCAATTCCAATCTTTAGTTTTTTCTGCTTTTTGCCTGCTTTTGCAGATATTGTCATAGAAGCGATAGCTGTTAAAGCCATAATTGTGCATAGTAGTTTCTTCATATCATATTCTCCATAAAAAGAATTATTTTAAGTTTCTATGAAAAAGTTACTACTAAAAGTAACATTTGTCAATCACTTTTATAGATTTTTTATATGCAATATGGTAGAATGCTGCCGTATGCAAACTCCAAAAATATGTCTGACACTTACCGGTAAGACCCTGGAAGAAGATTTAAAGATTCTTGATAAATACCGGAAATATATTGATGTTGCTGAACTTAGGGCTGACTTTCTTACTGAAGATGAGCGCCTTTTTGTTAAACGCTTTCCGCAGCTGGCAGGGCTTCCCTGTATTCTTACAATACGCCGCGTAAAAGATGGCGGCCAGTTCAAAGAAGGAGAGGCTTCTAGAACTATGCTGTTTGCCAGGAATCTTGCCCTGACAGACGATAATAATCCAAAAAATTTTGACTACATAGATTTTGAAGAGGATTTTCATATTCCATGTCTTCAGGATGCTGCCGTTGCTTTTGGTACAAAGGTCATTAGAAGCTTTCATGATATGAAAAACCCTGTCCGGAATATCAGGGAAAGGCTTGAAACCCTTAAGCAGACTGGCTTTGAAATTCCAAAAATAGCATTTATGCCCCATACCCTTGATGATGTAACAAATCTCTTTGAAGAAGCAGAAAAACTTGATGATGACAATCACATTCTTATTGCAATGGGGCCGCTTGGCGTGCCTTCTAGAATTTTGAGCGCTAAGCTTAAGAACTATCTTACTTTTACATCACCTACAGAAACGAATTCTAAAGTATCAAATCTTGGCCACATGGATCCTGTTACATTGACCGAAACTTACCATTTCAAGTCTATAAATGAAGATTCTTCTATATTTGGCATCACTGGATGGCCGTTGGAGGCAACTTCCAGTCCTGCTCTGCATAATTCCGGATTTGAAGAGCATCACATGAATTCTGTTTATATTCCTGTTCGGGCAGAATCTTTTGAGCAGGCTTTTCATTTTGCAAATGCTGTAGGAATAAAGGGTATGTCCGTAACAGTTCCTCACAAGGAAGCTGTTCTGGAACGTGTTTTATATTGTGAAGAAAAAGTTGATACGATAGGTGCCAGCAATACTATCGTACGTGCTGCTGATGGTATGTGGAAAGCTTATAATACAGATGCTACAGGCTTTGCAAGGTCTCTTTTGGAATTTACAGGCTTAACAACTCTGGCCGGTAAAAAGGTTGCCATTATTGGAGCTGGCGGTGCTGCAAAGGCTGTTGCATATGCGGTAAAAAAGCATCACGGAAAGGCCTGCATTTTCAACAGAACTGTAGCTAAGGCAAAAGAACTTGCAGAAAAATATGGCTTTGAATATGCAGGGCTTCCTGCAGATCCTTATGATGAAAATCTTAAGAAAGCAAAGAAATATAACAACATAATAATTCAGACTACTTCCAAAGGCATGGGATGCAGGGAGCCTGCAACGGCAGAAAATGATCCATGGTTTTATTATAAGTTTACAGGAAAGGAAATTGTCTTTGACATAATTTACGTTCCTGAAACTACGCCTATTATGGCAAGGGCATTGGAAGCAGGGTGCCGCATCTGTAATGGATATGATATGCTCCGCTATCAGGGCTATGAGCAGTTTGAACTGTTTACTGGTGAAAAATATTAATAAAAATCTTTCAATTTGGAGGAAATATAATGTCTTTATCTAAAGATGAACAGAAAGTTTTAGCTGCCAGTTCTGCAGTTGATGCTTTGATTAAGGAAGGAAAAATTTTCAGCGGAATGAAGATTGGACTCGGAACTGGCTCTACGGCAATGCCTGCTGTTAAGCGCCTTGCGGAACGCATTTCAGACGGGACATTAAAAGACATAAAGGCTGTTGCAACAAGCTTTCAGACTACTCTTGCCTGTGAAGAACTTGGCATTCCTGTATATACCTTGAATGACCGTGCCATTGCAGGACATCTTGATCTTGCCATAGATGGTGCTGATGAAATAGGAGTTGGAAACTCTCTTATAAAGGGAGGCGGCGCTGCATTGCTGCGTGAAAAGATTATCGCTTATAATTCTGATAATTTTGCAATAGTTGCAGATGAGTCAAAGGTTGTATCTTCCCATGGAACAGGTTTTGCACTTCCTGTTGAAATTATTTCAGAGGCCCGCGTTCCAGTTGAAAAGGCTCTTGCATCGCTTGGTGCTAAATGCGTTTTAAGGGAAGGCGTTAGAAAGGCAGGTCCTGTCATTACTGATAATGGGAATATGATTCTTGACTGCCTGTGGAATAATCCTGTAGATGCCTCTGAAATGGAAGATAAGATAAACGCAATAACAGGAGTCGTTGAATGCGGCTTCTTTACAAAAATCCATCCGGTTGCATTTGTTGCTCATTCGGATGGATCTGTAGAAGTTAGAAGATAGTTATTCTATCGTTTCCTGATATTCAACCCTGTCTTTTACGTACAGCATAAGCGTAGTGCCCCGTGTGACAGAATATGGAATTGTAATATTGTTGCCGGGGTGTGAAAAACTTACAAGCACAGAAGTTTTTCCGTTTTTATCTGTAGCTTCCAGCCTTACAGGTATTGGGTACGGGTATTCAAGCAGATTGTGTGACAAAATTCCGCTTACAGCTGTGTCCGATTCTGTTACCGGAGAAACTGCAAACTGAACGTTTACATGACTGTATGCCTGTACCGTGTTTCCTTTCATGTCCTGATAGACAGCTGTTCCCCATTTTTTTGTATCATCCGCTTCTGCCTGGGTAAAGTCAAATATTATTTTACTTTCTTCCATTGCCTTTAATATCTGCTTAGCGTTCATTCCTTCGATTTCTGGTACATTAACCATTTCTACTTTATCGCCGCTGCTAACAATGAAATGCAGTGTTGTAGCATCTGAAATGAATGTTCCTGCCTCTGGAAATTGTGCCAATATTGTACCTTGCTCACTGGAATCCTGCTTGTAAACTGGTGAAGCAATTTTTACCATAGAACTGTCCCCGTCAAATAATACCCTTAGGCGGGGAAGGATGCTCTCTATGTTCTGTCCCTGATAATCTTCTATTCTGTCTATTGCTACGCCGCGGCTTACTGTCAGCGTAACCCTGCGGTAAGCTTTTACAATTGCTCCTGCTTCAGGATTTTGTGAAAGAATTGTATTGATATCGCCTGGCATATCTGAATATTGAAGGTTAATTTTTGCATAAAGCTCTTTTTGCTGCATTTCAAGGAGTGCTGTTGTCAGGCTTTTCCCGACAACATTTGGAACCATAACCTGTTCTGCACCATGAACCTGTGAAAAGAACACTGCAATGCAAGATGCAAGCATTACTATAAAGGTTACGATTATAGTAAACAGCAGAGGTTTTCCTCCGTATGCAAGATTTGATACCTGTTCTTTTAAATTAAAACCTATTTTCTTACCCATATATTTCCCTTATAAAATGATAAATTCTATTCTAGGACAGAAGGGTTCTATTCTAGGACAGAACCTATAAAGTTTCTGCTTCCATTCATGAATGATTTATAATCCATGGCCTTTTTGCTCTGCCATTGCAGTTCTGTTGCAATAAGAATGCCGTCTCCAGTCTGTATCAGGATTCCCCTGTGCTTTGAATAGGACAGGACTGTACCTGGCACTGCATTTGTATTTTTTGGAATTGCATTATCTTGTGCTGCAATCCTTTCTGCAGATGCTCCTTTTAGAATTCTTAATTGAACTCCATTTGCTGTTGTAAAGCAGCCTGGCCAAGGTGTGTATGCCCTGATCTGAGCATCAATTTTTTCTGCAGAATCCTTCCAGTTAATTTTTCCATCTTCCTTTTTTATTATGGTGCAATAACTAGGGGTTCCTTCTTGCGGAGTTGCATCAGGAAGCTTCCCCGTTCTGGCGGTTTGCCTTAAAATGCTTGTAATTGCAATTGCACCATACAGTGCCGTTTTATTTAAAAGAAGCTCTGCCGTTTCTGTTCCTGCAAGTCCCATGCGCTCTTCGTATAAGACATCTCCTTCGTCAATGCCAAGGGCCATTTTCTGAATGGAAAATCCTGTTTCTGAATCTTGGTTCAGTATTGCTGCATTTACAGGAGTTGCTCCTCTGTATTTAGGAAGCAGTGATGGATGCAGGTTTATGCCGCCATGCTTGAACAGTGAAAGGAATTTTGGTCCTACAATGTGACCGTAAGCAAAGCAGACATATATGTCTGGATGAAGTGCTTCAAGTTCTTCCCGTTCAGGTGCCTTTATGTGTTCCGGCGTAAGTATCTTTATGTTGTCTTCGCGGGCTTCAT
This sequence comes from Treponema sp., assembly GCA_024699235.1. Classification (GTDB taxonomy): domain Bacteria; phylum Spirochaetota; class Spirochaetia; order Treponematales; family Treponemataceae; genus Treponema_D. The sequence goes on along the minus strand of JAILPY010000004.1, from coordinate 13,110 downwards.
TCCATATTTCAGCATATCTTGCAACATCTGTTGGAATAAGGTCTTTATGCCTTCCCTTTGAAGACGGAGGATTAGTCAGAATCCCCACAATCTTATATTGCTCTTCTTCCACAGATGAAGCCATAGCCATAGCGCTGTCTTTGAGGATAAGTTCAAGAGATTTTGCTGAAGCTGCGGGGCTTCCTCCGTATATAACTCGTAGCATTTATATTCCTTTTTTTTCTGCTTTTGCTGCAATCTTCGCTTCTATGCTTCTTTTTTTTGCAGCCTTTGCAGCCTCTTTTTTTGCAGCACGCTCTGCACGGCGCTTGAACTGTTCAGTTGTCTTTTCTGCAAATTCTTTGTCACCCCGGTCAATGTATAGGATTCCGTTCAGGTGATCGTTTTCATGCTGAATGACGCGGGCCAGTAAATCTGTTGCGTCTTCAATTATAAATCGCTTTCCTTTTTCATTCAGTGCAGAGATGGTTACTTGAGAAGGCCTCTGGATGTTTTCGTATACGCCAGGAATGGACAGGCATCCCTCTTCGTAATCAACAAGGTCGCTGGATGTCTTTATTATTTCTGGGTTTATGAAAACCCTGCGGACATTATCATCAGCCATAACGACAAAAAAGCGCTTTGCAATGCCTACTTGAGGTGCTGCCAGTCCTACTCCGTTTGCACTTACCATTGTTTCAAACATTTCATCTAATAGTGCACGGAATTCATCATTTATTTCTTCTTCCTTAACTGGCTCGCATTGCTGCCTGAGAACTTCTTCTCCCAACTTACATATTTTCATTTTTACTCCATTTAGTTTTTTTTGCTCAAAAAAGAATTAAGCCTAAGCCTTGCAGAATTTGCATGGCCCATAAGTCCTTCTGCAATGCCAAGCTGTTCTGCCGCTCTGGCAGATTCAATTCCGCCTTTGCTTCCTTCAATTGTCCTGAGAGTTGTGACAGTTTTTAGGAATACCCTGACTGAAAGTCCGCCTGTAAAGCGTGCGCTTCCAGAAGTTGGCAGCGTATGGTTGAGTCCTGCTGCATAGTCTCCGAATACTTCTGCTGAATTGTGTCCTATGAATAACGAACCATAGTTATGGACCATGGAAACAATCTTGTCCCTCTCCTTGCAATCTTCCATTGCTATTTCAAGATGTTCCGGAGCTTTTCTGTTTGCAATTTCAGCGGCCTCTTCCAATGACTGAGTCAGAATGATTCGGCCGCAGCTTTCTATGCTTTGGGAAGCCGTTGCCTTTGTTTCAAGGACATTTAGCTGTTTTTCAATTTCCTCAGATACCCTTCTTGCAAGGCTTTCGTCAGGAGTTGCAAGTACAGGCTGGGCTACAACGTCATGTTCAGCCTGGGCCAGAAGGTCTGCAGCAACCCATTCTGGATTTGCAGGGCTGTCGGCAATGATAAATACTTCCGTTGGCCCTGCGAGCATGTCTATTCCGACTGTACCGTATACAAGCCGCTTTGCTTCGGCAACAAACTTATTGCCAGGACCAACAATGACATCTGTATGAGGAATGCTTTCCGTTCCAAATGCAAGTGCTGCGATTGCCTGAGAGCCTCCGCATGCAAAGGCTTTTGTCACGCCGCATATATAGGCAGCTGCCATAATGTTTTCATCTGCATAAGGCTTTCCGCCTGTAAAAGGCTTTCCTGGCATGCCTGTTCCCTGTTCCTTAGCCTTGCCGGCATCGTCCGGATGAACGCGAGGAGGAGTGCAGAGTATTATTTCTTTAACGCCTGCAGCTACAGCTGGCGTAACAGTCATTACAACTGTAGAAACAAGTGGAAATCTTCCTGCAGGTACGTATACGCCTGCCCTGTCTACAGGAATGTTTTTTTGGCCTGTAAAAAGGCCCTCTGCCAGTTCAATTTCAAAATTGTCAAAGGAATCTTTTTGCTTAAGGGCAAATTTAAGGGCAAGGTCATGAGAATAGCATAGTGAACTGTATAGCTGCGGATTGTTTTTTTTCATTTTGTCAGCTGCGGCTTTTAGCGTTTCCATTGGAATTTCAAAGCTTGCAGGCGATGATAAATCGAATTTTGCACTATATTCATGAAGGGCAGCGTCTTTACGAGTCTTAACATCTTTTAAAACTTCACGGACTGTATCTATGGAATTTCCAAAATCGCGTCCGTCAAAGAAACTATCTTCTATTTCACTTGCTTTTTGAATTTTAATCATGACATGTTTCCTTTAATAATGCTTAAAATTTGTTGTAAAAGTATATCATAAAATGCTTTGAACTTCTATAGTTTTGAGAATGTTATATATTTTTCGTGCTTGGAAGGCTGTCTGCCTTATTTAGAGCGCACTTTGCGTCTTGTGCAGCCGTACGCAGGCGTACGCGTACTCTTTGCGTCTTGCGTAGCCGTACGCAGGCGTACACGTACACTTTGCGTCTTGCAAAGAATGAACTTTGCAGCGTGCAAAGTGTTTTTTGACTTTTTTATCAGACCTTAAATCGGTCTATCTGATTATTAATCTTATCTATTGCAGCTTCCATTTTTTTTGAAATGTTTCCAAGAGCATTGCCTGTTTCATGAATTCTCTGAGCGCCTGTAGCCACTTCATCCATGCTCTGCTTCATGCTTACGGTTACATCCTGAAGGCTTGACATTTCATTCTTTATTTTTTCACTTCGTACAGACATTTCCTTTGATGCCTTGTGTACTTCCATTGTGCTGTCATTCATGTTTTTCAGGGCCTCGCTGATCTGCCGTGAGCCTGTATTCTGCTCTTCCATTGCAGACTTTATTTGAACGACCAGTTCATCAGTCTGCCGTATTTTGCCCGAAACTTCAGAGAATGCCTGGCTTGATTCAAGTGAAGCGCTTACTACTTCAGTAATGGAATCCTTTATTTTATTCAGCTGTTCGCCAATAGTCTTTGACTGAGCGCTGGACGTTTCTGAAAGCTTACGGATTTCATCAGCAACTACGCTGAAGCCTTTTCCGGCTTCTCCTGCATGAGCTGCTTCTATTGCAGCATTCATTGCAAGCAGGTTTGTCTGTTCTGCAATGCTTGAAATGGCTGTATTTGCTTCTACAAGCATTTCTGACTGGCCTTCAATCTGCTTAATCCTGTCATTTACGTCCTGCTGCTTGTTAAATCCAGTCTGGGCATTCTGAGAGAGCTGCTGGAATGACAGTGCCATTTTGTCAACGGACTGGTTTACTGAAGATATGTTGCCAATCATTTCTTCAACCGCAGCGGATGCTTCTTCTACGCCTGAAGACTGGCTTTCAATCATGTTGTCAAGATTCTGTATGTTTTTTGAAATGTCATTTACTGCATCTGCTGTCTGTGAAACGCTCAGTCCTTGATTTTTAATTTGAGATGAAATTCCCTCGATGTTTGCAATAATCTGAGAAATTGAGCTTGCCGTATTTTCGGAACTTTCAGACATGTCCATTCCTGCTCCGTCAAGTTCTTTTTTTGAAGTCTGGATGTCGCCCATAATTTGCTGGAGCTTATCAAGGAATAGGTCAAAATGAATGATGAGGTCTCCGATTTCATCGCGTACAAAGAGTTTGCAGCGCTTCGTTAAGTCTGCGTCTCCAGTTTCCAATTCTTTCAGGAAGTTTGTTACGTTGTAGATTCGCCACATGAGCCAGTGTACGAATATGTAGCTAGGAATCATGAGCAGTATTATGAGCAGTATTGTAATCGGGGCAACTATCATGACTGTAGTTTTCTTTATGTTCCCTACGACTTCTACGCTTTTTGCAATGAACAGCATGCCTGTAATGGTGCCGTCATCATTCTTTAATGGCTGGTATACAGAATAGTAGCCTTTGCCCTTAATGTTGTTTTTTCCGTCAAATTGCTGGCCTTTCTTTAATACCTGTTCAATTATGGATTCATTTTCAAGCTTTGTTCCTGTCGCACCCTGTATTGTTGATGATATGCGCATTGAATCCTTAAAGATTGTACATTCTACGTCAAAGGCTTCTTTCATGAGGCTCAAGAATACGTCTTTTGTTAAGTCGTATCCTGTAATTATGCTGCCTTCTGTTTTTCCGCCTATGAGGACAGGCGTTGCAGTAAGAACTGCATATTCAATTTTATCGATTTGTTCATAAGATGTTGCTGCTGTACCTTTCAAGGCTTTTGAAACGCAGCTTAGGGTGCTTAGGCTTGTGCCTGCATTTATATTATGTCCGCCTCCAGGCAGGACGGTTCCCTTGCTGTCTGTTATTGCAATAATGTCGATGCCTGTACTGGCTGCTTTCTTATCAACGTATTCCTTAAGTCCGGAAAATCCTGTGTTTAAAAGTGCATTTCGTACGGCAGGTGCATCTGCCATAAAGTCTCCTGATGCCGAAAGGCTTTTTATCCAGTCGTCCATCACTTTCTGAGCTCCCTTTGCTGTGTATTGGAGTTCATCTTGAGTGTTCTGTATGACTTTGCTGTCAAATACGCTGAGTGAAATGATTGCTACTACGGTGCAGCCTACAAGAATAAAACCGCCTACCAAAGAAATAAGTTTTGTGGAAAGTCGGATATTACGCCTGGCTTTTGTGTCAAATCTGTCTAAAGCTTTTTTTGCCATTGTAAACTCCTTGTTTATCGCTTAATTAATTTTAACATGGGAAAGTTTACAGAACAATCTTAAAAAAAAATGGAGTGCATTTGAGTTTTCAAGATAGGATAAAAATAATTTATATTTTAAATTTTAACTGAAAATTTAGTGATTAATTAATTTCTTTATTGATAAGGAAATAGTGTTTCATAAATTAAATAATGAAATTTTATGGATGAGATTAAAAACTATCAGTTTGATAAATAACTTCTATCATTCCTTACGTTCCAAATTCCGGCTATTTCTCTTATAATCAATTATATAACTAAGTTTTAATTATTGAATAAAGTGGAGGATTATAAAAATGGAGTTTTTTCAGCTGAGGTATTTTATAGAGGTTGCAAAGCACCAGCATGTAAGGAAAAGCGCGGAGCTTCTTCATGTTACTCAACCTGCTGTAACGAATGCTATTCATAAGCTTGAAGCAGAGCTTGGCGTCGAGCTGTTCGTTTCATGTGGCAGGAATATCCGTTTGACTCCATGCGGAAAATTCCTGTACCAGGAAATCCTTCCGTTTATGTCTTCCATTGAGACGCTTCCTTCAAGAATAAAAGAAGTTTCTTCTCATGAAAATGCAACTGTCCGCCTGAATATTCTTGCAGCATGGACTCTTATTACAGAGGCAATAATTGAATATCAGCGAATAGACAATAACTTGAATATACAGCTGATCCAAAATGAACAGAATGACCTTGCAGACATTACTGTTTCTACCGTTCAGCATTACCGTCCTAAGAAAAAAGAGCTGTCTAGGATTTATGTATGTACAGAACCTATATATCTGGCAGTTCCGAATATTCCCAGGTTTCAAAAGAAAAATTCCATTTCGCTTCAGGATGTAAAGGACGATGGATTTATCCAGCTTGCAGGATCTAAGAATTTGAGGGCAATCTGTGACCATTTCTGTGCATTGGCAGACGTTCATCCCCGCACTTTATTTGAAAGCGACAGTCCTTCTGCAGTAAGAAATATGATTGGTGCAAATATGGGAATTGGATTCTGGCCTGGATTTTCATGGGGAAAGGTTGATACAAAAAGAGTGCTTTTAAAAACAATTTCAAAGCCTCAGTGCAGCCGGGACATTTTGATAGAAAAGCGTAAGAATAAAATTGAAAACATGAGGATTCAGCTGTTTTATGACTGGCTTACCAAATATGTTGAAATTTTCAGCCAGAGGTGCAATGAGATGTAATTAGTGAGTTAGCAGAAGGTCATTGCATTTATTTCTTATATTATATATACTTTTTTAAGATTTTACAATGAAACGCCTTCTGTCACTTCTCCTATGCCTAATCTTCTCAATTTCTGTTCTGTTTGCAGAAGAATACATGAAGGCTCAGTTCGGCAAGGTTACTGTAGAAGTCCCTTCAGGATGGCTTGTACAGAGTGTAAGCGATTCTACTATAATGCTTATGATGTATGCTCCTGATGAAATAAACGACCACTTCAGGGAGCGCATTTCCGTTACAAGCGGCCTTTTGTCAGAAGAATCCACTGTAAAAGAATACATCCAAGAGTTAAAGTCTAATTTTTTATCTTATTACGAATCAGCCAGCGTACTTTCCAATAAAAATACTCACATGCTTATCACAGGCATTTTAAATGGCATAGAAGTTAAGCAGTATATAAAATTTGTGGTAAGGAACAAGATGATATACTGCATAACGGCAACGGCTTTGCCTGAAACCTATGACTATTGGGAACCTACTTTTGACGATATTATTGGTTCCGTAAGAATAAAGAAATAAAAGGAGTTGTGACATGGATGCGTCTTTCATAGAAGATTACAAAGACTTTCTTAAGAATGGCAAGACTGAAAGGGAATGCTGCAGGCAGATTGTAGGGCTTTCAGAAAAATATGGATATAAAGACATAAATGAAGTTGAGGCACTTCATCCGGGAGATAAGGTTTATGTTACTAAATTCGGAAAGGCTGTAGCATTATTCAATATTGGAACAGAATCAATTGAAAAAGGACTGAATATTTTAGGCGCACACATTGATTCTCCTCGCCTTGACGTAAAGCAGAACCCTTTGTATGAAAGGGAATTCTTAGTTTATCTGAATACTCATTATTACGGCGGCATAAAAAAATATCAGTGGCTGACTCAGCCTCTTGCAATTCATGGGGTAGTATGCAAAAAGGACGGTAGCGCCGTTCAGGTTTGTGTAGGTGAAAAGCCTGAAGACCCAGTCTTCTGCATTTCTGACATTTTGCCTCATCTTGCCCAGAAGCAGATGAAGGAATCTGCTGCAGACTTTATTCCTGGCGAAAATCTTGATTTGATTTTGGGCAGCGACATTCCTCCTGTAAGGGGGGCAGATTCCGACAAGTCTGACAGTGCAGAAAAGCAGGAAAAGGATAAGGCTAAAAAGCTGATACTTTCTTTGCTGAAAGAACAGTACGGCATTGAAGAAGCTGATTTTGGCTCAGCGGAATTGGAAATTGTTCCTGCTGGCGCTCCTAGGGATTTAGGCTTTGACAGGTCTCTCATCCTTGCTTACGGTCAGGATGACCGTTCCTGTGCTTATGCTTCTGTACGCGCCCAGCTTGAAGTAAAAGACGTAAGGCGGACTAGCTGCTGCCTGTGCGTAGATAAAGAGGAAATTGGTTCTGTCGGTGCTACCGGCATGGCGTCTCATTTTTTTGAAAATGCAGTTGCAGAAGTAGTTGCTCGCATGGGAGCATATTCAGAGCTTTGCGTCAGGCGCTGCATGAATGGCAGTAACATGCTTTCAAGCGACGTAAACGCTGCTTATGACCCTATGAATGGAGATCTGTACGATCATGAAAATGCAAGTTACCTTGGAGCAGGTATTGTGTTTAATAAATATACAGGTTCCCGAGGCAAGTCAGGGGCAAGTGATGCTAGTCCTGAATTTATTGCACGCTTAAGGAATGTTCTTGATCAGAATAATGTCCGTTATCAGATGGCTGAGCTTGGAAAGGTTGATCAGGGTGGCGGAGGAACAATTGCATACCTTGCTGCAAAGTACGGCATGTACGTTCTTGATGCCGGCATTTCTGTCCTTAGCATGCATGCACCATGGGAAATAACTTCAAAGGAAGATATGTGGCAGGCATATAATGCCTATAAGGCATTTTTGCTGCTTCAGTAACTTCAGTAAATAAAAACAAAAAGGAGTTGTTTATGAAGAAATTGGCAAGGCTGAATTTTATTCTGCTTTTATTGGCTTTAACCGTAACGGGAGCTTTTGCTGCCGGTAAGTACAGTTCTTCCATTCCAAAAATGGATAAGGAAGGCATGACTTATTTTACCCGTGACGATTTTGATGACCGCTATAAGGATAATGTCCGCTTTGTAAGCAGGACGGATGACCGTGTTGTATTTGAGTTTTATGCCTATAATGAAAAGACTGATGTTTGGCTTCTTGTCGGGTCTGCAGACTTAAAGTTTTCCGGCGATACATGCTTTGTAGATGAGGAAGTTAGCAAGTTCAAGCTTTCAAAGTACAATTATTTTGCACTCCGTCCCTTGAACAAAAAGAAATATTCGTATTCTTATTCTGTGCGTCACAATGACATTTACATCACTGTACGCGATAAGGAAGACTAATCTTTAGTAACAGGCTTTCTCTGTTCGTACAGGGAAAGCTGCTCTTTAATTTCTTCTGCAGAGTGAAATTCCCCTTTATCTAATCCTGGGCACCGTTTCTTTTCTTTTTCCCAGTTTTCTTTGCTTTCAAGCAGATTTGTCCAAAATGGATATGTCCTGCACTGTACGGGGCGTGCTTCGTATGCCGTACAGCCGTCCTGCCAGAATATGCAGTCATAGTTTGATTTTTCACGCAGGCAGAGAGTCTTTGTTCCTTCACAGTTTTCAATCCAGCGGCAGTACATGAGAATAAACTGTTCGTCTGTTACCTGTGCCCATTCAGACAGCCTGTGCAGGTCTTGCTGAGAAAGGCGCACCATTCCCGGTTCAAAGCGGCAGCATGCAGAGCAGTTATTGCATGAGAAGTTTAGTCCGCCTGCGTAAAATGATTCCATTATGAGCTTTCCTTATAAGTTTTGTACGTAATCGGTAAATGCCTTGACTTCATTTGCATACATCTGAATTCCGCTGTTCCAGAATTCTTTTGATGTAATGTCAAATCCGGCTTTTTTGCATAAGTCTTCACAGCTCATGCTTCCTGTATCTGCAAGGAGCTTTGCATAAGTCTGCGCAAATTCAGGACCCGCCTTTCTTGACTGTGCATAAAGTCCTGCAGCAAACAGTTGTCCGAATGCATATGGATAGTTGTAAAAGTCAAATCCCGTGCTGTAGTAATGAGATTTTACAGCCCACATGTATTCATGGCGTTCTTCGTTAAGTCCAGGACCATAGCTCTTTTCCTGAGCAGCCTTCATCAGGCGGCAGAAGTCATCGGCATTAAGCTCTCCTTTTTCGCGCTCTTCGAATACGCTTTGCTCAAAATAGAAGCGGCAGAGTATGTCTACAAGAACCTGGCTTGCGTCCTGAAGGTCAGTTTCAAGCATCTTTATTTTTTCAGCGCCCTCAGTTTGCGATATCATGTCCTGCTTTACTATTGTTTCTGCGAATGTGCTTGCTGTTTCTGCAAGAGTCATTGGATAATGGAAGAATAGGGGAGATTTTCCTTTCATGCATGAAAAGTGATATGCATGTCCTAGTTCATGGGCCAGGGTAATGATGTCGCTGAATGCTCCTGTAAAGTTTGAGAGTATCCTGCTCTGATGTCCCTTTGGAAAATCTTCATCATACGCTCCTCCTACTTTTCCTGGGCGCACTTCTGCGTCAATCCATCCCTGCTCAAAGGCCTTTTTTGCAAAGCTTCCCATATCTGCAGAAAATGAATTATATTCTTTCAGTATGTATTCTTTTGCCTCTTCAAAAGTCCAGCTTTTTTCTTGCGAAACAGAAATAGGTGCAAAAAGGTCATAGAAGGCGATCCCTTCATGTCCTGCGGTTCCGGCTGTATTGCTTGCTGTTGCCCCTGTCTTTCTTAAGAAAGCGGCCTTTGCCGTAAAGTACTTTCTCCACATAGGAAGCGAGTCTTCTATAGAAGAAATTAAGGCATCCAAAGTTTCTTTCTTCAAGCGTGAAGATGAAAGGGATCTGTCCAAGGCCTGCTTCCAGCTGCGCTTCTTATTTAGCATTACTGTTTCACCTTTTAGGTTGTTAAGGCATGCTGCAAAAGATATCCTGTTATCTGCCAGAAGCTGCTTTTCTGTTTCCCATGCATTTTTTCTGACTGAAGCGTCAGGAGAATATGCATCGTTTCTGATTTCGTTGAATGTTTTGCCGCTGGCATCATGAAGGTTGCTGATCAGCTGTTCCTGAAGCCTTCCCCATGCATCGCCCCCTGTCCTCTGAAGTTCAGAAGCAAGCTTCTCTTCTTGAGGTGACATCTGGTGTCTTGTGTCTTCTAATATTTCTTCCAAAATGAATTTGCATTCATTATATTCAGGAAAGCGTTTATAAAATTCTTCAAGGTATTTTGTGTGCGACAGCAGTATCCTGCTGAATTTTAATTCCTGCTGCTGAATCCGTACATTCATTTCATCTATGCTGCTTAGGTTGTTTATGTACTCTGTGTTTGTAGTGTCTGTTGAGTATATTATGTATGCATATGCAGAAAGGGTTCCTCCTGTAGCACTGACTGTGCTGTATGCTTTTAGATAGGAAGAAAGCCATGCAGGAAAGTCAAAGTTGTCATTTGCTTCCCTTGTGAATCTGTCTGCGGTATTTAAGAGCTCGTCTAAGCTGTCCATTTCCTGCTTGTAGGAATCTACTGTGTTTTTATATTCTTCTGAATGAATGTCTGTAAATAAGGAATCTAAATTCCATCTTGGTATGTTATTTTGCATAAGAGTTACTATATCATATTTTAATATATTGCAAAAGAATTTATTGCATTTAGAATGCCTTGACAGTGGAAAAAACTGCTTTTATTATACGGATATGCAGAATATATATGGCGATACACGGATTTTGGACTCTAAGGTAAGGGAACTGTATAAGCTTTCAGAAGATATTATGATGGAAAATGCAGCTGCAGCTCTGGAAGATGCTGTTGCAAGCAGCCTGAAAGAACGCATTGAAGGATGCAGCTCTGTTTTTCTTTCTCGCCCGGCAGTCTTGATTCTTGCAGGCTCGGGAAATAATGGTGCGGACGGCTATGCTTTGGCGCGCCGGCTGATCAGTCATGAATATGCAGTTACCGTATGTGCTGTCAGTGAGCCTAAGTCTCCTATGTGTATTTTGCAGAAAGAGCGTGCAGCGGCAATTGGCGTTTCATTCATAGATGTTTCTGAATATGATGACTATATAGAGCGCGTAAGCATAGACTTAAAAGTTATTGTAGACTGTATTTTTGGCAGTGGATTTCATGGAGAGCTTCCCTTTGAGGCTCAGGCTGTAATTGCAAGTGCAAATAAAAGCATTGATGCTGTAAGGATTGCATGCGATGTTCCTTCTGGCCTGGACTGTCTGGGAAATGTTTCTGGCAGTAATGGCGGCAGTTATTTCTGTGCAGACAAAACTGTTACAATGGGCGCACTTAAGATGAGTCTTTTCAGCGATGTTGCTAAAGATGCCTGCGGAACTATATCTCTTGCAGGACTTGGCGTAAGCAGGGGGAATTTTGAGTATGCAGATGGGACTGTTCGGCATGAGGCGTGCCTGCTGGAAAAGTCTGATTCAAAGCTCCCTTTAAGAAAAAGCCATAATGTAAATAAAGGCACTTTTGGCCATGCAGCAATTGTGTGCGGAACAAAGCCTGGTGCTTCTGTAATTGCAGGCAGTGCCGCCTTAAGGTTTGGTGCAGGTCTTGTAACTCTTGTTTCTGACAAGGCTGATTCTTTAGGAACTATGAATATTCCTTTTGAATTGATGACATCTTCTGCTTTTCCTGCAAATGCTGCGTCAGTTGCTTTGGGCATGGGACTTGGCAGTGACGGAAAATCTTATTTAGGCTGGCTTTGTGAACATCCTGATGTTCCTGCTGTACTGGATGCAGATATCTGTCATTCTCCGTTTGTAAAAGACTTGCTTGAAAAAAGAAGTTCTGGCATTGTGCTTACTCCTCATCCAAAGGAATTTTCAAGTCTTTTGGAGCAGTGCGGCATGGGGACTTTTTCTGTAAAAGAGGTTGTTGCTCGCAGGGTAGAACTTGTAAAAGCCTTTTGTAATAAGTATCCGGATGCTGTGCTTCTTTTAAAAGGTGCAAACGTTTTAATAGGAATAAAAAGAGCCTCTCAAAATGATGCGGCTCTGTATATAAATCCATTTGGCAGTAATGCGCTTGCCAAAGGCGGTTCAGGAGATGTTCTTTCTGGTCTTGTTGCAGCGCTTCTTGCTCAAAAGTACGAGCCTCTTCAGGCGGCAGTATATGCAAGCCTTGCTCATACTTCTGCTGCAGAAGCCGCCCTTTCTTCTGTAAAAAATAATTTCGCCATTACTCCTATAGATTTAATTCAGGCAGTAAAGGCTCTGTAGGGGGTCAGTATCTATTTGCTTAGCATTTTACCGCGGGAAATGAAATCCATTTTACTTGACACTTTCTTTGGAATCCGCCCTGCGTTTTGAGCTGCCTTTTTTTCACCGTCGCCTTGAGGGTGCCTTTTATTGTATGGCGATGACTTGTCATTCCAAATGGCAGTGGCTGGATGTAGATCTCCTTTTTTTACGTATTCAAGCCATTCTTTGCTTTCGGGAGATTCAAACCTCATGAGGGTTCCTGTAACAGGATGCTTGAATGCAAGTGTCCTTGCGTGAAGTGCAAGGCGGTGAAAGGGATCTGTCTTTGCACGGTAATTTTCATCTCCTGCTAAAGGATATCCTTTAGATGCAAGGTGTGCCCTAATCTGATTTTTCTTTCCTGTATCAAGGGACAGTTCAAAAAGCGTATGAGTTTTTCCCCGTTCAATAATCTTGTAGTGCGTGATTGCTTTTACGGTCTTTGCATGGTCGTCTTCCTCCTGAGGAACATAGCCCACGTGATAGGCATTCTGTGCAAGAGGTTCATCTATAGTTCCGCTTTCTGCAAGCTGTTTTGATTTGTCGCGTGGGTTTTCTGCAACGGCATGATACAGGCGTTCTGTTACCATTGTATGCCATTCTGCCATTACTTTTTTCTGTACGCTTTCATTCAGTGCAAACATCATTACGCCGCTGGTATCGCGGTCAAGCCTGTGTACAATATATGGGCGGTGATTTTGAGAATATGCGCCCTTGCTCCTGTATATTTTTTCAAGTACAGAAAGTGCTGTCCTTGCTTTGCTTCCTGGATATGGGACGGAAAGCATTCCTGTAGGCTTGTTGATTATTACAATGTCTTTATCTTCATAAAGAATTTCAATTTTTTCTTTGCCGTAGTCGGCTTTGTGTTCGCGTTTGTATTGTGTGCTTGCTTTAACGTTCATGTCTGTTTGTGTCCTTTAAGAGTGAAACAAAAATAAATAGTATTATTGTAAGAATGATTAAGTAGGCAAGAAAGCCAGCCTGAATAAAAGATTTTTCTACATCTTTATAGAAGATGACTGC
>JAILPY010000209.1 GCA_024699235.1 Treponema sp. | reverse complement strand
TCAAGCATGATGGTACCAACATTTTTCTTTATGACACGAAGAATCTTATCTATATTTATTTTTGAAAAATCACCAAATTCAATAGAAACAATTCCATTCTTTTCACGAAGAGAATTTATTGAAAGCTTATTACAGATAATACGAATCTTAGCAAGACTAAGGAGACTGTTTACCTCATCTGGAATAGGACCAAACCTATCATACATCTCATTATAAACTGAATCCAATTCTTCAAGAGACCCTATAGCTGCAATCTTTTTATACAATTCCATTTTTGTTTCAGGATCCTGTATGTAAGTATCAGGAATAAATCCTGTATATTCCAGTTCCAATAGAACCTCTTCAGGTGCATGCCAATCACTATTAGAAAGTCTTTCTATTGCAGAATTTAAAAGTTGCAGATACATTTCAAAGCCAACAGCATAAACTTCGCCACTTTGATCTTTTCCTAATAAATTTCCAGCACCACGAATTTCCATATCTTTCATAGCAATCTTAAAGCCAGAACCTAGTTCTGTAAAATCACTTATAACTTGAAGTCTCTTCATGGCAACTTCACTTAAAGCTTTATTTTCAGGATAAAAAAGATAAGCATAAGCCTTTCTGTCACTTCTTCCAACACGTCCTCGCAGCTGATATAACTGACTTACACCATACATATCAGCTCTATCAATAATAATTGTATTTACATTTGGAATATCAATTCCATTTTCAATAATAGTCGTTGCAACAAGAACATTAAAGCCTCCCATTTTAAATCGTCTGAAAATATCATCAAGTTGTTCACTGGTCATTTGGCCATGGGCAATATCAACCATCATTTCAGGAACTAACTGCTCCAATTTGCTTCTAGTAGCCTCAAGAGTTTCAACCCTATTATGAAGATAAAATATCTGTCCGCCCCTTTCTACTTCCTGGCGTATTGCCTTTGCAACTTTTTCATCAGAATAAGCCTCTATTGCAGTTTCTATTGGTTGCCTGTTATGAGGAGGAGTTGTTAAAAGAGACATGTCTCTAATTTTCAAAAGACTCATGTGCAAAGTTCTTGGAATAGGCGTAGCACTCATGGCAAGACTATCAATGTTAGTTTTTAAGACTTTCAGTTTTTCTTTATCCTTTACACCAAAACGCTGCTCTTCATCAATAATCATTAATCCTAAATCTTTATATAATACATCCTTTTGGATAATCCTATGAGTTCCTATAACTATATCAACCTTTCCCTCAGCAAGTTTTGCGAGAACTTTTTTCTGATCTGCAGCAGATACAAAACGAGACAACATTGCAATCTGTACAGGAAAATTTTTAAATCTTTCAAGACAATTTTCATAATGCTGCTCAGCAAGGATAGTTGTAGGCGCTAAAAAGGCAACTTGCTTTCCTCCCATAACGGCTTTAAATGCAGCACGCATGGCAATTTCAGTCTTACCGTAACCTACATCACCACATACCAGTCTATCCATAGGAACAGGACGTTCCATATCTTTTTTTATATCTTGAGTTGCATTATATTGATCCGGAGTATCTTCATACGGAAATGCAGCCTCAAAGGCAGCTTGCCATTCGGTATCCTTCGGAAAAGAATATCCTCTTGAAGCGGTTCTTTTAGAATATAAATCAATAAGTTTCTCAGCAATTTCCTCAACTTTCTTCTGAACTTTAGCCTTTCTTGCACTCCAACTCTTTGAACCTATCCTATCAAGCCTAGGTTTTTCCGATTCACTTCCAATATACCTCTGAACTAAATTTAACTGCTCAATAGGAACAAAAACAAATTCCTCATCTGCATATTCAAGTTTTATGTAATCACGTTCAGTTCCCATGGATTTGATGCGTTCTATTCCTTTAAATAATCCTATACCATTATTTACATGAACAACATAATCACCAGGATTTAATTCAACAAATGTATCTATAACTTTAGATTTTGCCTTTCTTATTGATTTAGGAGCTGCTTTTTTTCGTCCAAAAATCTCATTTTCCTGAATAACCATCAGTTTTTCATCAGTTATAGAAAAACCTTCGGTAATAGCAAAAGGAATAACTTCTACAGGATAAGAAGTTGATGAACTAACGGTCAAAAAATCTTTTACTACTTCTTTTATACGTAAAGCCTGATTTTCACTGTCGGCAAAAATAAAAATATGCCATCCATCATTCTGCAAAGATGTTATCTGTTCTTTAAAATAATTAATATTTCCAAAAAAACTTTGAGGAGATTCACTTTGAACATGAAAACAAGATTGAGAAGAATTACCTTCAAAGGAAACTTCTGTTTCTAGAGTATGAAAATGTATACATTTTAAATGATTTTGCAAAATACTCTCAAAATTATACAGAATCATATCAGGACGTAATATAGGAAGTTTCTGCCTTGTAATTCTGTATGAAATATCATACTCATTTTCAAGTAATTTCTGTGCATTACAAAGACGTTCAAAATCAAGACAAAATACAGTTGCAGATTCATCTATATAATCAAGAACAGAATAATGACGTTCCCACAAAACACTGTAAAAAAGTTCTTCACATTCTGATTCTCTGGCCACAGAAAGTTCGGTCAGAATCCTTTCTTTTTCTTTTTTAGCCTCATCAGTAAGACTAAGATGTACATTATTAGAGTCAAAAGAAAAAGACTTCTGCCCTTCTCCTTTAATTTTATTATTTTGTAATTCGGACATTACTCCTTGTTTTCGATTTTTATCGTATGAAGCAAAATCATTTGAAATACCATTTAAATCTTCGTCATTAAAAAACGATTCAAGTTTTTCACAGAATTCATCAGTCCAGATAATTTCTTTCATTGGATATATAATTAAGCAATCACAATTTTGTTTAGAAGACTGAGATTCTGTATCAAACAACTTTATTTGGTCAACTGAGTCAAAATCAAAGACTATACGACTTGCAAAAGATTCTCCTGGCATGAATATATCAAGAACTTCCCCCCTTAGGGCAAATTCTCCCCTAACAGTTACTCGTGGAACTCTAATATACCCTTGCTCTGACAGTTTTTTAGCAAGAATTTCAGGGTCTAGATTCTGTCCTTTTCTTATTTTTGTAATAAGATTTCTTATGTAAGAAGGAGACGGAACAGGAGAAAGCAATGCTCTTTGAGGGATAATAAAAATCCTTGGTTTTTCACTCTTAGGATTTTTTGATGCAAGTTTAGAAAGTACGCTGGAACGCTGACCGAATACAGAAGACCCCTTTGCAGCTGGCCTATAAGGAAGCGTACCCCACCACGGAAGTTTATAAACATTTACTTCACCATTAAAAATAGTATTAAAATCAGATTCGCACTCATCAGCTTCTTTTTGACCGGATGCAATAACTATATAATCTTCCTGAAACATATCATGATTTATGTCATAATGCTCATCATGAATTCTGTTAACAATCCTGCGCTGAATGTATTGAGCCATATAGAATGAAGGGAGACTTCCTTTTAATCCGAAAATTTCAGCTGGAAATGATACTCCACAATCTGCAGTTTTAATTACAGAAGAATTTAAAGATGTATAAGACTTAAGAAGAGGAAAAAGTGATAAATTATTTTTCATAAACAACCGATATTCAAATAAAGAAATTTAACTAAGTCTGTAATACAGACGGGAGTTATTACTGTGAAACGAATACTATTAGGCATTATAACAACTTTTCTTGTTCTTGCCCATACTTATGCATCAGAATCTTTAGCAGACAATGCTAAGGTTTCAATCAAATTTTACGACAGAACAATGTATTATCCTGGGGATTCAGAGAATAATCCAGTAAAAATACATGTTACAGTTGCAAACACAGGAAGTGAAACTCTTCGCTTTAAAATGGCAGACGATCATATGTTCAGTATAGATTTTGATGCATTTGATGTAAAGAATTCTCAACTTCCTTCTACAAATAGACTTGTAGAAAAAAGAACCACCAGTCAGGCAGTTTATTTTAGGGAGATAGCACTAGAACCGGGAGAAGAATATTCTTTTGTAGAAAATTTAAAGGAATTCCTGGACGTAAAAAGAGCATCCATATATTATGTAGACTTACGTTTTTATCCGGAACTTTATAATAAAAAAAATCAATATATTGTTTCAAATAGATTAAGTCTTGAAGTCCGCCCTTCTCCAGCAGCAGCATCCTCATCAAAAATTCCTGTTGCAGTTCCTACGGCAGCAGTTTTGCAGCCTGAAGAAATAAGTCCTGATAAAGTAATTGAACAGACCATTATTGCAAGGCAGAGAAGCTTGTGGGATCAATACTTTTTGTATATGAATCTTGAAGAAATGCTAAAGAGAAATCCTTCAAGAAGCAGTCGATATAATGCAGAAAGTGCTGACGGAAGAAATCAGATGCTTGCAGCATTCCGTTCTGATTTACAGCAAAATAGAATTGATTCTGATATTGTAGCAATTCCATCTAAATTTGAAATTGAAACAACTACATATTCACAGGTTGAAGGAAGTGTAAAAGTTCTGGAATATTTTGATAACGGAACATTTATGGAGAAAAAAAGATATACCTATTATGTAAGACAAAGAGACGGTATCTGGCAAATATATAACTATTCCGTGGACAATCTTGGTACAGAATAAATATGGCAAAATCAAAAAGTGCTAAATATTTTTGTGAAAACTGCGGTGAGGAAGTTGCAGCAAATGCTCGTTTCTGCCCTCACTGCGGAAGATTTTTCTCTGCTGTTCGATGTCCTCAGTGTGGATATATGGGTGCAGTAACAGCATTTAAAGACGGGTGTCCAAAATGTCATTATGCCATGACACCAGATGATATTTTTGGAACTCCGTCAACACAGTCAAATACAAATAAAAGTGTTCAAAAAAAAGAAAAAAAATCAAAAAAAAGTATTAATGCAAAAAGTTTAAATAAGCCTCAGCAAACCCGTAACGATGACGCTCCCATCTGGCTATACATAGTTAGTCTCATAGTTCTATTCATAATATTAGGAATAATATTTACAAAAATGGGACTTTTTTAATAATCATTTACAAATGCATTATTCTTTATTGACCAAAATATAAAAATTGTATATAGTTAATACACAATTTGCCCGGATGGTGGAATTGGTAGACACGCTAGTTTCAGGTACTAGAGCTCTAACGGGTGTGCAAGTTCAAGTCTTGTTCCGGGCATATATATAGACCGCGACTATCAGCGGTCTTTTTTATTTCTTATAATACTAATGCTCACAGAGAAAAAGACATTTCTCTACCATCATAGAATGGAAACCTTAGCCCGCATGCAGTAAAATAAAATGCAGTTTCACTTGTACTCTTTGAATATAAAGGATCACCTTTTATTGGAAGTCCTATCCATGCAAGATGACAGCGGACTTGATGTCTGTACCCCTTTGTTATAACGCAAGAGACATTACATATTGTCCTTTCAGAATTAAAAGTTCCATTTACAGATGTTTCATAAATTTCAGGAGAAGATTTTTTCAATGCAGCTTTTCCAGAAGAATTTACAACAGGTCTTACTTCCTTACTTCCAATGCCATAAGGACGGAAACGTGATCTTACAGTACAGCTAAAAACATTATCATAAATATCAATGCATGGAGATTCAGGAAATCCATCTTCTAAACATATAAAATCTGAATTGATTCTTACATTGCATACTGCTCTATACGTCTTAAAAAAAAGATTTGCTTTTTGTATGCCTTGCATGTAAGTATAAAAATTCTGAGAAGAGGCAATCAAAAGCAATCCTTCTGTATCAGTATCAATACGATGAATAAGTCCATGTTCCACTTTTTTTTTCCCTACTACATTATGTAAAATAGGAAACATCTTTTCTGCCTGAGTATAAGCACTTTCATCATTTTCATTTAAAGGAGCACTAGGTAATCCTCTAGGCTTAAACAGTACTAAAAAAGGTTCACTATCAGACGGTTCATGTAATATACTAATGCAGGCATTGCCAATCATTACATTTCCTCTTATCTGTCATCAGATAATAAAACTTTTGGATATAAACCATGAAGTTCTTTTAATATTTTTTTAAACCGCACAGGAGTTCTTGTCTTAAAAGTATGATAGGCATGATTTTCAGGAAGACGAATTTTTAAAAGACGAGCATGAAGCATAAGTGTAGCAGACGTAAAAACCTTATCCTTTTTAGCATATAGAGAATCCCCCAATATTGGACAATTTAAAAATTTCATGTGAACTCTTATCTGATGAGTTCGTCCGGTTGCTATACGTATTCGCATGAGAGAATATTCTCCATAACAAGCTATACAATAATATTCAGTTTGAGCGAATTTACCATCTTGTGTATCAGTTACAGCCCTAAATATTTTTCTGTTTTTAGGATCTCGAATAATCTGAGTTCTTATAATACCTCGTTTATGCTGAGGTCTATTCATGCATATTGCAATATACTCCTTAATAAGCTTATGATGATTCCTAAATTGAGCGCCAAGCCATTCTTCTGCATCTCTATTTTTTGCAGTAATTATTATACCAGAAGTGTCTTTATCTAATCTGTGAACAATTCCAGGACGTCTCTTTTTTAAGATTTCAGCATCTGTAGCAGCATTTTTTAAATGCGATATCCTTTGTCTATTCCAGTGAAACAATAATGCATTTACTAAAGTTCCTGTCCAGTTTCCACATGCAGGGTGCGTAACCATACCTTGCTTTTTATTGATAACGCAGACATTTTCATCTTCAAATATAATATCAAGAGGAATATCTTCAGGTTCAATATTTTCAGGTACATTATCTTCCCATTCAATATCAATACAGTCTCCTGCCTTAATTTTACAAGAAAGTTTTGAAGTCTTACCGTTAACAAGAATACTAACAATGCCACTTTTTAACTTGCTTCTGTTCATTCCATTAGGAATAGAGGAAACATATTTGTCTAATCGCTCGTTTTTTTCATAATCCTTAGGAACCTTAACAGTATAATATGACATATTATTCCTTTGAATCGTTTTCTACAGATGTATCATTCTGAACAGAAACATTCTGATTTTCAGAATCTTTCTGTTCACGAGTTTCTTCATTTTCATTACTTTTCTTTAATAAGGATCCTGCTTCTTCAGGAGTAATTTTTCGTATGTTTTCATTTTGTATGGATTCTTCCAGAAGCCTTTCTTTTTCTGCTTTTTTACGTTTAGAATAATTTATTGCAAAATCAATAATACCAACTGATAATCCTAATCCAGCAGAAACTCCTACAAGCTTAAATATTTCTTCTTTAGAATAACTATTATCTCTGCTCAGAGGATTCGGGAAAGAATTTGTCTTTCCTGTAGCATACTGATATCCCCCATAGGCCAATGTAACGCTTATTGCTGCAAAAGGTATTGCACCAAGAGAAACTATTTCTGCCCTACGAAGATCCTTTGACCACTGAGGAAATTCATCATCTGTATAAGGTTCTGGAATTACATCATCAGATTCTTCTGAAGAGCTTGATGAAGAATTTTCACAATAAACCTCTGCAACCGGAATAAACGGAGTTAAGCATGAAATAAAAAGCAGTAAGAATACAATCGTTTTTTTTCCTAACATCGTTCTCCAAACAAGGCCGTACCAATACGGACCATTGTACTTCCTTCCTGTATAGCTATCTTATAATCACCACTCATTCCCATGCTTAATTCTGATATAGGCAAATCAGGAAACTTTGCATTGATTTCTTCTTTTAGCAATCTTGTTGTTCTAAAAGAATTTCTGACTATATTTTCGTCTTTTGAAAAAGGAGCCATCGTCATTAGTCCTATAGGTTTTATATGTGTATATATACCTTTTTCAAATTTTTCCAAAGAAGCAAAAAGTGATGTTTTATCAGTATAACCTGACTTAGAATCTTCACCAGTATGAATTTCAAAAAATACATCGATTGTTTTATTTATTTTTGCACAATGCTTTTCTATTTCGACAAGTAGTTCATCTCTATCTACAGACTGAATGCAAGAAGCTATTTCTACAGATTTCTTTACTTTATTTAATTGAAGAGAACCAATAATATGCAATTCAAATGATTTACCTGAATTCCGAAGTTCAGTAAATTTTGAATAAGCTTCCTGAACTCTGTTTTCTCCGAATAGAGCCTGTCCACTGTTCAACGCTGCATAAACATCCTCAACAGGATGAAATTTGCTTACAGCGCACAACTTTACACTTCCAGGACTTCGACCAGCCTTTAATACAGTTTCTTCTATCTGTTCTTTTACACTATTAAAATTACTTCGAATCTGTTCTTCTGTCATAACAATCCCTGCTTTTATATTTATAGTTTAGCAGAATTAAGGATTTCAGACAATCGAAGGAAATCCTCTACAGTAAGGTTTTCCGCTCGTTCTGATGAAGAAATTGCAGCTTCAGAAAAAACATAGTTAGCATCAACCCCCTGCGGTAAAATAGGTTTTATGTTGTTCAAAAGAGTTTTTCTTCTCTGTGAAAACAAAGCATGTACAAGTCGTACAAATAATACTGGATTTGAACAGCTATAAGAAGTTTTTTCTTTTGGTATAAAAAGAACAGCTTGAGAAGAAACATTTGGGCGAGGCCAGAAATTACCAGGAGCAAGTTCAATGCCGGCCGTAAGTTCATAACGCCATTGACATAAAACGCTAAAAGATGAATAATTTTTGGTTGAAGGTTTTGCCCTCATTCTATCAGCAACTTCTTTCTGTACGGTAAAAACACATCTATCAAAAACAATACCTTTTGTAATTGTATCAGCAACAAATGTCGCAGCAATGTTATAGGGAAGATTTCCAAACAGTTTTATCTTAGTGGCATCCTTTCCTTCAGAATTTATTTCTTGAAACCAGTTTTTAAGGACATCACCTTCAATTATTCTAAAATATCCATCTTTTTCGTACGAATGGAAAAATCCATGAAGCATAGAAATAAAGCCTCTGTCAATTTCAAAAACAGTAAGTTTAGCGCCCTTGCTTAAAATTTCATTAGTCATACATCCCAATCCAGGACCAATTTCCCAGACTGAATCTCCATTAGAAATTTTAAGCATATTTATAATGCCAGTTCGAGCAGCAGGATTGACCATAAAATTCTGTCCAAATTTCTTTTGCATGGCCATTTCATTTTCTTCCATTAGAGATTTTAAGGCGGAAGGTGAATTATAGTCTGGAATATTCATTTCTATCCTCTGGCAAAAAAATTAACAAAAAAAAGTATTATATAATACAGTTCATTAAGTATACTACTAAACACAGGAGAAAGAAAAGACAGCATAATACTAAAAAGTATACAAAAAAACGACACAGCAAGAAAAAGACTGATAAGAGGGGAAACAATTACAGATGCCAAGATGCCAATAGGATTTACATAACCAAAAAATCCTAGACTTATCGGAGACGTTGCAATAAATGCACTGACAGAAGAAGAAACCGATCCTGCAATGTAGGATGGTAAGACACGGCAAGCATATCTTAAGAAAACATTTCCTAAAATTAAAATGCCAGCAAGGGCTGCATAAGAAAGCATGAATGCTATTGTAAATAAATCATAAGGTCTAATCATAATATGTAAAAGAAAAACTGATGAAAGTACAGAAATAAAACAATCTTCATCAACCCTGCACTTAAAAATTACAAGGATCATCAATAATAATGAAAAAAGAAAAGCCCTGAATAGAGACGGTGAAAAACCTGCAAACCAAACAAAAATTATAATGCCGGAAAATCTTGCTAGCAATTCATATTTTTTTCCAAAAATTCTGTAACAAAGCATTCCTGTAAGACCTGAAATAAAAGAAAGATGCATTCCACTTAATGCAAGTATATGAGACAAACCTGCATTTCTAAAACTATTACATACATCAGGACTAAGACAGTCTCTAGAACCTGAAAGCAATGAAACTATCAGCCCTCCTGCGACTCCCCATGAAGAAAGCAACCTTTTAAACGAAATTCTGCAAAATGCCCTAAAATTATTTACAATACCTGCAACATTTTGTTTATACCCATAATTCATTTTTAAAGATGAAACATGAAAATTTAATGTATTGTTATCCCAAAATCCATACAGACACAATCTTTCTCCATGCTCAAAATAAGTTCCTCTAGAATGTTCTGCTATATATGCAGGTATAATAATCGGCAGAAAACCAGAAGCTGAAGAATTAACAAAATGATGTCCTACATAACCTGAAACTTTTTGCAGAGACATATTTGCAGAATACACATTTCCAGACGTCATTTTTACAGGAGACGAATAAAGGCACCCCTGAATATATGACAGAGACTTAACAGGAATTAAAGATTTATAACCAGAATTCTTTATCGGAACTAATTTCGAATATATTGCAATACAACAAAAAACTGCAGATAAAACCACACAATTCAGCTTTACCATTTCAACTGGGCAAGAGCATTTCTAGCCGCATTAGTTATATACTGAGGATAATTCAGATAAGTAACATACAGCAAATAATCAAATGCAGTCTTATCCCCTAAACCTCCAAGTGCTTTTATAACGGAAAGAACGACAGCTTCAGAAGGAGAATCACTCTTTTCCATACTCTTGTTAAGAAAATCCAAATACGTAGAAAGTACTTGTCCAGTTGAAGAACAGGCAACAGATGCTATATTACTGATAATTTGGGAAAATTCATTATCCGTAATATATCCACTTTCATATTCTTTACGTGCAATATCAAAATATGCAGTAGCATTTTTTGCAGATTTAGTCCATTTTGTATCTGCAATAAGCTGAATCATAAGAATCTGAACGTCAACTTCATCTTTAGACAAGGCAATCAAGGATTTACCTCCCATATAAGTAATTACATCTGACAATGCTTTTTCAGCAACAGCTCCCTTTATTTTTATTGAAATAATTTCATTATTAGATAAAATCTGTAGAATTTTCCGTTTCTCAGAATTTTTTGCACTAGAAAACATAGAAAGGATTTCATTTCCACTATTATTTGCAAGAGGTCCAAACGCATCTTCTAAAAAGGACTTATTTTCTTGCCATATTCCCATAAAATCAGCCATAAATAACAAATTAAAAGAAGTTTTATTGCCATGACTTTTTAAAAATCTAATGCAAGATTTTGTAACTTCATCCATATCAGATTTTTCAGGGATTGCAGCATACTTTTGAATTTTTTCAGATAAATAAGCATTAACAAGAGAAAGATTATTATCTGATGGGAAAAGATTCATCTTTTCAACAACAGCAGATTGTATTTCTTTATCGGTAAAAGTTTTAAATATATTGCCAAGTTCAGAAGAAACTTCAGGGACCTTCTGAGACGGCACAGTATTTAAATCTAAGATTTTTACTGCAGCAGACATTAAAGCATTTATATCAGAATCATCTCCGATAGAGTTTCTTGAACCAAAAGCAAAATTTATAGCTTTCATAGCAAGAGAACAATCATTATATCCTGAAGATTCCTTAAGAGAAATAATTTTCTGAGAAATATCTCCCTTTATAAAATCAATTTCATACTGAGGAACTGCATGTGCAAAAACTCCTGTACAAATATTCAATATTAAAATTACAAAAAAAGTAACGAGAGCTTTACAATTTACCATCAGACTAATAAACTCCTTTATGATTGATTCCAACTCCTTCTTATAGCAATATCACGTTCAATTTCACTTTCAGAAACCGTTGAATAAACATAATTTATGACAGTATTCTTCATATCAACACTTATTTTCTTACACTCAAAATGCAATCTTGATTGATTCATACCCCTG
This sequence comes from Treponema sp., assembly GCA_024699235.1. Classification (GTDB taxonomy): domain Bacteria; phylum Spirochaetota; class Spirochaetia; order Treponematales; family Treponemataceae; genus Treponema_D. Next base: position 771 of record JAILPY010000209.1, on the reverse strand, counting down.
TTATATTCCACAGCCTTTATTATCCCATACATTTCAACAGGAGAACTATTAATATTGAAGGAAAGCTTTACATGAATTTTGTTCTTTCCCTTACCTCCAATACGTATCATAGCACCATCTTCACTCAAATCCTCAAGAACACATTTATACGCATCTGACATTATAAGTTCATCTGAAAAAGTAATTTTAGTCTTTATAAGGTACAGAGAAGCTTCAATCTGACATTCAGCACGTATAGACTGTCTTTTTTGAGTTCTTTCAAGCTTATTACAGTGCTCAATAAATAAACAACTCTGCGCTTTAGAAGTTCCAGCATCATTAACAATTGTGTCAAAAACATAACATGCATCACCTTTGCGCCAAAAATATACACTTACATGCTTATTCAACCAGTCATCTGGAGAAAGGACAAAAACTTTCTTACTATTACTCAGACCTGGAGTCTTTGTAATCTGCCTAGGAACATCAATGGCAATATTATTATCAGAATTATCAAGGACTTTTGAAGAAAAAATTCCCTTACCTTCATAAATAAGAGTAATCCTCTGGCCAACATCCATAAAACGGGTATTAACAATTTTTTGAGAATTTTCTGCACCAAGAGCAATCTTTGCACGAAGCTTATTCATCTTTTCTACAAAAAGCTGATCTGAAAGACTTAAGGAATTACCAGTTCTTCTTACACCAGACATATACAGCGACATGCATTTATTTAATACCGTAACAGAAGTAAAAATTGTATTAGAATCAAGAATTTCGCATTTATTTATC
>JAILPY010000205.1 GCA_024699235.1 Treponema sp. | reverse complement strand
ATGCTGGTATGACAGGTGTAGAAAACGGTCATGTATGGATGAATCAAGGCTCAGGATGTCAGGTAAATGGACTTTCATATATTGCAAGTACTTCCTTAAACTATATGATTCCACATAAATATTTAAAAAGTATTGGCCTTTCTGCAAAGGCATCCAGCTATTTTTCAGATAGTTTTTTTGATAAGGAATATAGGATAAGTGATCCAACTTTTATAGATTATACATTTGCACTCACTTCTTCTGCGAGCATTGGACATAAAAATCATTTTATGCTTATGATTCCTGTTTCTGGAATACGAGATTTTGATTGTGATGAAAAGTTTATTCCACTGACAAAGCCTTCTGGAAGAAAATGGAACTTTGATGGAATAATCTTGACTTATACACATATTTTCTAGACATGAAATAAAAAAAGGAGGTATACTATGGATATGTTCAGAATTCTTGTAGTTGAAGATGATGAAGATTTAAACCGTACTATGTGTTCATTTTTAAGAAAAAATGGATATGAAGCAGAAGGATGCCTTCTTGCAAATGATGCCTATAATGTAATGTATAATAATCTTTTTGATTTAATTATTTCTGACATAATGATGGCTGAAATAGATGGTTTTGAATTTGCCAAGACAGTCCGTAAAGTGAATGAAAATATTCCCATTATTTTTGTAACTGCACGAGATGACTTTAGTGCAAAGCAGAAGGGGTTTGATCTTGGAATTGATGACTACATGGTAAAGCCTATTGATTTACAGGAATTGTTGCTTAGGATTTCAGCATTATTGCGCCGGGCTAATATTGCTCAAAATAAGAAGATTGTTGCAGGAAATTTTACAATGGATGAAGAAGAACGTTGTGCAATGAATAATGGAGAAGAAATATCTTTGACAGCAAGAGAATTCAATTTGCTTTATAAATTGCTGTCTTATCCTAAGAAGACTTTTACTCGCGTGCAGCTTATGGATGAATTCTGGGATTCTGATTCTAATGCAACCCCTCGTGCTGTTGATGTGTATATTACAAAACTTCGCGATAAGCTTTCTTCTTGTACTGACTTTGAGATTTTAACAGTGCATGGGTTAGGATATAAGGCTGTTATAAAATGAAAGCAGATTATAACGATAAGAAAAAAAGAAAAATTTTTTCATACAGTATATTTTCATTCTCTCATTATGTAATGATTTTTGCTGGAGTAGCATTTGTTACTTCCCTTGCAATTATTGTTTTCTTTTGGGGCGTAAAAACATCTTTTCCTAAAGAACTTCTTATTGTAAGAGCAAGATTTGCTTTTATTAATATCTTTTTCTTATCTTTAGCCTTTACTTTTATAATTCGTGTATATAGGAAAATACAGGTTGAACGTCCTGTAAAGGATATTCTTTTAACAACAGAAAAAATTAAAAAGGGAGACTTTTCGGCTAGAGTTCCTCAGCGCTTCAGTTTTCATTTTAGCAATGAGTTTGATAAAATTTCTGAAAATTTAAATATAATGGCATCAGAACTTTCTGGAGTTGAAACTCTGAAAACTGATTTTATTGCTAATGTAAGTCATGAACTTAAGACTCCTCTATCCGTAATTCAAAATTATGCTACTATTATGCAGGATTCTTCTGTCTGTGAAGAAAAACGTATTGAATATGCAAAAAATATAATGCAGGCAAGCTGTAAGCTGTCTACTTTAATAACTAATATTTTAAAATTAAACAAGCTTGAAAATCAGCAGATTTTTCCAGAAAAGCAACACTTTAATATAAGTGAGCAGGTTACGGAATGTCTTCTTGAATTTGAGTCTATATGGGATGCGAAACAGATAGAAATTGATGCAAAAATTGAGGATAACCTTTTCCTTGATTCAGATCCTGAGTTACTTTCTTTAATATGGCATAATCTTTTTTCAAATGCCTTTAAATTTACCGATTCAGGCGGTATAGTTGGAGTTTCTGTTTGTGAAGACAAAGAAAAAATAAAAATTGAAATTTATGATACAGGGTGTGGCATAGATTCTGAAAATATTAAGCATATTTTCGAGAAATTTTACCAAGGGGATTCTAGTCATGCTACTCAAGGAAATGGCTTAGGTTTAGCTCTTGTAAAAAAAGTAATCGATATTACTGGAGGTTCTATAAAAGTAGAAAGTCAAAAAAATAAAGGCAGCAAATTTACTGTTATTTTTTAATGCAAAGTTATTTATGCTTTATTTTTTTCGGACTTTGAAAAATCTTTAGGAAGAATGCCATATCGTTTTTCAAAAGACTTTGAAAAATGGCTCATATTGCTGTACCCTGCTTTTTGGGCCGCTTCTGATATTGCTATGTCGTGTTCTCCTATAAGGTGTGCTGCATATTCCAGTCTTTTTTCCTGAACATAAGAATGAAGTGATGTATCATAAATGAATCTGAATAGCCTATTCAGTTTGCTTACACTCATTCCCAATGATTCGGCAACGGATTCTGCATCGTATTCTTCGGATGGTTTACGTTGAATTTGTTCTCTAATAAATTCTATTTTTTCAACATCATTCTTATTTGGCATGGCTCTACGCTTTATTTCTCCATTTTTACGGTATGCAATTCCGTATAGAACCAAAGCCGTCAGTTCTATCATTTTCCCTTCAAGGTATACTCCTTCATATTCCTTGTATTTTTCAGATGTGTCTATTTCAGATAGTACACGATACATTTCTGGAGTTATGGAGGTTTTTGTTACTCTCGTTAAAAGTTGAGTTTCAAGGTCTCGGATATTCTTGTCGGTGAAATATTTTGAAAGCAAATCTCGGAAAAACAATGTAGACATCTGCATGCTTTTAAATTTGAAATTTTTACCGGCCTCATAATTTATAGCAGTACAATAATTATTGTTGCGGAATATGCAGACTTCTCCTGGAACCATATCTACTTTTTCAGGTTCTGCAATCGTAGTATTAGTTTTTAAAATATCAGAAGACATTGACTTTTTATTTTTTATGACCCAGTTTATGTCTTGATTCATATTAAACATAATCTGTACTTCATCCAGTCCAGCGTTATCTTTTTCTTCAGCATCTATTGATTGGTTTAATTCAATGCTCCAACTTCTATAAATAATATTTTCTCGTTTTTTTACAGCATCGATTCCTATTTTTCCATAAGAAATTGGAAAAGTTTTTTTATCATCTAAATAAACAGTAATGGCTTTTCCTGCAAGTATTATCTTTTTTTGTGAATTCATATTTAAAACCTATAAAACACCTTAATAAAAGTCAATACTAGAATTTAAACTCTGCTTTTAAATATGCACAGCTTAAATCCTCATATTTGCCATAGTTTCCTTTTTCTTCAGGACCGGGAACAAAGAAATCTCCTCCGAGCGTTATAGTCATTTGATCTGAAAGGCTGTATGCTGCGGAACATGATATCATACTGTCAAAGTCGTTAAGTCCCAATAATCCAGATGCGGATAACTTGAGGTTTTCTTGCAGGACAGACTTTGAAATACTTAGGCTTACGGTATGCTGATATGATTTTCTTTCTATTTTATCTAGTTCTCCAAATAAATAATTCATATAATACTGTGCTGTAATTGTCCATCCTGATGGCATCCAGTCAAATCCTGCTAATGCAACCAGCTGATTTTTTTGAATTGCTTTATCTTTTCCTGAAAACTGTTCTTCAGGTTTTGTTGAAAAATATTTTTCTGGGAAAAAAGCTGCTTCAAGTCTAAGTACTATGGCTTTTACTGGAATTGCTGCATCTGCTCCAATCATCGCCATCTTCTTGTAGGATCCATGAATAGAAAGGTTCTTAGGTATTCCGGAACTGTCTGTTTCTATTGAATATGAAAGAAGGGGGTCTCTGTCATATCCATAAAAACCATATAGAGAAAAATCTGCAAATGGTAAATAAGCTCCTATTCTTATAGCTCCTTCACCATGATTGAGTGTAGTTTCAGGTAATTCAAAATTTTCTTTCGTAACTTCTGCAACTGGTATTGAGAATCTTCCCGTATTTATATTTTGAGGAATCATGATTTTTTTGAGAGGATTTTCTTTTGCAAGGGGAAGTACGCTAGGCGTAAAAAAAGGAATCCAATAGGCATCACAGTTTAGAGTGTTAGTCTTAATAGAAAATCTGACTGCATCTATTCCTATACGGGAATCTGAATAGTCACTTGCAATTAGGGATGTCCCGTCTTTTGGACAAAGAACATCTGTTACTTGAAGTCCGTCTGCTTTTCCCCATGCATTTATTTGTCTTCCAATTCTTAAAGCCCATAGACCTCCATCATAGTCCATCCAAGTTTCCTTTATCTTTAAGTGAAAAGAATTATCGTTTGAAACAAAATCGAATCGACCTGAAGATGTCTGGGCCTTAAGTGCGTCATAGCATAAAGATCCGTCTATGTACGCACTGCTATTTGCTCCGAATATTTTTAAGGAACCGTATAGAGTTGAGGTTCCTGTTAAAAATTCTCCTGCGTTATCATGAGTTTGTGGCATACCTGCTCCCGCAATGCATTTTATACCGCCTGAAGGGGAAAATTCTTGTGCAGAAAGTAAAGAAAAATATGCAAGCATAATAATCGCTAGGAGAACCTTTTTCATCGGATGTTACCTCTTTCAATAGAACTGACAGTAAACATATTGTCATCAAGATTCATGTTATATTTAGTATCTTTCATTTCAAGAAGTGTTGAATGGCCAGTCTTAACATTTTTCATAAACATTTTTCCTGTTGTCCATATGCCGTCAATTAGTTTTATGTCAGAACATTTCATTTCACGCGCGAGAGTGTCCTGCTTATCATAGTATTCTCCTTTTAAGGCTTTGTAGTTTTCTTTAATGTACCAGATTATTCTTCTTTGAGTTTTTTCTGTTTTATCTTTTGCCTTTGCTTCGACTTTCCAACAGTCTATGCCTTCTACGCTTTCTTCTCCTAAAAGAGTAAAAGTATCTTTTGTAAGTCCGCGGTCTCCCATATCTGCATAAGTAAAATCAGTACCCATAAAGTCGTCATCTTTTCCGCTTCCAGAAATTCTGCGTACTTTTTTCATTGCCGGCATGTAAAGCCAACTGTCAGAATCAGGCTTTGTACCGTCACTCTTGTCTGGATAATCAAATGAAAGGTATGAAACTCCAGAAACGTCTTTAGGCATAGTGAAAACAATTACAGATTTTTTTACATCTCCGTAATCTTTAGAACGCATGAAAATTTCTCTGGTTCTGACAGCTCCTTTTTTATTCTTAAGTGTCATAGTTGCTGTATAGGAACTTGTCTTTCCTTCATCCACTTCATCTGCACGCTTTGCAATTTCATAACCTGTAAGGTCCTCTGCAAAAATTGATGCTGTTAATGCTAAGAGTGTTACAAAAATGATTGATTTTTTCATGATAAGTCTCCTGTGCTTTATTTTTTCTCTTTTCCAAGAGGCCTACAAATATATATAAGGGCAGGGGTTAGTGCATAACCTGCTAACAGGGCTGCTCCTAATCCCACTATCCAAAGCAATCCTATCCTGAACATTGCCGTTATAGGACTGAAGCAATACATAAGGAACATTGCACATAATATTGCTGTTGTTGTTCCCATTGTCTTTCCAACTTCAAGGAAAGTTTCACATATTGCTTCTGAATAAGACTTTCCTCTTTCCAGTTTGTATTTGATATGATTTGAAAAATGAATTGTATCATCTACTGCAATTCCAAGAATCATAGGCATAATCATCATTGTAACTTCGTCAAGCGCCATATTAGCATATCCCATAACAGCTCCTATAAGAAAAACAGGAGCTAGGTTTGGAATCATTGCTATAAGCGCTGTCCTTATGCTTGCAAATACTATAATCAAAAGAATTGCAATCATTATAAAAGACGATCCAAAAGACTTTAGTTCGCTTATTACTATCGCTCCGTTCATTGCTGCATTTTCTGCAACAGTTCCTACGACAGATACTTTTGCCTGTGGAAAATATTTTTTTGCAAAGGCTTCTGCTTTCTCAATATCATCTACAATGATGTTTGCATTGTAATCTGAAATGTCTACATGTACGTGAGCTGCATCATAGTTTTCTGTTAAGTCATCATACAGGCTTGAACTGTCTGAAATTTCATAAAAGAACAGAAGCTGCGTAAGCATGTCGCGTTCTTCTGGTATTCTGTAAAAGGCAGCGTCATCATCATTTAATACGCGATACATTTCCTTTACCATTCTTGTTATGGATTTGACGCGAGGTTTTCCACCTGAAATCTTTGTTAATCTTAGCTTGCCTAATTCTTCTTCAAGGCTTTCAAGTGCAAGCATGTTTTTAGGATCCTTAAAGGCATCTTGTTCGTCAAATTCAATCATTACATCATAGCTGTAAATGTTTCCAAGTTTTGTTTCGAGGACTTCTTCAATCCTATGGACGAAAGGAACTTTACTGCCCATGAATTTAAGGTAGTCCATATTCACTTCCATTTTTAAAAGACCTGGGATACAGGTAGCAATAATTATTACTGACAGTACTGCTACAGCCTTGCTTCTGTTTACTAATTTTTTTCCTAGATTATAGAATGCTAAGTCAGTCTTTGTAGCACCGTATGAGGAGTTTGCTTCTTGTTTTACTGCTTTATCCTTTCCAAAACTCATAAAAATTGGAATAAGAATTACAACGTATGTATAGACCATAAATACTACGCTTGCAGAAACCGCTCCCAGCCATAACATTGGACGGATATTTGCAAACATAAAGGAGAGAAGTGATGCTACAGTTGTTATTACAGTAAAGAGAATAGGCCATCCAGATTCTTCTACTGCACAAATGACAGATTCCTTTCTTTTACCTGTTTTTCTAAAATGAAGTTTGAATGCATTGATGTAATGAAGTGCATAACCTATAGAAAGTGCCATTCCCAGAAGGACAGGAAGAGACATCAAGTCTGAGTCACCAGGAATATTTAGAAGTCCTGTAAATCCTAATACGGAGCCTATTCCAAACATTGTAGCAATAAACGGTACTATGACACCTCTTAAGGATCTGACAAATACAATAAGACATACCAACATAGTAATAAAGCCGAGCAATATTCTGATTGCAAAATCATGCGAGACAGTGTCCATTTTTTCTGCAGTTGTATATGCACTGCCAATAGGCTTTAATGTCCATAAACTGTTCTTAAACTGATCATCCATTATTATTTTTTCTGCAGCATGTCCTACTGTAACTACATCTGTACTTTCATCTTCAAATGGGTGAAGTTTTAGGATAATCCAAGTTTCTTTTGAATCATCAGAGACCATGTTGTTTACTAAAGATTCACGACTTAATATAAATTTTTTGATTTCCTGAAGTTCAGATTCATCTTTTGGAATTCCATCTTCAAATGGACTTTTTACTTCAAGTCCTCCGTCTATTCCTATAGGAATGGATACCGTAGTTAGAGAGGTTACTTTATCGGCAAAAGGAACTTCACTTTCTAGTCGTTCCCCAAGAGTGTCAATCATAGAAAGTACCTCGTAATTAAAGACATCTTGAGACTGGACTAAAACAAGTACGTATTGGTCATTGCCAAAAATATCTTTAAAATGGTCAGAATTGATTTGTATTTCACTTCCGTTTACAATCCAGTCATTATTATTACTTGTTGTATGGAAATTTTTCATTCCTGAAAGACAGATAACTGTAAAGATTAGTAAAACTATAAGACATATCCACCTATGCCTTATCTGAGCCTCTCCAGCTTTACGGAAAAATGTATTGATTTTAGAAATTTTCATAAATCCTCCAAAAATACTTTTAATAATGTTAGTTATAACTAACATTATTTATTGTACTTTCAGTTTTTATTAACCTCTACCAAAAGGCGATTAATTTTTAACACTTTTCGCTCAATTTGTGGCTTATAGATAAATTTTTATTATGAATGTCTGTGGAATTTCATGTACTTTTATTAAACTTTTTTTAGGCTAAAAGGTTCTTTTATATTATTTAGCCAAGATTTTCTCTGTCACTGCACAAAACCATTATGGCCAGTGCGCAAAACCATTATGGCCAGTGCGCAAAGCCATTATGGCCAGTGCGCAAAACCATTTTGGCCACTGTGTAAACTCAGTTTGGCCGCTTTTAGAATTTGTACCTAAGTCAATAAAGAGGACAAAAATGAATTATTGAAACAGTTCAATATATGCAAAGAAAAGTTAGAGCTATCACAAGATTCTTTCTGCTTCTATGCTGTTAGCAATTCATAAATATTAGGACTGTTTACTGTGTTATTTTTTTTATAAATTCTGCTAATTTTTCTGCAGCTGCCTTATGCGTAGCAGGTCCAGGATGATTGCGGCTTCCTTTATCTTCTTCTGTTAGTTCCAGTTTTTCCATAGGATCAAAAACAAGCGTAAAAACAGAATTTTCATTTGTGTCAGCCTTAAATTTTTCAATTCCTTTTTTTATTAGTTCAGGAGCAATATCTATATTTATCATGCCCCATGCCCATATTATTTTTGCATCAGGATTCTTATTATGGATAGATTTTAGAAAATTATATGTATCTTCAATTATTTTAGAGTCTTTGTCGCCTGTGTATGAAGTTTGACTATAGCCGCTGTTATCATTTGTCCCTAGGTTTATAACGACAGCATCTGCTTTATGGTTAAAATCATAGGTGTCCATTGATCCAAGTTCCTGCTGCCTTCTTCCTTCCATTACAGAACATACATTGTTGTAGTGTGGTGGAAGAGCCATAAATGTACTCCCGTTCCATCCAAAACTTACTCCCCAGCCGCATTGCGAAAGGATGTCATAACTTGCATTTAATTTTTCTGCAGCTTGGACTGCGTATGTCTTTGTTCCCCCGAAGTTCCGTGTTATAAAATCCATTTCGCTTGGATTTCCATATAGGCCTTCTCCAGAGGTTATGCTGTCTCCTATAAATTCAATATGCATTGTCTTATTGTCTACAGGACAAAATGCAGCTTTATCTGGCATTGCAATTTTATGGATAATGACTACGTTATTGTCTTCTCCTGGCATTGGCTGCGTGTCTCTTTGCAGCAGAATTGTGTTTTCTTTTTCATCATCCATATTGCGCATAAGGCAAACCCATTGGTTTCCTTTCTTAAGGCTTTGGCGTGAGTATCTGTATCCGTTGATTTTTACTGTTATCCAGGATTCAGACAGGTCATAATCAGACTCTATAAGGGCCCATACTTCTTTTGATTTTACTTTTAATTCTAGACCGCTTGCTGCCCAAAAAAGAACAAGACTGTCTTTTTTGGACGTACGGCCATAAATCCGTTTATGTTCTATATCATCTATACTGTATGTGTGCAATTGTTCTTTCATACAGGTAAGTATAGCACATAAATAAAAATTTAGGAATTTTATTTATTTTATGTTTATTCTTCCTTCTGTTCCCTTGTATTTTGAACTGAGGTTTCCTCCAAGGATTTCTGTAAGATATGTAATCAATACCTGATAGTCAGACAATGCCTTGCTGATTAAGACTTCATCGCCTTTAAACATTGTAAAGCCATCTCCTCCAGAAAGGAGCATGTAGTCATGGCTTGCAACTGTATAAGTTTTTGATGGGTCCAAAGGAACCCAGCTATTTCCTTCTAGTACCATTACATCCTTAACCCTGCGCTTGCCGTTTACTTTTACGAACATTCCTTTGTCGTCAGTTACGATTGAAGTTGGAATGCTTGTATCTACTGTAAATTTTAAGCCCGATACATTCTGGAATCCTCCGTTTTCGCCTACGGCCTTTCCGTTTTCAGATGCTATGCTTTGGGTAAAACGGACAGAATGCTCAAGACAGTCTAGAATCTGCTGTCCATTTGCCTTTACTGATGTAAGCATATTACCGAAAGGATGCGTTTTAATTATATTTCCGTATGTAATGTCTCCTTCAGGAAGGTCTGCCCTTATGCCACCTCCATTTACTAATGCAATGTCAGTTTTTGCAATTGTCCTGTAAGCATCAGCAACGATATTTCCTATCAAAGTCTCTCTGTTCCTTACAGCTCTTGTTCCGTCTTCTCTTGATATTTTTAATGGAATGTCAGAATGTG
>JAILPY010000194.1 GCA_024699235.1 Treponema sp. | reverse complement strand
AACTTATCCTTTACCTATGTAATACGCAAACTTGCTTTAACTGGTACAGAATATTAAAAATTAAAATTTAAAATATTTTTTATATAAAACACTAGACACAACAAATCTTTTTTGATAGATTGTTAAGCACTTATGGAGGATTAGCTCAGCTGGGAGAGCACCTGGTTTACACCCAGGTTGTCGGCGGTTCAATCCCGTCATCCTCCATGATTTAAGCTTGTCTGTTTCAGACAAGCTTTTTTATTTCCCCGCACTCTTACACTTGGAATAATGTATCTTAAATGCTAAACTTTACATCATGACAATTATTGCAGAAATAGGAACGGCCCATAACGGTTCTCTTGAAAAGGCTTATGAATTAATAGATGCAGCCTGCCAGGCAGGTGCAGACATGGTAAAATTTCAATGGGTATATGCAGATGAAATACTCCATCCAAATACAGGTTTTGTTACATTGCCAGGAGGAAAAATTCGGCTTTATGACAGATTCAAATCTCTTGAAGTACCGCAAGAATTTTTTGCAAAATGTCTTGAATACGCTCACAAAAACGACATGCTCTTTGCATGTTCACCATTTGGACTTCGTTCCCTAAAAGAACTTGTACAAATTAAGCCCGATGCCATTAAAATCGCAAGTCCAGAAGTTAATCATATTCCTTTACTAAAGGCCACAGCATCCTATTACAGAAATATACCTATCATTCTTTCAAGCGGAGTTTCAAAGCTAGGAGATATAGAAAAAGCCATAAACATTCTTGAAAATGAGAAAGAAACTTCTCAAAAGCACATACCTGTATTCGGAAATAAAAAGCTATCTCCACTAACACTACTTCATTGCATTACATTCTACCCTGCTCCTGAAACAGAATATAATGTACGTTGTGTTGATACGCTTCACAGGGTATTTGGAATTCCTGCAGGAATAAGCGATCACAGCCTTGATTCAATTCTGATTCCGGTTCTATCCACAGCAATGGGTGGAACCATGATTGAAAAACACATAACATTGAGCCGAAAGACAGACGGTCTTGATGATCCTGTAGCTCTTGAACCAGAACAGTTTTCAATGATGGTTCATGCAGTACACCAGACTATTGCTGTTATCGGGCGTTTTACAAAAGATGACATAGCTTCAAGACGTGAAGAAAACTCTGCTATAGAAGAAATTATAAGACAGATGAGCAATGAATATGGCAAGGAAAAAGTCATGGCAGCTTTAGGCACTGGCATTAAACGCCTTGCAAAAAGTGAACTTGCAAACTACGGAAGGACAAACAGGTCTCTGCACTTCATGAATGATATGAAAAAAGGCCAAACCATAACAGAACAGGACATATCAGTCTTAAGGACAGAAAAGATTCTTACTCCAGGCATTGCACCGGATTATTTTGAGACTGTAATAGGAGCAGCCTTAAAACATGATGTAAAAGCAGGAGATGGCGTTCAGTGGGAGCAAATGCTGTAATATAAAAGATTTTGCAGAACAGTATAGATTACGGAAAAAGAAAAACCAGTTTCTTTTTTTCAGAAATGTTCTGAAACAATAATTCCTTCAGAATTATTCTGAAGGAATTATCCTGTCTGCAATAACCTTAAGTCCTTTTAGGGTAAGGTCTTTGTCAACATCATCAAATACCGTTGAAATCTGACTTAATACAGAATTCAATCCTCCTGTAGCAATGACCTTTACATTTTCAGCTTCATCTCCTGTAATCTGACACAAATCTTTTTTCATTTCTGAAACAAGATATTCAACAAGTCCCTTATATCCAAGAACAACACCTGACTGAATTGATTCTATAGTATTAGTTCCAAGACTTGAAGCTGGAGATTCCAAAGGAACCTGAGGCAACTGAGCTGTATTTAAAAACAGAGAACGCATTGCAGTCATTAAACCAGGAGCAATAGAAACCCCCTGAATTGTTCCAGAAGAATCTGTAACTGTAAAAGTCAGTGCCGTACCAAAATCAACTACTATATTTGCACTGTGGTAAAGGTTCCATGCCCCCATTGCATCACATATCAAGTCACTTCCTATTTCAGATGCAGAAGTACTGTTCATACCTATTGGTAAAAGGCCTCTCTTCATAACAGCAGATGTCATAACATAAGGCTTAATGCCACATAGTTTTTCAACAGCATTTACGAATGTTTCTGTAAGAGAAGGAACAACGGAACTTATTATGGCACGCTTACAGGTATTTAAATTAAGCTTTTCATTTTCTGAAAGAACAATCAGCTGAGATACATATTCATCACTTGTACGTTTTGCATCAGTGGCGACACGCCACGAAGACAGAACTTCATCACCTCTAAAAACACTTACGACAGTATTTGTATTTCCAATATCAACAGTAAAAAGCATTAATCCTCCGGCATTGTTGAAAAAGATTCACAACTACTATATTATAGACCTTATGAGTGATTTGATTCAACCAAAAATATTAAAAGGTTTCAGAGATTTCCTTCCTCAGGATGAAATTCTCCGTTCGTCTTTGATAGAAAAACTGACGAGAACATACCGTGCTTACGGATATGTTCCTATTGATACCCCAATTCTGGAGTATACAGAAATACTGTTACGAAAAAGCAATGGAGAAACTGAAAAACAAGTATTCCGTTTTCAGGACAACGGAGGAAGAGACGTTGCAATGCGTTTTGACCTTACAGTTCCTTTTGCACGTTTTACAGCAGAACATAAAGAAGAACTTTATTTTCCTTTCAAACGATATCACATTGCAAAGGTCTGGCGTGGAGAAAAACCTCAGGCAGGACGCTATAGAGAATTCGTACAATGTGATTTTGATACTGTAGGCAGCGATTCTGCGTCTGCAGATTTTGAAATTCTTGCACTCATGAAAGCAGCCCTAAAAGAAATAGGAGTTGAAAAAGTAACAATCCATGTAAACCACCGAGGAATTTTCAACAGATTTCTTGCTAACATAAACTGTCTTGATAAATCTGATGATGTACTTAGAATTGTCGATAAGCTTGCAAAGGTTGGTCAGGAAGAAGTAAAAAAAGAACTTTCAGAAGTAACCGGAAGTACAGACAGTGCAGATAAAATTCTTGAATATATAAAACCTTTGGACTCTTTCGATGCAACGCTTACTCATATTACAGAACTTGCAGGTGGTGAAGAAGAAGATTCAAAGCGTATGCACGACATATACAAAATGATGCAGGCTACAGGCATAGAAAACACTTATGTCTTAGATCCTTCAATAACACGGGGACTTGACTATTACACAGGAGTTGTTTACGAAACGTTCCTTGATGAACTGCCATCCATAGGATCTGTATGTTCAGGAGGAAGATACGATAATCTTGCAGGCCTTTACATGAAGGACAAGGTTCCTGGAGTAGGAGCAAGCATAGGTCTGGACCGCCTGATAGCAGGACTGACACAGCTTGGCATTACAGAACAGAAAGGCAGTTATCTTGATGCTGAGATTTATAATCAGGATGCAGAAATGACAGTACAATACCAGCAGGTGGCAGGTTTACTGAGGTCAGAAGGAGTTGCTGTAGAAGTATTTCCAGATACTGTAAAAATGGGCAAGCAATATGCTGTAACTGAAAAGAAAGGTATACCATGGGGCATATTAATAAATAAAGAAGAAGCTGAAAACTGTAAAATGACGCTAAAGAACCTTAGAACCAGAGAGCAGTTTGAAGGATTAACAGTTTCTGAAGCAACCCATAAAATCCTTAACCATCAAAATTAATTTTTATTCATTTTTTGAGAAGCGTTTTCCGCCTGCATTCTGTTTTCATAGATTGTAACGGCGGAAGACTCTACCCAACCTTTTTCAAAACCATACCATACAGAGGAAACTTTTTTTCCGTCAGCATTTTTTTTTGTAGAAATTCTTTTTCCAGAAACCTCTAATACATCCCCTCGCCTTACATGATTTAAAACTTTGCTTTCATAAGAATCAGTTTCTCTCAAACCGACAAGAGGTTCCTTTATTACCGCCCATTCTTTTCCAGGAACGTAAGCGAGGGGATTATTATTTGGAAAAGAAAAATAGATTTCATCTTTTTTTATACATCCAGAAAATATAAAAGTGAATAAGACAAATATCAGAAAAAGAAACTTTTTCATTGAACTTCCCTCATAACATACTCTTTTACATCATTATAAATTTTTAAATCACTGTCCACAAAATATAGATTCGGAATTTCTTGTACATCAACCCAGGCGTATTCAGTATGTTCACTTAAAACATATTCTGTTTCCATACCATTATGAGGTACATAAATCCTGTAAGCATGAAGCTTGACTGTCTGGCCATTATGCTGGAATTCTGAAGAAGCAACAAGATTTCCTACAGTAACAGACACCCCGAATTCCTCACTAAACTCTCGCACTACAGCCTGTTCATCACTTTCCCCTTGCTCGACTTTACCGCCGGGGAATTCCCACCTTCCACCCATTTGTCCCTGAGGATTCCTATGGGCAACAAGAACTTTTTTGCCATCTAAAGCTATACAGGCTATAGAAACCTTAGTCATAATACAACTCTCTTTCTACAAAAACAGAACATTTGGCAATATAAAATGAAGAATTGCTGATACAAGACAGAACACACCTATATATTTCCTGTTATCAACAAAAAGACTTTGAACATGTTCCGGAATAATGCTCTCAGAAGAGATTGAATAATACTCAACTAACAGCGCAGCACCGCCAAGCAAAGATGCTGCTGCAGGAATAAGATCTCCAATAACAGCTACGTCATACGAAGAAAGAAGCTTCATGATGCCTGTAATGACACATAATCCACCAAGAACAAGCCTGAATGTGGAATTATCCATTCCCTTAAAGCCATTAAGCAAATCTGAATTAGTACTATCTGTATCTTCAGAAAAATCATCATCAATTGCAAGATTTCTGCAATACACTAAAATTAAACCTGTCAGAAGATTAAAAAGAATGGAAAGAAAATAAAATTGAATCATTTTTTACTCCGTCTCACTATTATATTATGTATTTTTAAATTTGTATACTATGATTACCGGCGCTCTATGGAAGATTTTATAATCCGACTGTCATCATTACAAGATACAGCACAAGAAGCAGAATATGCTTCATAGTCTGTAAACGTAGCACGGACAAACTCTTCTTCTTTATTACCCATGTCAAATGACCATCCTGTTTCATATTTTGCAACAGTATTTCCATCTGCATCAATAAGAAAGAATTCGATATTAAGATTTCTATATCCTTCAGAAACCTTTTCATTTCTGAATTTCTTCAGTTTTAGACTTGCATACACTTTATCTTGAAATGAAAATGCAGTCAGTTCGCAGGTAACACCACCGACAGTATCAACGTTTGATTTTGCCGAAAAAATACTCATTACAAGCATCAATACAAAACACATCATCATTGTAATGAAAAGTATCCTGTTTCCCTTACTTGCAACAAGAACTTTAAAAAAACCTCTGGCAGGAGCATCTACACCAGTTGCAATGTTACGGTATTTTTCCGATTCATACTTACGGAATTCACCTTTTTTATAGTGAAAGACAAGAGGTTCTTCCCCTTCCGTATATCCGTCTATCTGATTGTCGCCAAAAGCCATAGAACACCTTAATTTTTAAGTACAGACTGAATCAAAGAGTCAGTTCTCCACCAGTCAATTTCAGCCCTATCATTTTTTATAAACAAAGCCGAAAGAATTCCATTGTTGCTTAAATCAAGTGAATAATAAAGAATGTCTTTTCTATTTATAGGCAGGTTCCTTTTCAATATTCGCTGACCATCCCTCTGTATCATCTGAACGTTAAAGCCTGAATCGGTATTTATAAAGAAAAAGAACCAGCCGTTTTCTGTAATTCCAAGGAAATCATAGGGAATCTCATACCTTTCATTAGAAAACCCTTCCGTATTCTGTTCTGTATAAGGAAGAATTTCCAAAGGTTCGCCAAATTTTCCATCTTCAATATTAAGGGAATAAATGTAAGTTCCGTTAAACATAATTCCTGACTGTAAGTGACTGGCTTCATCTATAGTACTTGAATAAAAATCTATTTTCAAATAAAGCATGCGTTCATTGTAGTCAGGCACAATATTACTTATACTGTGCCAGCTTTTTGATGCATCTCCGCTTTCAAATGGAGAAGGAACATTCTGTTTATAGACAGGCATCTTGTACAGAAGATATCCATCAGATGAAAACCAATAGATTGTATAATTTTCATTTGAATAGGTAATCACTACCAGTTCATTATCATTAGTTGCATGTATTGACTTTATATATGGAAACGGCATTCCTCCAGGTCCCTGCTGACCTATATAATCCATATATTTTCCCTCA
The DNA here is from genome assembly GCA_024699235.1 of Treponema sp. GTDB lineage: Bacteria > Spirochaetota > Spirochaetia > Treponematales > Treponemataceae > Treponema_D. Next base: position 10,778 of record JAILPY010000194.1, on the reverse strand, counting down.
CTGTTAAAGCGTAGGACTATCTGGCTTAAAACCTGCCCATTTTCAGAATCCTGATCCTGTCTGTCAAAAGGGAATTTATCTACTGCATAAAGATATTTTCTTGAATCAACTGTAATGGCAGAAAGTTCATTAAATTCATATTCGACAGCCCGCCTTGTAGCAGATTTTGCATTGTCAGCCTCAGCATAAGAAGGGGCTTTATTACGTTGAGGATTATAATAAAACGTAATCAAATCTCCATAGCTGCTCATTTCCATAATTTTTAAAGCTTCAGAATTCATTATATAGAAAAAGCCATTGCGCATGACAAGCGAGGTATTTATATCGTTAACACTAGAAATATCAAATATATTAAGCTGATTTTCAAAATTACCATAGTCAAGCGTAAAAATTTCCTTTTTTTCAAGGGTTGCAATACCTCCGCTTTGACTGCATCCAGCAAAAAATGTTAAAAAGAAAACGCAAAGTACAATTATATACAAGGACTTTTTCATTGCTTTAATAGAATAAAGAATAAACCCCGTATTGTCAATGTAAAAAAAAAGATATATATTAGTAAACATTATGTTTGACAAGGTTTTGACATTTTTATTCGGATCACAGAATGAACGTGATGTAAAGGCTTTAAAGCCAATTGTAGAAAAAGTAGAAGCAAAGGAAAGTTGGGCACAGGCTTTCAAAGATGAAGAGTTCCCTATACAGACTCAAGCTTTTAAGGATCGTCTTGCAAAAGGTGAAACTCTGGATGATATTCTGCCAGAAGCATTTGCTCTTGCACGAGAAGCAGCATATAGAGTTCTTGGAGAACGTGCATATCCTGTACAGATTATGGGTTCCTTAGTACTGAATAGCGGACGCATAACGGAAATGAAGACAGGTGAAGGAAAAACCCTCATGTGCGTAGAGGCAGCATATCTCAATTCTCTTTCAGGAAAAGGCGTTCATATTGTTACTGTCAATGATTACCTTGCAGAACGTGACTCCCAATGGATGGGACGTGTTTACAGATTCCTTGGACAGACCGTAGGCTGTATTCTTAGCGACATGGACAATGATGCTCGACGAGCCGCTTATGCCTGCGACCTTACTTATGGAACTAACAATGAATTTGGATTCGATTACCTTCGTGACAACATGCAGATTGATCCAAGCAGAAAAGTTCAGAGGGGATTTAATTTTTGTATCGTCGATGAAATCGACTCTATTCTTATAGATGAAGCAAGAACCCCTCTCATTATCAGCGGACAGGGCGAAGATGATACATATAAATTCCACGAAGTAGATAAATATGTGGACCGCTTTGAAGAACTTGAAAAAGATCCTAAAACTAATGATTATCCAGATGAAGTAGATATGACTCCTGAAGAGAGGGCAGCTCTCAAAGGTGACTACAAGGTAGACGAAAAAAGCAAAAGAATTTCTTTTACCGACAAGGGTATGAATAAAATTGACACCCTTCTTCATGAACACAAATTAATTGAAGACGGAACAACAGTATTTGATGAACAGAACTTTGAATACGTTCATTACTTTACACAAGCATTGAGGGCTCACGTTCTGTATCATGCAGATGTTGACTATGTTGTAAAAGACGGACAGGTTCAGATTGTCGACGAATTCACAGGTCGCATCCTTGAAGGCCGCCGATACGGAGATGGCTTACATCAGGCAATTGAAGCAAAGGAACACATCAAGATTGCCCAGAGAAACCGTACACTTGCAACTATTACCTTCCAAAACTACTTCCGTATGTATGAAAAGCTTTCGGGCATGACCGGTACTGCAGCAACAGAAGCCGTTGAATTTAACAAAATCTATAACCTTGATGTTGTTGCCATTCCTACAAACAAACCTGTTGCACGTAAAGATGAAGACGATGAAGTTTATCTAAATGAATCTGATAAATGGAATGCAATCGTTAAAGAAGTTGATGCATGTCACAAGAAAGGCCAGCCAGTACTAATCGGTACAGTTTCAGTTGAAAAGTCAGAACATTTGTCAGCACTTCTTACAAGACATGGTATTCGTCATGAAGTTTTGAATGCAAAAAATCATGCAAGAGAAGCTTTAATTATTGCAGAAGCAGGTGCAAAAGGAGCCGTTACTGTTGCAACAAACATGGCTGGACGAGGTACTGATATTAAATTGGGAGGAAGTCCTGAAACAAGAGCCAGAAAAAGAGCTGGTTCTGAAGCAACTCAAGAACAGTTTGAGTCAGCACTGGCTATTGAAAAAGAAGCCTGGAAAAAGGATTATGAGGAAGTTAAGGAACTTGGCGGTCTATACGTCATTGGTTCTGAACGCCATGAATCTCGCCGTATAGACAACCAGTTACGAGGTCGTTCTGGACGTCAGGGTGACCCAGGAAGAAGTAAATTTTATATCTCAATGGATGATGATTTGATGCGCCTGTTCGGTGGAGAAAGAATGAAAAAGCTCATGACCAGAATCGGCATGGAACCTGGAGAACCTATCAATCATCCATGGCTCAACAAATCTATTGAAAAAGCTCAGAAGAAAGTAGAGGAAAGGAACTTTGAAATAAGAAAGAACCTCCTTGATTATGATGATGTTCTTAACCAGCAGCGTTCTTTTATTTATGAACAGCGGGATGCAATTCTTGAAGATGAAGATTTAAGTACTCGCGTTATGGAAAACGCAAAGGAAAAAGTCATACAAATATTTGAAGAATATGAACAGGAACAGAAGCACAGTAAAGAAGGAAATGCAAAGAGCGCCCTTGCAGACAAAATAAAAAATGAATTCGGACAGTCAATTCCTTATGATCAATTGACTCAGGAAGGAGTCATTTCAATTCTTCAGAATGACTTAACTCAGAAAGAAATGCTCGTTGGAAAGCCAAATCTGAACATGTTCATACGCTATCAGTACATTCAGATGATTGACAAAAAGTGGCTTGATCAGCTGGAATTCCTTGACGGACTTAGAGAAGCCGTATATTTGCGTTCTTATGGAAGTAAGAATCCTTTAACTGAATATAAGATTGATGGCTTTAATGCGTTTGACAGGCTTCTTGAAAGCATCCGAGATTCTGTTGCAGGAAGAATTTTTAAGGTTAAGATTCAGATTCGTCCAGAAGGCAGCATGCCAGCACGCCCTCAGCAGCAGATTCACATGACAGCACATCATGCAGAAGCTCAGTCAGCAATGGATCCTAGCGCTCAGCAGCAAGCACAATCGTCTTTTAATGCACGAGCATCCCAGCAGGGTGCTCAGAATTCTGCAATGAAAAGCGGACGTCAGGGACAGAGCATAACTGTTATGAGAACAACCCCAAAAGTTGGAAGAAATGATCCATGTCCTTGTGGAAGCGGTAAAAAGTATAAGAACTGCCATGGAAGGAATGTACAATAAAATGTATTATCATAATAATTAATAAAATAAATAAAAAGAACTATCCATTTTGGATAGTTCTTTTTTTATATGCCGGCATGTAAAGATTTTGTGGGACAGACCTCTATGCAACTGCCACAGCGTATGCATTCTATAGAATTAGGAGATTTCAAAGGGTTAACATCCATTTTACAAGCCCTGGCACATTTTCCACAATGTATGCAAGTCGATTCATTTAAGTGCAGACGATAAAAACTTATTTTATTCAGAAGTCCATATATTGCACCGAGAGGACATAACGCTTTACAGAAAAAGCGATAACAGAAAACACATAGTATTAGGACAGAAATAAGAATTAATGATTTCAAGAAAAATAAGGATCCTAATGAAGACCGTATTTCGGGATGCGTTGCTGCAAGAGGCAATCCTCCTTCCAAAGTTCCTGCAGGACATATATATTTGCAGAATGCAGGATCTCCTACTCCTGAATAATTCGTATCTGCAACGGGAAGAATCAGAACAAATATCAAGAGGACTGCAAATTTTATATATTTCATCCAACGAGGAATCTTTAATTTTGGACTTGGAATAAGATTGACAATCTCTTGCATAAGGCCAAAAGGACACAAAAATCCGCAAACAGCCCTTCCAAAAATTACACCAAAGGCTAATATTATTCCAACAATATAAAAACTGAATGAAAATTTTGAAGATCCGCCTACTGCCTGCAATGCTCCTATAGGACAAGAATATGTAGCAGCTGGACAAGAATAGCAGTTTAAGCCAGGAGAACAGAATTTTTTCCATTTTCCTGTATATAACTTACCTTTAAGAAAATTCTGTACCTGAGAATTACAGAAACCGAATGCAACTATCTGAATAAGCTTACGCTTTACGCCTAACGGAATATGCTTTATGTCAGCCAAGACCGATACACTCCATGCAGATTCTAACAGCCTTCTTTAGGACAATCCGAACCTCTCCCCTATTTATGCCTGTAAAAATAAAAATGCCGGCTATTAAAATAAAAAGAAATCGTAAAAGCAAAATATATCTATTATTTTTTGCCATTTAAAAAATCTGCAACTGCATGCTTATAAGCATCTACCTGAGCTCCAGTGATGGCATCTCCAATAACAGTTCCGTCTTTGTCAACAAGAAATGTTGTAGGAACAAACATTATATTCTTCAAAAGAGGATAAAGTTCATCTCCTGCAATAATATTTTCAAATTCAACGCCAGCGTCTGCAATGATGGATTTTGCTTCTGCAATACCGTCTGAGTCGCTAATGTCACCTATGTCACATATTATTCCAAGGATCTGCACGTTTTCAGGAAGTTCTTTTGCCCATTGAGCAAGTTCCGGCATTTCGCTAATACATGGTCCACAGAAAGTTCCCCATACATTTACAACAGTTAGGTCTTTTTTTGAAAATATGCTTTCCGAAACAGAATCACCTTTCAAATTAAAAGTTTCAAAAGGTTCAATCTTTTCAGGAAGAATTTTAGAATCTTCATGAGGCTGATCAATAAGGTCTGCAACATTTACATTGTCTGTATTAGGCGACTCTTTTTTCTGACAACTCATTAAAGATGAAACCAATAAAATGGTTGAAATTATACAAAGCATATGTTTCATAAAAATCTCCTATATTGTATTCGCTTATTTCCTTATTAAGCTAAACCTTGTAAGCGGCCAAAATCTCAAGTCTGCTCTTCCCAGTATTTTTTCCCTTGCAACATAACGAGGTTCCATATTTGTCTCGTATAAAACTGAATATGCATCAAATTCAGTAAGAGGCTCCATTCTTGTATCATAGCTATGTCGCATATCAAGAGAATTATATCTGTTGTCACCCATCATAAAATAACTGTTCTCAGGAATATAAACTGCATTTCCAGAAGAATCATTTGCAGGAAATACCGGCATATTACGCTGATCCATGTGAGCAATATAATTATATAACCTTTGAGCCTTTTCCTGCTCCGTCAGACGGACAGAATCAGTTTTCCAGTCTAAATCTGTAACAGAGTCTGCTCTTGAATACAATTCTGCAGTGCGAACGACAAGCCTTCCAAATACAAGTTTTATCATAAGGTTGAGCCTAAACCTTGAATCAGAATACATGTCTCCTCCGACAAGATTTTCATTGCTAAATGTTCCACTCTCATGCCAGTCATTCATAAACTTATTGAACTGACTGGCACCGTCAGAAAGAGTAAGCAGACGCAAAGCGATGTCATTCACATTAGCAAAGAGAGTATAATTATTTAAGTAATTGAAGATTACTAAGGAAGAATTATCAAATATCTCTTCTCCACTATAATTATTGCCTGCATAAGAAAAGGAAGATGCAATATCTTTAAACTGAGAAGACAATTCAAGGCATTCTTCTTTAACCTTACCAAAATCAAGTTTTTTCCGCTCTGCTTCAATAAAAAGAGTATTTTCAGCTTCAGCAGATGAAAGAGGTATGTCCCGTATCTTAGACCTTGTTTTTTCAGAAAGAGGATTAAGGTTCCATGCTGCCCAAGAAGATTCTTCTTCAACTGCCTGAAAGTCAGGAGAATCCGATGTACGGGCATATAATGTTCCATCCATTAGCATAAGCTGCTCTCCAGGAAGACCAACAACGCGCTTTACAAGAGGATCATACTTAAGCTCTCCATTCTCATCAACATTTGTCTTTTTCAGAGTAAGCGTTATCATATATATAAACTGAGACATAAATGTCCTGACTTCACTTTTTCTATCATCAGAATAATGAGGGTTCCTGAAAACAACTATGTCACCGCGGTCATATTTCTGAACATAAGGAAGGCCTATCCTGCTTAATGGGAATTTTGGGCCTGCCAGAGTTTTAAATACAGCAACTCTATCCTTTACAAGGAATGTAGGAACCATAGATTCTGAAGGAATTTCATAAAGCTGAAAAAGGAAAATGTTAAGAAGAATGATAGTAAATACAGCCTGTATCAAAGCATCTATCCATTCCAAAATTTCTTTGCATGTCCTCCGCAATATTCCGGCAGACTTTATATTTTTCCTGTAATCTGAAATTACAGTTGCCCATTTTTCATTCAAAGATGAAAGATTCTTTTCACGCAGCTGATAAAGAATATAAAAGGAAGATACTGTTATGCAGCACCACAAGAGTGATGTTACTAAATCAATTATAAAACAAGGAGCTACATTACCTGACCTGCGCATAACATAAGCTGTAATTAATACAAAGGGCTCATATTGAAAAATACGTATTACAGTATTTATATGATTATCTTTATTTTTTTTAAGAAAAAGAAAAAATACGACGTATGCCGTAATAAAAGTAAACAAGGCAGAAATAACAAAAGCAAATGCCGAAATATCCAAGTGAAAAGAAATCGTCAGTAACGAGAATAAACCTGCAAGTATAAGGTTAATAAATATGCAGGCAGAAAATTTTTTCATCACAAAACCTCTTATTGTTTTTATATGAGAATTTCTAGAATTATATCAAATTTATGTCATAGCAACAATTAGAATATGCTTAGAATGCATACAACATTGACAAATAATGCATTTTTCTTTTAGGATATAAAATATGAGCGATTTTACAGGAAAAGAAAAAAAAGGTGAAATTCTTAACCTAAAAGCTGCACTTGAAATGGTTGGAGATGAAAAAGAACTTCTTATAGATCTACTTAATGCTTTTGTTAATGACAGCCCATTCAGCACTGAAAAATTAGCGGACATTCAATCAAAGAATCTTGAAGAAGCTGCAAAATACGTACACTATTATAAAGGAGCTGCAAGACAGATTGGTGCAGAACAGCTGGCAGCATCAGGACAAGCCCTCGAAGATGTTTTAAGAGGCAAAAAGACCGGTAATATTGAACAGCTTACGAAAAATTTTAAGGAATGTTATGAAGTTGCACAGGAAGCTGTTAATGATACACTTCTAATTTTATAATCTATACTTATTTATAATAAAGATACATTAAAGGCTGTGCAAAAGTTCTTTTCCAATTTTTGACAAAATTCGTATGAATCTATGTTTCTAATTTCTATTGCCTTTTTATAAACCCTTTCAATTTCTGATGGATGGGTAGAAGTTTCTCCTTTTAATGTCTGAAAGGGAGCATCTGTCTCCAACAAAATACGATCTATAGAAAGATTTCTAATACAGTCGATACTTTTTTTATTATTATTTAAAAGTGGCTTTCCAAAAGAAAAGTAGGCATTTATTCCATGCCGGAGCAAAGATTCAGCTTCCCTTGAACTGAAAGCAAATGAATGAAAAATTACAGCCGGCAATAAAGACATTTGCTTAGCATAAATAAACATTATATCTAAGGCTTTTCTATTATGAATTATAAGCGGTACATTATATTTTCCAGCTAATTCTAAACATATATTCCAGGATTCTTCCTGAGACTTTTTGTTAGATTTAAATTTTTCAGTAAAAAAGTCAAATCCTGTCTCTCCTATAGCAACGATCTTCTTTTCTTGCAAAAGCGACTCTAACAATCGGCAGTTTTGAACATCTGGAAGCTGAGGATGAATGCCAAATGCATTAAAAAAACCCTTTCGGCCGTTAGTAAGACAGGACTGCTCATTCCATTCTTGAAGAGAATGAGCGCATGAAACACCAGCAAAGACCTTATCTTTTTCATTATCAGGTAATAACTTACAGTCGGAAGCATGAAAATGTGAATCACAAAACAGCATATCTGAGACCTCTCCTTATAAAAAAAACTAAACACTTTTTTTATAATACCGAAAATAAAAATACAAGCAAGATAAAAAATGGGCAAGGAGATATAACATGGGATATTATACTTTAAAAAGTCTTGGCAAAACAAATGATTATATGACGATTGTTCGTGAGCTAGACGATGGGTATGTTGTACGTATTGTCCGTGACAAAGACGGTTACAACGACATTACAACAGACTACATTTCAAAGACTCTTTTCGATAGCTGCATCCGTACAGGCTATCTTACAAAAGTCACATCATTGGAAGACAGAGCTGCAGCTAACGCTTAAAGCCGTTAGTTTCCAGAAGCTCTATCGCAGCATTATACCTGGCTTCTTTATCTGCTACAGATGGAAGCCAGTGTATTAATGCACCTTTCTTTTCCATTCCCCGAAACCAAGTTTCCTGCCGTTTTGCAAACTGATGAATGGCATGGTTCAATGAATTAAACAATTCTTCTTCAGAATCAATCTTCCCTTCAAGAAATTGACTTATATACCTGTATTCAAGTCCCAATTTTTCAAGTCGTTCCCATGAATATCCGCTATCATGAAGTCCTTGAACTTCATCTATCATGCCTTCTTTAAAACGCTCTTTCAGACGAAGAGTTATATTATTCCTAAGGATTTCTCTAGGTAAAGTAGTTCCCAAAATAAAAGCGTTTACCTTTTGCTTCCTTTCGACTGGCTTTACATCTTTCATATATAACTGAATTTCAATGGCTCGGACAACTCTTTCACGAATTGTCAAATCGCTTTTATTATGTAAATCCGGCTTTAGACTCATAAGCATGGAACCAAGTTCCTCCAGAGACTTTGTTGCCAGATATTCCCTTAATTCGATATTTTCAGGAACGGGCATAAAATAATAATTTCTTACGATAGAATCCAGATACATACCGGTTCCACCAACAATAAAAGGAATTTTCCCAGAATCACAAAAAAAATCAAACAAATTATAAAAATCAGTCTGATATTTAAAAACATTATATTCTTCATCTAATGTAGTTATATCAATAAGATGATAAGGAATAGATTTTTCTCCGACGCAATATTCTTTTAAGTCTTTTCCACTTCCTATATCTAATCCCTTATATACTTGCCTGCTGTCTGCAGAAATAATATCCCAATTATAGGTATCAGCAATAGAAACCGCAAGTGATGTTTTTCCTACAGCAGTAGGTCCAAGTAACATTACTGCATTATATTCGTTCATAATTCCTCAAATTATATAACGCGGCATATAGCGCATTTTAGATATTCACTTTTTGGATAGCCCACAAGCAGAGGATGATCTGGACCTGCACCCCTCTTTTCTAATATCTGAATACGTTTATGACTATCCATTGCAGCATGCATGAGCATTGAATAGAATGTGTTTTCATCAAAATAATATGAACATGAACAGGTTATAAGAATGCCGCCGTCAGTTAAAAGCTTCATGGCCCTGAGATTTATTTCTTTATAGCCGCCATAAGCTTTCTGAATAAGCTTTGCACTTTTTGTAAAGGCAGGTGGATCAAGAATAATCACATCAAATTTTTCACCTTTAGATTCATAGTCTTTTAAAAGATCAAAAACATCAGCACAAACTGCAACCATTTTATCCTGAGCATCATTCAATATTATATTTGCATTAATCGTATCAACAGCCTCTTGGGATATATCAACGCTTGTAACACTTTTTGCACCGCCTTTCACAGCATTTAAGCCAAATGCTCCTGTATGTGAAAATGTATCTAGCACCTTTTTTCCGTGACAAAAGCGACTGATTGCATTACGATTAAATTTCTGATCTAGGAAATAACCTGTTTTTTGACCATTGACAAGATCGACTTTTATTTTTATTCCATTTTCAATGATAGTAAGGACAGAATCTCTTTCAGAACCAATCCAGCCCGTTTTCTGAACAAGACCTTCCTTGTCTCTTACGGAAACATCGCTACGTTCATAAATGCCATAAGGATTGCAATTCTTTTTTAATGCCTGCAAAATTTCATTTCTAAATATATCACAGGCTAATGCTAGGAACTGTACAACGAGATACACTTTTCCATCAGAAAAATACCTGTCAACGATAAGACCTGGAACAAAATCAGCTTCTGCATAAATTAAACGATAGCTGTCTGATTCGGAAAAACTCAGTCCCCTAACAGATACTGCATTATGAATGATAATATTCCAATAATTAGAAATGTCGCTCATAATTACATCAGCATGATCTTTACCTATAAGACGAATAATTATCTTTGATTTTTTATTAAATACTCCAGTTCCTAAAAAAGTTCCAACATTAGAATATACTTCTACAATTTCACCATCTTGAATAGGAATTTTAGTAAAATCATCTTTAGATATCGTATTTTTTTCTACTGAATTATCTGACTTTCTTATTTTTACAGATTGTATTTCATTGTTAAAAATCCAAGGAAATCCCTGCTTTATTTCATTTTCTTCTTTAGATTTTAAAAATATATAAGGAAAAGTTTTCATATGAAGATTATAGTAATTTTTATCACGTTAGGCAAGGACAGAATAGGAAAGCCGGCAGCCACCTGCTTTCGCGGGACTGTGCCCCACTATCATCGGCGCAGGAGAGCTTGACTTCCGTGTTCGGTATGGGAACGGGTATTTCCTCTCCGCCATGGCCACCGGCATCAATTTGCCAGTCTTCATGCGGCTTGC
>JAILPY010000192.1 GCA_024699235.1 Treponema sp. | reverse complement strand
GCGTCTTCATGGCGCACTTCTTTATCTGACTCCAGCGGATTATTTTGAAGGCAGAAAAGAATCAAGGCTTGCAGAACGAAGAGAAAAACTTCATACTGCAGATATAAACAGAAAAGCTTATTGGTTGCAACTGCAGCAGGCTTAAACCACCTTATAAGCTTTCCTAAAAAAGTCCAAGTTCACTTTGGGCAGAACATCTGCAAAGTTCTTTATCTTGCATGACAATGCCAAACATGAAGTCGTCATAAAATGCAAGCTGTTCAAATGGTTTTATTTTATCCATTATTGCCTCCTGCATTTGTAATGCTTATGAATTTGAGGAATGAACGAAATTTTTGAGGAACTGTTAAAAAAGACTTTCTGTACTATTCTTCTAGGAATCCTGTGTAATAAGATTCTTTTGCTATCATTAAAGCATATAATGTATATATCATGCCAAGGACTCCAATGAACATTACAGTAATTGCCAAAATGACTTCGTTAATTTTATTACCTCTCACATAGAAAACTTTCTTTAATTAATTCTTATAGACATAAGAACAAACTCTCCCCGTTTGTCCAAGGTCATTATATATATATGCCTTTTATATGATGTAGTATGTTTTTATGCAGTAGCCTGAAAAGGTTCATAATGTTGACTTTATTTTACTAATCATTTATAAACTGTCAACAAAACTGGGATAAACGTCGAATTTTTGGGACGAACGGTTGAATTTATAATTTTTAACGCAAAAAATGATTAAAAATTATGTGAAATTATTGGTTTTTGCAGTCATTTTTACTATACTAAGGGGAATCTGCATCTTTTATGGAGGAATTTATGCAAGGTACATTCTGGTCTCTTGTCCCTGCAATTGTAGCCATTGTCCTGGCTTTGATTACTAAAGAAGCATACAGCTCTTTATTTATTGGAATTATTATGGGCGGCCTGTTCTTTTCAGGCTTCAGCTTTACTGGAACTCTGACTCATATTTTTAAAGATGGCCTGGTAGCTCAGCTTTCTGATTCTTATAATGTTGGAATCCTGATTTTCCTTGTATTTTTGGGAATTATTGTCTGCCTGATGAATAAGGCTGGCGGTTCTGCTGCATTCGGTAAATGGGCTTCTGAACATGTAAAAAGCCGTGTAGGAGTCCAGCTTGCAACAATCCTTCTTGGAGTCCTTATTTTTATTGACGATTACTTTAACTGTCTGACTGTTGGAAGCGTCATGCGTCCTGTTACAGACCGTCAGAAAGTTTCCCGTGCAAAGCTTGCATATCTTATAGATTCAACTGCAGCCCCAATCTGCATTATTGCTCCTATTTCATCATGGGCTGCTGCCGTTTCTGGTTTTGCACCAGAAGGAACAAATGGACTTATGCTTTTTATACGTGCCATTCCTTATAATTATTATGCAATATTGACTATCATAATGATGGTACTGCTTGCTGTATTTAAGATGGATTATGGCCCTATGGCAATTCATGAAGAAAACGCAAAGAATGGTGATCTGTTTACAGTTGCATCTGCACAGAATGCTAAGGAAGATGCTTCTGTTTCTGGAAAAGGTAAGGTTATTGATCTTGTTCTGCCTATTGTTGTCCTTATCATCTCTTGCGTTATAGGCATGATTTACACAGGCGGCTTTTTCTCTGGAGAAAGCTTCGTTAATTCATTTGCAAATAGCGATGCATCTGTTGGGCTTGTATTAGGTTCTTTTGGCGGTCTGGCAGTTACTTTTGTATTTTATATTGTACGCCGGGTTCTTCCTTTTAAGGAATGCATGGGCTGCATTACTGAAGGATTCAAGGCTATGGTTCCTGCAATTACTATTCTTGCATTGGCATGGACTCTTAAAGGAATGACAGATTCTTTGGGAGCTGCTTCTTATGTTGCGGGCCTTGTTGCAAAGACTGCTGGCGGCCTCTTGAATTTCTTGCCTGCTGTTGTTTTTGTCATTGCATGTCTGCTTGCTTTTGCTACAGGTACAAGCTGGGGTACTTTTGGAATCCTTATACCTATTACGCTGAATGTATTCCCTCTGTCAGACGGAAATCCTCTTTCTATAATTTGCGTTTCTGCTTGTATGGCAGGTGCCGTATGCGGTGACCACTGCTCTCCTATCTCAGATACTACAATCATGTCGTCTGCTGGTGCAAAGTGCGACCATCTGGCACATGTTTCCACACAGCTTCAGTATGCAGTTTCCGTTGCCGCAGTTACGTTTGTAACTTACATTATAGCTGCATTTGTTAAGAATGCTGTTGCATCTCTTCTTATTGGAATTATTCTTATGATTGCATTCCTTTGTGCTGTTAAGAAATTTGCAAAGGGCGCTAAAGCAAAATAAGTCAGGATAAAAAGGCGGCCTGCATCTGAATTGTTTTCAGCTTACAGGCCGCTTTTTATTTTTAAATTAAGATTTCCTGGAAATTAACCCATAGTTTTGATGTCTGCTTAATCATTCTATAAATAGTATAAATATTCATATTTCTGTATACAATTTTTTGAAAATGTGCTAGAGTAATGCTTTAGTATGGATGAAGATACTAAACCTTCCAAAATAATACATACAATCCCACATTTTACTTTCCTAAATGTTCTATTTTTCCTATTAAAAAAGCGAGGTACTGAATATGCCATTGAATCCTGATATTCATAAGGTAATGGTAATTGGTTCCGGTCCAATAATTATTGGCCAGGCTGCCGAATTTGATTATGCAGGCTCACAGGCTTGCAAAGCTTTGAAAGAGCAGGGACTAGAAGTTGTGCTTGTAAACTCTAATCCTGCTACCTTGATGACTGACCATTCTATGGCGGATTCTATTTACATTGAGCCGCTTATTCCTGAAACAATCCAACGAATTATTGAAAAAGAAAAACCTGACAGCATACTTTCTTCCCTTGGCGGACAGACTGGACTCACGCTTTGCATGGAACTTGCAAAAAGCGGTTTTCTAAAAAGCCATAACGTGCGCCTGCTTGGAGCAAAGCCTGAAACTATAGATAAGGCCGAAGACCGTCAGCTGTTCAAAGATACGATGGAATCTATAGGAGAGCCTTGCATTCCTTCTAAAGTCGTAACGACTCTTGAAGATGCAATAGACTTTGCTGATAACAAGATAGGCTATCCTGTAATAGTACGTCCTGCATTTACTTTGGGAGGTACTGGAGGCGGCATTGCAAATGACCGCGCTGAGCTTGAAGAAATTGCACAGAACGGCTTGCACCGTTCTCCAATCCATCAGATTCTTGTAGAGCGCTGCATTTCTGGATGGAAGGAAATTGAGTTTGAAGTTGTCCGCGATCATACTGGTAATGTTCTTACCGTCTGTTCTATGGAAAACTTTGATCCTGTTGGCGTTCATACGGGAGATTCAATTGTTATTGCTCCTGCAGTTACATTGAGCGATAAGGAATATCAGATGCTCCGTTCTGCAGCCCTGAACATAATCAGTTCTCTCGATATGGAAGGCGGCTGTAACTGTCAGTTTGCATTGAATCCTGACAACTTTGAATATGCCGTTATAGAAGTAAACCCTCGTGTAAGCCGCTCTTCTGCCCTTGCTTCAAAGGCTACAGGCTATCCTATTGCCAAGGTTGCTACTCTTATTGCAATCGGTTATACGCTTGATGAAATTCCTAATGCCGTGACAAACAAGACTGCAGCCTGCTTTGAGCCTGTCCTGGACTATGTTGTCGTTAAGATGCCTAAGTTCCCGTTTGATAAGTTTGTTTATGCAAAGAGAACTTTAGGAACTCAGATGAAAGCTACAGGAGAAGTTATGGCTATAGGACATAACTTTGAAATGGCAATAATGAAGGCTGCTCGTGGCGCTGAAGTTGGCGTTAGCAGCCTGAATCTTCCTGCATTTGAAGAAGAGTCTGACGAACGCATAAAGGAACGCGTGCATGAATGTACGGATCAAAGGCTTTTTGCCATTTTCCAGGCATTAAAGAGAGGCCTTTTTACAAAAGAGCAGGTTCATGACATTACAAAGATTGATATATGGTTCCTTGCTCATCTTGAAAATCTTGTTAAGACAGAAAAGAAGCTTTCTGATATAAAAGCCAATAAGGGAACTCTTTCTGTAGAGTTGTACAAAGAGTGTAAGGATTTCGGCTATCCAGACAAAGTAATAGAGTCTTTGAGTGGCGTAAAGATTCCTGGCAGTACGGGAATTCTTGCTCAGGCAGAAGAAGCTGCTGCTCTCCGCAAGCAGGGAAAACTGGCTCATATACCTTCTACTTATAAGATGGTTGATACGTGTGCAGGTGAGTTTAATGCTGAAACTCCATATTTTTACGGCGGATATAACTGTGAAAATGAAGCGGAAGAATTCCTTGACCTGCGCCACAAAAGCGGCAAAAAGTCTTCTAAGGGGACAATTATCGTTCTTGGTTCCGGCCCTATCCGCATTGGACAGGGAATTGAATTTGACTATGCAAGCGTTCAGTGCGTATGGGCATTGAAAAAGCTTGGATACGATGTAGTAACAATCAATAACAATCCAGAAACTGTTTCAACAGACTTTGATACGTCAGACCGCCTGTATTTTGAACCTCTTACTCCAGAAGACGTAATGAGCGTAATCCATACAGAAAAGCCTATTGGCGTTGTTGTTGCATTCGGCGGACAGACTGCCATTAAGCTTACAAAATTCCTTGACAGCCAGGGAATAAAGATTCTTGGTACCAGTGCAGATTCTATTGATGTTGCTGAAGACCGTGAGCGTTTTGAAGAGCTTTGCGACCGTCTGGGAATTAAAAAGCCTAAGGGTGAAACTATATTTACATGTGAAGAGGCCTTGTCTTCTGCCAATAGGATAGGCTATCCGATTCTTTTGCGCCCTTCTTATGTTTTGGGCGGTCAGAACATGATTATTGCCTTTAATGATGAAGACGTTAAGGAATACATGAAGATCATCCTTTCGCAGGAAATAGAAAATCCAGTCCTTATTGATAAATATATGCAGGGCATAGAGCTTGAAGTTGATGCAATATGTGACGGTCAGGATATTCTTATTCCTGGAATCATGGAGCATATTGAGCGTACAGGCATTCACTCTGGAGACTCAATCGCTGTATATCCTAGCTGGAACTTGAATGACATTCTCCGTGAAAAAATAATTAATCAGAGCCGCGAACTTGCCCTTGCTTTGGGAACGCGAGGCCTTGTAAACATTCAGTACCTTATATACAACAATGATTTGTATATAATTGAAGTAAACCCTCGTTCCAGCCGTACCGTTCCTTACATAAGCAAAGTAACTGGCGTTCCTATGGTAGAACTTGCAACTCGTGCCATGCTTGGCGAACGCGTCCGGGACTTTGGCTATGGCGTAGACTTGTACCGCAATCCTCCATATTTTGCTGTAAAGGTTCCTGTTTTCAGTTTTGAAAAGCTTATGGATGTAGACACTCATTTAGGTCCTGAGATGAAGTCTACTGGCGAAGTCCTTGGCCTTGCTTCTACAATGGAAGAGGCTATATTCAAGGGACTTATTGCTGCCGGCTATAACATGAAGCGTTCCGGTGGAGTTCTGTTCAGCGTGCGTAAGACTGACCGCTTTGAGCTTCCTTCGCTTGCAAGAAAATTCTATGACATGGGCTTTAAGCTGTATGCCACGGAAGGAAATGCTGAGACAATCAGGGACTTTGGCATGGAAGTAACTGTTGTCAATAAGATTCATGAAAATCCTGATGATAACCTTTTGACTTTACTTGATTCCGGTAAGATAGACTATGTAATTTCTACAAGTGCAAAGGGGCGAAATCCTCGGGCAGACTCTGTAAAGATGCGCCGCCATGCTGTAGAAAGGGATATTCCTTGCCTTACGGCAATTGATACTGCAAATGCTATTGCAAACTGTCTAAAGAGTAAGTATTCTGCAGAAAATGTAGAGCTGGTTGACATTAACAGCCTGAGAGAAAGCAAGCAGAAGATAGCATTCAGCAAGATGAACTCTCTTGGCAACGACTTTATCATAATTGATGCCATGAAGCAGTCTGTAAACAATCCTGCGGGGCTTGCTGTCCGTCTGTGCGACAGGCGTAATGGAGGAATCGGAGCTGATTCTCTTGTCATTATAGAAAAAAGCGACGTTGCAGATGCAAAGATGAGGTTCTTTAATCTTGACGGTTCAGAAGGAATGATGGCAGGAAATGCCATTCGCTGCGTAGGAAAGTACCTTTATGATAATAATATTAATGAAATTCAAGAGAAACACGGAAAAAAGACCGATAATACAGAAACAATTACTATTGAAACTGGCAGCGGCGTAAAGACTCTTGTTCTTTATAAGCAGGACGGAAAGGTAACTTCTGTAACGGTAGATATGGGCAGACCTGTATTTGAAGCTGATGGAATTCCTGTACTTATGAGTCCTGTTAATGTTCCGGAAACTGAATTGAATAGGCCGTATGTAGCAAAATTGCCTTCTCGTGCAATAGTAAATGTTCCGATAACTGTAAGAGGAACTGAATATTCTGTTACATGTGTTGGCGTGGGAAACCCTCACTGTGTCATTTTCAGTAAGTTTGTTGACAAAGAGCCTGTTGATGTCATTGGACCTGAACTTGAAACTCATGAAAAATTTCCTGCACGTACAAATGTTGAGTTTGTCCGAGTAGTAGGACAGAATGAGCTTAAGATGAGGACATGGGAACGTGGAAACGGAGAAACTCTTGCATGTGGAACAGGAGCCTGTGCAGCCGTCATTTCTGCCGTGCTGAATGGGTTCTGCCCTTTAGGTGAAGATGTTACGGTAATCGTGCGCGGCGGTTCTCTGTCTGTAAAATATACAGGTGATACTGTTTATCTGACTGGAAACACAACTTTATGCTATGAAGGTATTGTAGAAATATAGCATTATTTTGAGCCTTCTGCACAAATAAATATATTGTTGAGGAGAATTATGAAAAAAAGCGTTTGTGGACTTTTTTTTGCACTTGCATTTGCAGCAGCCCTGTCTGCCCTTGAAGTAAACAGGCCTGAATTGGAGGAGTCTGGAAGTGTTGATACTGTTCAGTTTGAAAATTATGGCGGACCTCATGCCGTAATTGACACGGCTGCAGCAATTGTAAACATTGGTACAGAACTTGGCCTTGAGGTTGCTCAGGACCTTGAGAATTTTGCTGTGATAAGGCCTGATGCAAAATATTCTCTTATTCATGCAGTAGATTCTTCTGTTGCAGAAAAGCTTGATGCTGATATTCTTATCCTGAATAAAAATGCTGGGGTTGACCACATAAAAAACCTCCGCCGCATAATTACTGGATATCTTCAGGCTGCCTATGATTATGAATCTGAGGATGCAGAAGTTATTGCGACATTCATTACTGTATACAATGCTGTTTACAGGAATGACATAGCTACTTTCGAAGAGCGCTATAAGCAGATAGTCCTTGATAATGTTACTGAAGACAAAGTTGGCTTAAGCACTGTCTGGTCAGACTGGGCTGGAAACAGTCAGATAGTTATTCCTTTAAATGACGTTCAGGGCGGCATTTCTGCAGTTGATACAACTGTTATCAGTGATGAAAATGTTGTAGAAGCCTTGCGCCAGGAAGAAGATAAGGCTGTTGACTTACGCGAAGACATGCTTGAAATAAAGGAAAAGGAAACTGTCAACGCTACCGAAAAAGCTCAGGAAGCACAGAAGGCCGCTGCTCAGGAACGTAAGGAAGGCAATCAGGAAAAAGCAGAGGAATTTGCACAGGAATCTGCAGAACAGCAGGAAATTGCTGACCGTAAGACT
The DNA here is from genome assembly GCA_024699235.1 of Treponema sp. Classification (GTDB taxonomy): domain Bacteria; phylum Spirochaetota; class Spirochaetia; order Treponematales; family Treponemataceae; genus Treponema_D. The sequence continues at coordinate 26,848 of JAILPY010000192.1, read as the reverse complement.
GAAGAAGTAAAGGTTGAGCAGAAAGAACTGGAAGAAGATATGAAGGAACTTGGCATGGCTGTTCCTGAAGTTGAAGATACTTCAAGTTACCTTACAGGTCTGTTTGTAGTTAATGAGGCCAGCAATCTTTACACTCTAATTACTGTAAATGGAATTACTGGCGAAGTCATACGAAAGTCTTCTGTAAATCAGATAAAGGGAAAGACTGTATACGTTGTTTCTGATATAACTATTACACAGGAAGGCGATGTATATGAATTCTATGATGATATGTATCTTGCAATGTGCGGCATTGATGACGGTCATTCTGCCCCACGCCTTTGCTTAATTGACAGCTCTGCACTTGAATTGAAAAAACAGAGTGATGAAATTCTGTCAGACTCTTCTGAATTGATAGAGCGGAATGGAGATTACTATGTTATTGTAAAGTCAGATGGAAAGCATTATGTTGCCTGCTATTCAAAAGATTTGATGCTTAAGAACATCAGTACGCTTGAAGTAAGTCCTTCAACACCTTTGAATATGCTTGCTTCAGGAATCCTTGTTACTGATGTACAGGGAAATCCAAGGATGCTGGACGCAAGTCTTGCTGAAATTTGGTAATTTATATTAAGATAGAAAACAGCCTTGAAAGCATGCTTTCAAGGCTGTTTTTATTTCGGGTTTATAAGTATGGGCATTTTAATAACCCAAAGGTTCGTTTACAAGAATAATTTCGTATTCACTTCCATAAGGCTTTGACCAGAGTACAGCAAGTCCGTTGCAAATTCTGTCTGGGCTTGAACAGTTGTAGCATTTGTCTGCCTTTATTGCACATGGGGTTTTGAGCTTAAGGCGCTGTGCATTTTTTGGAGCAGCGATATTTCTGGCTCTGTATAGTGCGGACTCATAATCCTGTGCAATTTTGTTTATTCCTGCTATGAGATATACTTTCTTGTGCCCGTAGAAAATTTCAGAGACACGGTTGCATCGTCCGTCTATGTTGATGATTTCCCCTGTCATGGCAAGGCCGTTTACGCTTGAGATGTAATTTTCGGCACAGGATGCTTCCTGTATTATCTGTGCCGCCGTCTTTCCTTCTGGAATCGGATGGTTGTGCCAGAACACTTTATTGTGTTTCTCAAGGCGTTCATAAAGGTTCATTTCCTTTATGGTAACCGAACCTCCGAATCCGACTGATGAACCGTCAATCTTTGAGTCGATGTAGTCAGTTGCCTGTTCCTTGCTTTCAAAAACTGAGACTGTGTATCCAAGCTTTTCCAGTTTTGCTTTTATATCGCTTAAATTTGCTGTTGTTTCCATAATTTCCAGTATGAAGTCGTTTGTGCCGTTAAGTCAAGTTTTGCTTTATAGATTTGTTTTTGCTTCCATGCTGCATTCCTCATTAATAAAATGATATGTAGCATTTTTTGTGTTCACTAAGTTATGTTAACTCCAATCTCATTACTCTTATCAGCTGTTTTTCATGCTGTGCATTTCTTTTATTATAAAGATTAATACTATTATGAAGGCCAGCATGTCTGAACACGGACCTGCAAATATAGTTCCTTCAAGTCCAAAGAACAGAGGAAGTATAAGGACTAGAGGAATAAAGAACAGAACCTGCCGAGTCATTGAAAGGCATGTTCCTCTGAGCGGCTTTCCGATTGCGGCAAAGAAATTTGATGATATTATGTGTATTCCTCCAAGAGGAAACAGCATTAGGAATGTCCTCATGAACTTGACTGAAAATTCCATGTATAATTCATCGCCTTTCCCAAAGATTGAAAGGACCTGCCTAGGAAATGCCTCAAAAATAAAGACTCCTATTAACGTAATTACAAGTTCGCAGCAAATTACAAGTGCGTAAGTCGCCTTTACTCGTTTATACTGCTTTGCTCCATAGTTGAATCCTATTATAGGCTGCATTCCTTGGTTAAGCCCGATTATTATAGAAAAAACGATTCCATTGATTTTCATGACTATTCCGCTTGCAGCAAGAGGAATTGACGAACCGTATATGCTTTGAGCGCCATAATATACCATGGATCGGTTCATTATTACCTGTACGAATGTTATTGCAACCTGAGTAAGTCCATTGCTCATGCCCATTTTTGCAGTATTTATAATCTGTTTCCATGATAGCCTGAAATATTCTTTGCGTATTGTAATGCGCTTGAATTTTCTCATATACAGCAATGCCATTATGCCGGAAGCAACCTGGCCTATTATTGTTGCCCATGCTGCACCTGCAACGCCCCAATGAAAAATAAATATAAATATTGGATCAAGCACGGTATTGACAATTGCACCTAAAAGCATAGTTGTCATGGAATAGAATGGACTTCCGTCGGCACGGGCAAGGTTGCTCATTCCGTTCATAATTACAAGAAAAGGCATTCCTAATGTTGTGATGCGTGTGTATGTTACTGCATAGGAAAATATGTCTGGAGTTGCCCCAAAAGCCGTAAGCATAGGTATAAGAAACAGCTCTACAACTACTGCATAAACAGTACCGAATACAACCATCATGCAGAAGCCGTTTCCTACGACTTTAGAAGCTTCCTCTTCTTCTCTTCTTCCCAGATAAAGGGAAAATCTGCTGGCAGAACCTATTCCTATTGTGAGGGTTATAGCCATACAGATTGTAGTAATTGGGAAAGCAACGTTTGTTGCAGCGTTTCCAAGATATCCGACTCCCTGTCCGATAAAGATTTGGTCGACAACGTTATATAGGGAACTTACAAGCATTGCTATGATACTAGGAATTGCGAACTGCTTAAGAAGCAAAGGTATTTTTTCATAGCCTAAAGGGTTTTCTGTTTTTTCACTGCTCATAGGTAGTGAGTTTATCATTTTTATATGGAAACTGGAAGTGTCAGCTTTAATTCTGCTCCAGTTATAGCTTTTTTGGAATTTTTTCCTGAGTATATGTTTTTTGCGGAAATGCTTCCGCCTAAGGCTGTCATTATTGTTTTGGCAATGGAAAGTCCAAGTCCTGATCCTCCGGCTTTTCTGTTGTGGGAACTGTCTCCCCTGTAAAATCTGTCAAATATGTGCGGAAGTGATTCTTCTGTAAAGCCAGGACCGTTATCAGTGATTACTATGCTTGCTGTGTTTCTTTTTTTGTTTTTTTGGAATTTTATGCCTATTTCTGCTTTTTTATCTGCGCTTTCGGTAAATTTTATGCTGTTGGAAATTATGACTGTACATACCTGATGTAAAAGTTCCTTGTCTGTATATACGGTGCAGTTGCCATTGTCTTGGATGGAAACTGTTGTCTCTGGAGAATATGAATGGGTTTCTTCTTTTAAAAGCTTAAACAGTTCCTGAAGCTGAAGCTTTTCAATTACAGGTTTCTGCCTGCCGCTTTCGAGTCTTGAAAGCTGAAGCAGGTTTGTTATTATTGATTCCATTGAGTGGGCTTCTTTTATAATTATGCCTAAAGACTTTTCTAATTGTACGGCATCATTTTTGCCCCATCTCCTAAGTAAGTTTGACTGTCCTAGAATGACGGCTACAGGTGTCTTTAATTCATGAGAAACGTCGCTTGTAAAATTTTTTTCACGGTCAAAGTCTGTCTTCAGTCTTGCAAATAAGTCATTGAATGTAAGCGCAAGCTCGTCATTTTCGTCAAGCTTTTCCTCTGAATGTTTTACGGGAAGCCTTTTATCAAGATTTTCACTGCCAATATATTTTGCAGTTTGCGTCATTTTAACTACTGGCTTTATTGTATTTCGGGTAATTATGAATGAAGCAAAGAATGATAGTACCAGAACAGGAATGACAGCAAGGGCAATTGTTTCTGGCAGGCCTTTCAATAAAAGGGATGACGAGTCTGTATCCATATTTAATGCTGTCTCTATGATATAAGTCGTTCCTTTTTCTTTTAATGTCGTTGCGTAATAAAGAATATTTAAGTCTCCGTCTATAAAGAAGTTCTTGGATATGTAACGGCGCGATTTTTCATTTGAATCTTGAAGGAATGGAAGGAATGGATCGTTTGAATAGATTGACTCGTTTGTGTCTGAGTTGTAAACAACATAACTTATAAAATACGGAACAGAAAATGATGTGCTTTTAATTTTTATTTTCTGCATGATTTCTTCTGCAGAATTCCTTAGGTCGGTATGTTGCTGTATGCGGATATTGTGCCGAAGGGCAAGTGAAAATAGTACAGACAGCGTAAGTACCGCTGCCGTAAGCATAATCATGAATCTGAGGGAAAGCTTAACGGGAACGGAATTAAACGTTTTTATCATTTTGAAATGTTTCCGTCAGTCATCATGTATCCTGCACCCCTGACTGTCTTTATATATGTTTCTCCCGCAGCCTGATCAATCTTTGAGCGAAGGTAACCGACATATACGTCAACGTTATTTTCGTCAATGAAGTGGTCTTTGCCCCATACTGCAGTAATTATAGAATCCCTTGAAAGTACTGTATTTAAATTCTCCATGAAATATTTAAGCATTAAGAATTCTGTTTTAGACAGGGAAAGCGTTTCCCCTGCAAAGGAAGCGGTCATGCTTTGTGGGTACAGGATAAGGTCTCTGTTTTTTATATTGGCAGAAGTTGCTGCATGCTGTGTTCGCCGTAAAACTGCACTCATTCTGGCGAGGAGTTCTTCTATTTCAAAAGGCTTAGCAAGATAGTCGTCTGCTCCTGCATTTAGGCCGTTGACTTTGTCAAAAGTTTCGCCCCGTGCTGTAAGCAGGATTACTGGAATTTCTGAGGTTTTCCGTATGCGCCTGAGAACTTCAAGGCCGCTCAATTCAGGCAGCATTATGTCTAAAAGCATCAAGTCTGGCTGGAATTCTTCAAACAGTTCTAGTGCTTTCCTTCCTGTCTCTGCAACTGCTGTGGAATATCCTTCATGCTGAAGTTCAAGGTTTACAAAATCAGAAATGCCTTCATCGTCTTCTACAATCAGTACTTTTGCCACAGTTCTTCCTCTTTATTGTATTTAAAAGTTTCATTGTCATTAATGTTATCTACAAGTATAGATGGAACTGTCTTTCCGTTATATGACTGTACGTTAGAAATGTAAAAGCTTATGGGGAAGTCTATGGGGTCATTTACTGTAAGACGTACTTTTGTTCCTTCTTTATTGAATGAAATGTTGATTACATTGTACTGTATTATATTTTTAACTGTAATGTTTTCCAGCCTGATGGATTTAGGGTTTATTATTTGATTGAATGTCAGGGTAATGACAAGCGTTTCAAGATTATAGTCACCAGTTGTCAGTTCCTGCATATAAAAATCTTCAGATTCAACAGGCTTTCTTTGTCCCCTGAAGTTTAAAAATTCATTTGCACAATTAGGGACTGAAGTGGAATTTGAATTTTGAGATGAAGAGTGCTTGTGGGATGGCGGATTATTCTTTTTGCCAGATTGTCTTCGAGACTGTGCATGAACGTTAATGCAGAGGCATGTGAGAAAAATTATAAAAACTAGCTTTATCGCCGCACAGTTCTTCATATTTTCTATAATACATCATATTTGAATAAAATTGATAGAGGAAAATCATAAGAGTTTTCTTATGTTTAATTTATTAAAGATTCATGAATGAAACTCTTGCTGGCATTATATTGGTATCATAAGGTTTGCCAACTTAATGTACTGATTGTTTAGGAGATAAATTATGGTAAAGAAGATTGTTAAGCTTATTGCTATTGGAACTTCCGTTGCATTTGTTTGCTGTTCGGCTGTTTTTGCAAGTCCTGCAGAAAATAAAGCAGAAGAAAGGTCTGATAATAAACTTGAAAGGCATTCTGACTGTCCTTTTGAGGGAAGAAGTCCAGAGATGTCGCATTCAGGAAGAGGACCTCATGACTTTAGGCACTATGATAATCATTTAGGTTCTAGAAATAATGGCAGAGGCCGTTATTCTGAAAGAACTCATGAAAATGAGCATTTCGGTTTTGGAGGCTGTAAAGGATTTAGCGGGCATCATAATGCCGTAGCGCGCAATGGCGGACGCAATCATAATAATTGGCCTTCACGCCATAATTTTAGGTCCGGTCACAGAAGGGAATTTGGACATGATGAATGTTCAAGTGAAAGGGTGAACAAGGATTATTCTGGTCATAGAGACTTTTATAGGCATCATGGTGCCTCTGAAGCATCAGAAAAGTCAGAATCTGGCAATGATGGAGCGGAAGTTAAGTAATACAGCCTGTGTTGAGCAACAGTCTGTCTGACTGTATAATTGCCGTGAGGTATTAGAATGAAATGGATGATTGCATCTGATATTCACGGCTCGGCAAAATATTGCCGCAAGATGATTGATGTGTTTTATGCTGAAAAGGCTGACCGGCTTCTTTTGCTAGGAGACTTGCTATATCACGGACCTCGCAACGATTTACCGGAAGAGTACAATCCGAAGCGTGTAATTGAAATGTTAAACCCGTTGAAAGAATGTCTTTTGTGCGTACGGGGCAACTGCGATACTGAAGTAGACCAAATGGTCTTAGATTTTCCAATAATGGCAGATTATGCAGTTGTTGAAATGGGTAAAAATATTGTTTATGCAACGCACGGACATCATTTTAATGAGGAAAATCCTCTGCCAATGGCAGAAGGATGCATTTTGCTCTGCGGTCATACTCATGTGCCAAGGCATGTGAAGCATGAACGTTTTATATATATGAATCCAGGCTCTGTTTCTATTCCAAAGGAACAGAGCCGCCATTCTTACATGGTGTATGAAAACGGTTTTTCCTGGAAAGATTTGGAAACAGGAAGTTCATACGCCCTGTAACTGTCATTCAGTACAGATTGTGTAATCCCAGTTGTGCTTTGGATAGCGGCCCTTCATTTCCTTGCAAATGTCGTTCCATGTGCCATTCCAGAATCCTGCAAGGTCATTTGTAATTTGCAGAGGTCTTCTTGCAGGGGAAAGCAATTTTAAAAGAACTGGAACGCCCATAATCTTTGGAGTTTCAAGGCAACCGAATATTTGCTGTATGATTACTTCAAGAACAGGGGTTATTGTTCCGGTCTCTTCATTTTTTTTATAAGTCATCTTAAAGTTCTTTCCATTTGCAACGCGTATCCTTTCTGGAACATTTTCGTCAACAGCATTTCCGTCCAGAAAATAATGCATGGCCTGAAATACGTTTCCGTCGTTAATGGAATTGGATGTAATGAATGGAACAAGCCATTCTTCAGCGCATGACTTTAAATAGTCCGGCAGCGGCAGAGGAATGTCTTTTTTTGAATGCTGCATATAAAATTCTGCTCTCAGTAAAAACAGTTTTGTCCTGTCCGAAAGAGAAAGCCATTGAATGCCTTTTGTCTTTATTTCATTACAGGCTGCAAGTGCAAAATCTTCCTGTGTTGCAGGAATTCTTTTTTCTGAAATGATTATTTTGCCATACAGAGTGTATTGCGTTTTTTTTAGCTTTGAAGAATTATCTGCAAATTCTACGGCTGTTTGTTCCTTCGAATGCTCTGTCAGAAATTTTAATGCCTGATTTTCATCAATTGGTTCCCACTGGTAAATTCGACCTGTTCTTTCTCCTGCATCAGCTTCCGGTGCTATTATCCAGTGGGGATAAGGAGGCTGTTCTGTTTTTGGCAGCTGTGCCATCCTGCCAGAAGGAAACTGATATGCTGAATCCTGTACGTTTCTTGCAATTCGGTCTGGAAAGCCTGCAAGCAGGGGAATTTCAACTGGATATGAGTTACATTTTTTTAGCCTGTCTTTTATATTGTCTATAAAACGCTTCTGTATGTTTGGTGCAGATGTCCTGTAACTTGAATATTTTAGGATGCTGATAAGGGCTCTTCCTGAACCGTTTTCTGCAAGGGCTGTGCATGCGAGTCTGGGGTGAAGCGGAAGGTTTAGGACTTCACAGCCTTTCTTTGTAATTCTTTTATCTTTTATGCATTCAAGCTGTTCAAGAAGTTTTAATGCACTGTTCCATGCATTTTGAGGAGGTGCGTCAAGCCAATTCAGGGACAGCCTGTCTGCAATACCCCATTGGGCGCATTCAAGTACTAGTGGCGTTATGTCTGTCCGAAGAATTTCCGGAGGCGTCCGTTCAGGCAGGACATCATGTTCTTTCCAAAGTCTTATGCAGTGTCCTGCCTGTGTACGTCCCGCTCGCCCCATTCTTTGCCGGGCTGAAAACAGGCTTTCAGTTTCTGTTACAAGAGTTTCCATGCCGCAGTCTATGTTCATGCGGTTTATGCGGCTTAATCCGCTGTCTATTACCACAGTTACGTCTGGAACTGTGAGTGAAGTTTCTGCAATGGCAGAAGAAAGTATAACTCTTCTTCGTCCTTTAAGTTCTTTTGAGAGGATTTCTGTGGAAGCAAGAACTTTTTTCTGCTCTGAAAAGCTTATTGAGCTATGAAGGATCTGTATGTATGCATCGGGAACTTGTTCTTTTATTTCCTGTTCCGTACGGCGTATGTCTGAAATGCCAGGCAGAAAAGCAAGTATGCTTCCTGTCCGGCTGCTGTAAAGTTCCTGCAAGACTGCTTCTGCAGGAGTTATTTGTCCTGAATATGAGACTGTTACAGGAAAGAGTTTTCCAGGAACGGAATATACAGGCGCAGGTTTTTCTTTTGTACCAAGGTAAGAGGCTATTCCTTCACTGTCAATTGTCGCTGACATTACAATGACGTATAAATCGTCACGCAGGGCCATTGCTTCTTTTAAAAATGCGAGAGCAAGGTCTGCATGTATGCTTCGTTCATGGAATTCGTCAATTACCACTACGTCAATGCCGTCTAGAGACGGATCTTGCTGGATCATTCTTGTAAGTATTGATTCTGTCATTACTGTAAATCTGGTTTTTGATGAAACTTTTCTTTCCAGATGCATGGTGTAGCCGGCAGTATCTCCTGTTTCTTCCCCTAAAAGTTCTGATACCCTGGATGCAACTGCAAGAACTGCAATCCGCCGCGGTTCCAGCATTACGATTTTGTTTGAAAAATGCTTTAGCAGGGCTAAAGGTACTGCTGTTGATTTTCCGGCTCCTGTTTCTGCGGTCAATACAAGAAAATGACTGTCGGACTGCTTGAGTGTTTTGCAAATGGCGTCTAAATGTGGCGTAATGGGGAGCTGCTGTAGCATTAATGACATGAAGTGTATTGTAATGAAAATGGCATTTGCTGTATACCGCAGGCAATATGGGGGTAATGCATGAATATTCCCATTACGGTTGATTTTTTATGGGTATTTTTCTATACTTTACGGCACGTATGGACACATTAAAGAAAGAAATAAAAGATGTTATAATATCTTCTCTTGAACTCGAAGACATTACGCCAGAAGATATTGATGACAGCGCTCCTTTGTTTGGAGAAGGACTCGGATTAGATTCTATTGATGCCCTTGAGCTTGGCGTTGCATTAAAAAAGAAATTCGGCATAAAGTTTTCAAGCGAGAATAGTGACAATAAGCAGCATTTTGCCAGCGTTGATGCTCTTGCAGAGTATATTACTGCAGAAAGGGCAAAGGCTTAGGAGCAGACTGTGACAAAAGACGAAATTTTTAACAGACTAAAAGATATTCTTGTAAAAGATTTTGAAATAGAAGCTGAAAAAATTACTCCAGAATCTCTTCTTGTGGATGAACTTGATTTAGATTCTATTGATTTTGTTGATTTAATCGTAAAAATGAAGGAATTTATTTCAGAGCGCATAAATCCTGATGTATTCAAGTCTGTAAAAACAATACAGGATGCTGTTGACAAGCTTGAGCCATACATTAACAAAAACCAGTAGTGAAAAAATTCCTTAAGATACTTTTTTTTATACTGTCTGCATTATATCCAGTCATGGTATTTACCATGCTGGTAGTTTTTAAGCTGCCTGTCAGAATTTTGGCTTTATGCATGATGGCTTTAGGATTTGCATTTTTTTTGAATGCTACAGGCAGAGGAAAAGGTGTTAAGGGGCGTTCTGTTGTTCCTTCTGTACTTTTTCTTTTGGCAGGGACTGTCTGCTTTGTCAGTAATCAGGCGATTTTCTTAAAATTATATTCTGTTGCTATTAGTGCAACTTTTCTGGTTGCATTTGGCAGTACGCTTTTTTTCCCACCGTCTATTATTTTCCGATTTGCTGCTCTTGCTGATAAGTCTATAATTGATTCTCCCCGTCAAAAGGCAGTAGAATCTTACTGTAAGAAAGTTTGCATTGTCTGGTGCATGTTTTTTATTATAAATGGTTTTATTGCAGCATTTACGGCATTTTCATGCAGTTATGCAGTTTGGTCTGTATATACTGGATTTATTTCTTACATTCTTATGGGAATGCTTTTTGCTTTTGAATTTATTGTAAGGAGATTTATAAATAAAAAAATGGAAGGCGTTTATACTATTTCTACATTCAGGGCGGATTCGCGTCCTGATGACTATATTCTATGCTACGAAAATATCTGGTCGGAAAAATCTTATAAGACATGGCTTGATTTTTTAACAGATACTGCAAAAATGCGCTCTGTGATTTCACAGTTTGATTCTAAGGAATTTATTTTGCACTGTGAAGATTACTGGTATTTTCTTGTAACGTTTGCGGCCCTTTTACAGTGTAAAAAGACTGTTCTTCTTACTCAAAATATTTCAGAAGCCTTTATAAAGGAAATAAAAGGCGATGGCGTTACGTTTTTTACTGACCAGCAAGCAGCAGATTCTGTTCATATTCCTTCTGTCATTGAAAATTGCGAAAGTCCTTCAGAAAATCAGATTCGTACAGCTCCTGCTTTCAGTTCTGACGAGACCAAAATCCTTATGTATACTTCTGGCAGTACAGGAAAACCGAAAGGCGTAAGGCAGAGAATGACTGAATTTGAAAAGGATAATGCCTTTATCATAGAAAAATGGGGAGATGAATTCAGAAAGCGCCGTCTTGTTACGACCGTGAGCCAGCATCATATCTATGGCTTTTTATTTGGCATTTCCCTTCCTTTTTCATTGGGAGTTCCATTCCGCCGAAATAGGATTGAGTTTCCAGAAGAATTTGAATCTTTGCAGGATTCAGAATATATGATTATTGCAACGCCAGCATTCTTAAAGCGTACTGTTGATGTTGAAGATAAGCTTCCTTTAAAGAATTGCTTTATTTTTACAAGCGGCGGCGTTCTTACTCCAGAAGTTGCAAAAAGGACTGATGAAGTGTTCGGATTTTGGCCTTTGGAAGTATATGGTTCAACAGAAACGAGTGGAATTGCTTACAGGCAGTCTAAGAATGGTCTTGCATGGACCCCTTTTGACAATGCAAAAGTATGGAAAGGTGACGATGGCTGTCTTGTGATTATTTCTCCTTATATTAAGGATCCTGCTGGCTTTGCAACGGCAGATTTAGTTGATATTAATGATGACGGTACATTCTTTTTGCGGGGCAGGATTGATTCAATTGTAAAGATTGAAGAAAAGCGCATTTCTATGACTGAAGTTGAAAACCGCATTGTGCAGACTGGTCTCGTAGCAGATGTTAAAGTTATTGCTATGGAAGACAGGCGTCAGTATCTTGCAGCTGCTGTTGAACTGAATGATGAAGGGAAAAAGAAATTTGAAGGCGAAAAAAAACTCGTGCTGAATAATTTTTTCCATGATTATCTTATGCAATATTTTGAGAATGTTGTCATTCCAAAGAAATGGCGCTTTGTAGACAGGCTTCCAGCTGATGTTCAGGGTAAAAAGCATAAGGAAGATATCAAGGCTTTATTTGAGGTGCAGGAATAATGCTTGAAGGCTGCATGGAATCTTTTGAATTCAATGAAAATTATAATCTTCCTTCAGAAACTGTTATTTCTCAAAGTGAAGGCAGCGTTTCTGTAAGTCTTTTTGTTTCTAGTGAATGTAATTTTTTTGACGGACACTTTCCTGAATTCAAGATTCTTCCTGCTGTAGGGCAGTTTGGCATTGTCAGTCATCTGGCTTTAAAGTATTTCGGTTTTCCTGAAAATGTTTCAAAAATCAAGAGAATGAAGTTTTCTATGCCTATTCTTCCGGATTCAAAGCTAAAAATAGACTTAGACTTTAATAAAGAAAAAAAAGAAGTTTCTTTTTTAATTTCTGATGCAGATGACAGTGAAATTGCTTATTCTTCGGGGAAATTCTCATGAAAGCGGCCTTTATAATCCCTGTGTATAACCATGGTTCAACTCTAAAAGGCGTTGTTCAGAGTCTCTTGCAATACAAATTGCCTGTAATTGTCGTTGATGACGGAAATGATGCCTTGCAAAAGAGTTTGATTGCTACGGTTGTACAAGATTACCCGAACGATGTAATTCTTGTGAACCGAAATAAAAACGGCGGAAAAGGCCGGGCAATGAATGACGGTGTGCGGAAAGCTTGTGAGCTTGGATTTTCTCATGTGTTTCAGATTGATGCTGACGGACAGCATGATGTTTCTGCCTGCGGCTTATTTTTGCAGGAAGCAGAAAAAACTCCTGATGACATTATATGCGGCTATCCCGTATATGACGACTCTGTTCCTGAAAGCAGGCGTAAAGGCAGAGAATTCTCTAATATATGGGCAAGGTTTGTAACTTTAAATAGTGATATAAAAGATGTTTTATGTGGATTTAGAGTTTATCCTGTACAGCCGTATATGGAACTTCTGAATCATCATGCTGTAATTAACAGTCATATGGGATATGATACTGACATCTTGGTCCATCTTAGCTGGAAAGGCTTAAAGATACGTTCTTTCGGCGTTCATGTCACTTATCCTGCAGATGGAATCTCTAATTTTAGGATGGTAAGGGATAATATGCATATTTCGGCTACATATACGCGCTTATGTGCCGGCATGATTGTCCGTCTCCCTCTTTTGATTTATCGTAAATGTGCAAAGAAAATAAAATGAATAAAAATACTCACTGGTCAAATCAAAAGGAAGTTGTAAAGACAAACAGGCCTATTAAGTTTCTTGTATTTCTGGTAAAAATACTTCCCTTTCCTCTTCTTTCATTTTTTACTTTTTTTGTAAGCTTTTTTTATTACTTATGTTCAAAGCAGGCCCGCATATATTGCCGTCAGTATCAAAAGCAGATGTTCCTATATACAGGCCAGGTAAACAGGCATGTAAACACTTTTGCCCAGATATATTCATTTTCTTTGTGCATTGTTGAAAAAGTCTCCGCCTGGAGCGGTAAAATCCACCTCAAAAACATAGAGTTTCAAGATGACGATGTGGCAGATTTAAAAAAGGTTCTTGGCGAAGGTAAAGGCGCCTATATCCTGACGTCTCATCTCGGAAATACTGAATTATTGCGCTGTCTTGCTACTTTAAACGAGACTGGCGTTAAAAGGGATATATCCGTTACTGCTGTAATGGATATAGGAGCATCAGAGTTTAATAAAACCCTAAAGGATATTAATTATAATTCTGCAATACACCTTATTAATTCTTCAGAGATTGGCATAGAAACCGTTGAAAAACTTCAGAATTCTGTTCAAAGCGGTGGACTTGTCGTTATTGGCGCTGACAGAACGTCTCCAGAAACTCCAGACAGGACTGTTTTATGTGATTTTCTGGGAAAGCCTGCAGTTTATCCTTATGGATCCTTCTTGCTTGCTTTTTTACTGGATGCTCCTGCTTATTTTGTTTTTGCCCTCCGTAAAAAGACTGTTATGTTTCGTCCTAAATATGCAATGTATGTACAGAAAGCAGGGACTTCTCTGTCTGTAACAAGAAAAGAACGTCCTGAAAAACTGAAAGATTTGTGCCAGGAATTTGTAAAAATGATGCAAAAACTATGTATTTTATATCCTTACCAATGGTATAATTTTTATAATTATTGGCAGACTGATAGGAGTTCTCTATGAGAAAATCTGTGAATAAGGCTGTCGTTTCAGAACAGGTTATATTTCCAGTGGAGTTTTATGATGTAGATTCCATGCGCATTGTATGGCATGGAAATTACGTTAAATTCATGGAAAAGGTTCGCTGTGCCCTTTTGAATAGGATAGGCTTTAATTATATAGATATGGAAGCTGCTGGCGTAGAATTTCCTGTTGTTGATTTACGCATGAAATACATGCGTTCTTTAAGGTTTGGGGATGCAGTAAGGGCGGTTGCAGGTTTGACTGAATATGAAAACTGCATTAAGATTGCTTATGAATTCTACAATAATGATACCGGAGAGCTTACGACAATAGCTGAGAGTACCCAGATGGCTGTAAATAAGCAGACAGGAGAAACAATGTTTGTATGTCCTGGCATATTTATAGAACGGGTAAAAGCTTTAATGTCAGAAAATTAATGGAGGCAAAATCATGAAGCATTTTTTGTTCCATACATCTTTTTTTGCTGTTGCTATTTTTTGCAGCGCTTCTTTATACGCTCAGAACCGGAATGTACAGTTTGACTCTGTATGCCAGGGACTGACGGCACATGCTGTTACCAGCGGTAATTTTACACAGGTAAAGACTTCTCCTTCTATTAATAGGGAATTGAAGTCTTCAGGTGATTATATTTTTTCAAATGAAGGAATTGTCTGGAATACCCAGCGTCCGTTTTCATCTGTCCTTGCCATTACGAATTCCTCTATAATACAGACATTGCCAGATGGTTCGTCATCCGTAATAGATGGCTCTAATAATCAGATATTTGTAAATATAGCAGGTTCGCTTTCTTCTCTTTTTTCAGGAAACCGAACATTGCTGGAAAGCAATTTTTATGTAAAATTTTTAAGTACATCTTCGTCATGGAAGATGATTCTGACTCCTAAAGATTCTACGATAGCAAGTGCATTGCAATCTATAGTTTTAACAGGAAAGAGCGTTTCGGAGCAGTCATCTCTTGATTCAATGCTTATTGAAGAAGTTAGTGGCAATTCCGTATATTACGCTTTTAAAAATCAAGTGTATAAAGAGGAATTATCAGATGCAGAAAAAGCGTTCTTTATCGCAAAATAATCTGTCTCTTTACTTCTATATATTTATTCACTTTGCAGTATTTCTTTCATGCATGTTTAGTGTTTTCCGTTCTGGAAAGCTAAATGTTCAGGCAGATTTATTTTCTATGCTGCCCAATGTTTTTTCGTCTTCTAATGCAGGATATTCGGCTGCAGACATTAAGGCAAAGAATCTGGCAGACCAGATGCTTACAGAAAAAACTGCAGATAATGTCATTATTCTTGTTTCAAATGAAGATTTTGGTAAGGCGAAGAAGAATGCTGAATCTGTTTATGATAAGTTAAAGGACAGCAAAAGCTTTGACAGCCTGCAGCTGTATGCAGATGCTGATTCTATGTCAGATATTATGGATTTCCTTCATGCATACAGATACAATCTTCTTGATGATGCAGCCGTTGAAATGCTTTCTTCTCCTGAAGGCGCCAGTACATTTGCCGAAAATGCTCTTGCAAAGGCATATGGCGTTTTTACACTTGCTGACATTGCAAATTTTGAAGAAGATCCATTTTTGCTTGATGATTATAATTTTCAGAGATATCTTTCGGTATTAAAGCAGACCGGAACTTCCATGTCTCCAAAAGATGGAGTGCTTGCTTCTCAGCATGACGGCTTATGGTATGTAATGCTAAACGGAACGTTGAGTAAAGCCGGAGCTGCTCTAGCAGATAAAAATAATGGCATATCTGAAATTTATTCTGCATGCAATCCTTTGGAAAAAGATGGCACTAGATTTATATATTCAGGAACTCCGTTTCATAGTTATAAGAGTTCTACGGAAGCTGTAAAAGAAATTACAGTTATTTCAATTATTTCGTTTATATTAGTTTTTGCCTTGCTTATTCTTGTATTCCGTTCTCCGCTTCCTATTTTTGTATCTGGAGCTTCTATTATTCTGTCATGCAGCTTTGGATTTGCTGTAACATATCTTGCATTTGGAACAATCCATCTTCTTGCACTTGTTTTTGCAACATCTCTTGTTGGTTGCTGCATTGATTATAGCCTGCACTTCTTTATAAACTGGAAGGCCCGCCGTAAACAGTCCTATAGGGGACTTTCTCTTTCTTTTTTGTCTACGGAAATCAGTTTTGCATGTCTTTATCTTGCGCCTTTTAATTTGCTTAAGCAGATATCAGTATTCTGTTTTTTTGGCATTATGAGCGCCTTCCTTACGACTGTATTTGTTTATCCTTTGTTTTCTGTTCCTCAAAAAAACAAAGTTAATGTACTTCACATAAAGAACCGCTTTTTTGAACGCAAAAGAAATTTTAGAACTAGCATGACATATACTCTATTAATCATGCTTGCATCTTTTGCTGTCATTTACCTAAATCGCTCTAATCTAAAAGTAAGAAATAATATTTCCAGGCTATATACTCTTGAAGGCAAGCTTAGGGAAGATACCATGATTTCAAATGCCGTGCTTAAATATGCTCCAAGCGGCTGGTTTATTGTCAGTGGAAATTCTGAAGAAGAAGTCTTGCAGACAGAAGAAAAAATATGTAAAAGCCTAAAAGAAATTCATAGCAAGTCTGATTTCGGTTTTGTAGCAACTTCTATGTTTATTCCTTCTGCAGAAAATCAGCAAAAATCTTTGGATGCTGTAAAAGCTTTGTTCCCGTTTGTAAAGAGTCAGTATGATTTTCTTGGATACGATGAAGACTTAGTTTCTGTATTTAATTATTCGTATGCCCTTTCTAAGTCGATTTTCTTGCATCCTGAATCAAACCTCCCTGCTTATATAAAAAAAATCATATCATCTTTGTGGATTGGCAATATTGACGGAAAGTATTATTCAATAGTCTTGCCTTCTATTGCAATTAATCAACAGGCTTACAGGCATCTGGCTCAGCTATATGATAATGTAATTTATTCAGATAAAGTTGCTGATATCAGCAGTTCCCTTGATTACCTTACAAAAATTGTACTTTCCTTATTTGCGGTTGCTTACCTGATTATTATAATTGTCCTTAAATTCTTTTACTCATGGCGTCATGTAGTAAAGATAGCGTCAGTACCTGTTTTATGTGTCAGTGTCATTACGGCAGTGTTCTGTGCAACGGGAAACTCCATAGACTTTTTTGCCCTTATAGGCATTGTCCTTGTATTTGGACTGGGGCTAGATTATATAATCTATGTAATGCAAGACAGAGTCGATCGAAGGGTAGAGTCTTTTGCCGTTCTCCTTTCATTCTTAACTACTGCACTTTCATTCTGCATACTTGCATTCAGTTCCTTTATGCCCGTACATATTATTGGACTGGCAATTTTTTCAGGACTAACAGTAGCTTTTATAGCTACTCTATTTTAGATTAGGATTGTTGAGCATGAAAAAAATTGTATTCTTTCTTATACTGACAGCTGGATTATTGTTTTCATCCTGCGTAACAACCGCCTCTAAAAATAAAAAAACTTACTCAGTGTTCATGACAGATACAAAAAAAGTAAATCTTCTGCCCCCTTCCTGTACTGAAAAAAATATTAATGTTATGCAGATGTTTACAGGTTCATTTTTTTCTAAAGACAGTAAATCTGTTAATATGATTGCATGTACGGAATCTACGGAAAAGAAGATTTCTATTGTAATGTTGAATGAACTTGGAATAGAAATGGTTTCTGTTTTATATTCTGATGAAGAACTGTCATTGAAGTCAAGTTTTTTGCCTGATACTGTTAGGCCTGAATATATAATAATGGACATTCAGAATATCTATTATAAGTCAGAACTTCTTTCAGGACTTTATAAAGATTCTGGACTTTCATTTTCTGTAAAAAAAGACAATAATATAGAGACCAGGCTTGTTATGGACGGAAACACAATTATTGAAAATATAGAAAAGAAAGATGGTGAGATTATATTGCATAACTATCTTCGTGGGTATACATACAGACTGACGGAGATTGCCGATGAATAATCCTTTGTTTATTTCATATCCTGGAGTTATATGTTCTGCTGGTACTGGAAGAGATTCTTTATGGCAGGCCGTTACTTTAGGGCTTCAGGATGGCATGAAAAAAATAAAAGCTGAGGATAAAGAATTTTTTGCAGCACGCATAGAAGATGTAAGTGATGCTTCTGATGCCCGCTATGACATGAAAATTACCCGCATTGAAAAGGCTGCAGTTGAACAGATAGATTCCGTAATAAGAAAAGCCCTTGATTTGTATGGAAAAGACCGCATTGCTGTTTGCGTTGGATCCTGTGACAATGGAAGTGAATTTTCTGTTGCAGCACATAAAACATATTTTAATGCAGGAACATTCCCTTCATCGTATGAACTTGAAATGCAGGGGGCTAGTTATGTTGCAACGTATGTCAAGGAACTGTACGAAATAAAAGGTCCTTGCCTTGCATTCAGTACTGCATGTTCTTCTAGTGCAACTGCAATGGTAAAAGCTTGTCAGCTCATTCAAGGCGGCATTGTTGATGCCGTAATTGTGGGGGGTGTAGACATTGCTTCTGATACTGTACTTTTAGGCTTTAATGCCCTTGAAGCAGTTTCTTCTGAAAAAACAAATCCTTTCAGTAAAAATCGTCATGGCATTACTCTAGGAGACGGCGCTGCCTTTTTTGTACTTTCAAAAGAAAATCTTGTACAGAATATGCCTGCTGTTTTAATAGCAGGCTATGGAGAAAGTTCTGATGCCCATCATATTACATCTCCAGATCCTTCAGGAGACGGTGCTGTAAGGGCAATGAAGTCAGCCTTGGATTGTGCACAGATTGAGTCCTGTCAGATTGACTATCTTAATTTGCATGGTACAGGAACAGTTTTTAATGATGCCATGGAAGCAAAGGCCGTTAATTATGTATTCGGTGACTATGCTGTACCGTGCAGTTCAACAAAATCAGAAACCGGACATACATTAGGGGCTGCGGGTGCTCTGGAACTAGCCGTCTGCTATGAGACGATTGTCCGTAATATGGGCAAAGAAAATGTAAGGCTGCCTCTTCAGTGCTGGGATAAACAAAAAGACAATGCAATGCCAGAACTTTGCATAGTAGATTCAGATTATCATGCAAATAAAAATGTCAGCAGTCCTATTCAATATTGCATGACAAATTCCTTTGCATTTGGCGGGGCAAACGTAAGTCTGATTATTGCATCGCAGGCAATCGTTCCTCAAAAGCTTGGACAGGAAGCCCTTGCTGAGTTACTGCCTCATCGTGGAAAGATGCGTCTGCTGAATAGGGTTACAGAGCATGACATTACAGGCAAGACCCTTACCGGTGAATGCGACATTAATGAAAATTGTATTTTTTATGATAAAAGGATAAAAGGCATTCCAAACTGGGCTGCATTTGAAATTCTTGCTCAGGGAATATCTGCCCTTGCTGCAGTTATAAGGGCATCAAACCGAATGCTGGATAAAAGTCGGGCAGGCGTAGTCCTTAGCGTTTCAGACTATAAAGCATATATCCCTGTACTTGGGAATGGAAAAACAGTCATTGTAAAAGTAAAAGAAGACTATGGTGCAGATGATGTATTTCAATATACATGCATTTTATATGTAAAAGAAGACTCCGGACAGAACGAAACAAAAGCTGTTTCTGCAAAGATTACTGTTATGGAAATGAAAAATATGAAGGAAGCTTTATGTCAGATGAATTAAATTTGAAAAAAGTTCTTGTAACTGGTGCCAGTGGCGGCATAGGAAGTTCCATTGCACTGGCTTGTGCTAGGGCAGGGTATTATGTCTTTATCCATTATAACCATGGAAAAGACAGTGCTGAAAAGGTTTTGACCCAGATTCAATCAGAAAATGGAACAGGAGAATTGATCCAATTTGACATAACAGACCGTGAAGATTGCAAAAATAAGCTTGATGCCCTTACAGAAAAGCATGGTGCAATGTGGGGAGTTGTAAGCAATGCAGGCGTTACTCACGACGGCACTTTTGCAGGACTTTCCGGAGACGAATGGGACAGCGTTGTGCATACAAATCTTGATAGCTTTTATAATGTCGTCCAGCCTCTTGTAATGCCGATGTGCAGGAAAAAGGCAGGACGCATAATAACGGTATCCTCAGTAAGCGGTATTGCCGGAAACCGAGGACAGACAAATTACAGTGCTTCAAAGGCAGGGCTTATAGGAGCTTCAAAGGCTCTTGCCGTAGAACTTGCAAGCAGGCATATTACAGTAAATTCAATTGCTCCAGGTGTAATTGAAACTGATATGATAAAAGACCTGCCCCTCGATGCAATCCTGCCTGCAATTCCAATGAAAAGACTTGGTAAGCCTGAAGAAGTTGCATCGCTTGCTGTATTTTTACTTTCTGAGCAGGCTGGCTATATTACGCGGCAAGTAATTTCTGTAAATGGTGGAATGGTATGAGTTCTGAAAAATATCTGCGTCATGACGGAAAGCGCCGAGTTGTCATTACAGGAGGGGGCATGCTTAGTGCCCTTGGAGATGACTGGCAGGAAGCTTTTTTAACTTTAAAGTCTAATAAAAACTGCATTGTATACATGAAAGAATGGGATGCATTTAATTTAATGAATACAAGGCTTGCCTGTCCGTACGTAAAGGAATTGCCATCTTATCCGCGTAAGAAGATTAGAGGAATGGGAAGGGTTGCCCTGCTTTCTTTGGTTGCAACAGACAGGGCTCTAAAAATGGCTGGGTTTATGGATGATGATGGTCAAGCATCAGAAGAACTTAGAGCCGGAAGAACAGGAATAGCATACGGTTCTTGCATGGGAAGCATGGACTCAATCGTAAGCCTTTATGCAATGATTGCCCATAATGATACGTCAAAAATAGATTCTCAGACATACATAAAGTGCATGCCCCAAACATGTGCAGCAAACCTAAGCGTTTACTATGGGATCCGCGGAAGAATTATCACGACAAATACTGCATGCACTTCGGGCAGTCAGTCTATCGGCTATGCCTATGAAGCAATTGCAAATGGCATGCAGGATATTATGATTGCAGGCGGCGCTGAGGAATTAGTTTCTCCAGATGCCGCTGTATTTGATACTATGGGAGCTACGGCAATTTTAAATGATATGCCAGAAACAGAACCTCGCCCTTTTGACAAAGACAGGGATGGACTTGTGATTGGAGAAGGTGCCGGCACACTCATTCTGGAAGATATGGAACATGCCGTCAGCCGTGGTGCAAAAATATATGCAGAAGTTGCAGGCTTTGGGACTAATGCAGATGGCACCCATATTACAAACCCTAACAGAGAGACAATGGCCCAGGCTATGGAACTTGCCATTCAAAATGCTGGAATAGATAAAGAATGCATTTCTTATATAAACGCTCATGGAACAGCAACTCATGCAGGCGACATTGCAGAAACTCAGGCAACTTATTCTGTTTTCCAGAGGTCTGTTCCAATCAGTTCTACAAAAAGCTTTATAGGCCATACTCTCGGTGCTTGCGGAGCCATAGAAGCATGGTGTTCTGTCAACATGATGCGGGAAGGCTGGTTTCACCCAACTCTTAATCTTAAAAATGTTGACGGAGAATGCGGCAGCCTTGATTACATAAAGGGTGAAGGCAGGCTTATTGAGGCAGAATATGTCATGTCAAACAATTTTGCATTCGGCGGCATCAATACTTCTCTGATTTTTCATAAAATATAACGTATGCCTGAAAGACTGACGCACAGTTTTTTTGTGCGTTATCTTTAGTGCAAATATTATATTTAGTGATATAATACTTGCATGAATGAAAAAACTTTGGCAATTGGACGTATTGTATTTGCATGTATTCTGGCAGAAATAGTTAATTTTGCTTTTGTAATATGTTTTTCTGATGCGCTGCAAGTTCCTTTGTTTTTGGACACTGTTGGTACCGTTGCAATTACATTTTATGCAGGGCTTGTTCCTGGCTTAGCGGTAGCATTTGCGTTTAATGTCATAAGGACTGTTTCATTTGCAATTGCTCATGAAAATGCTGTATATCCGTGGGAAATGCTTTATTTTCTTTGTGGGATTGCTATAGTGTTTTGTACATGGATTTTTTCAAGAAAAAAAGATGAATTTAGGATGAGCATTAAGGTAACAGTACTTTACCTAATCCTTATATCTCTGGTTTCTACTTTTGCATCAAGTTTTGTCGGAGGTGCGGTTGAAAGCCTTGACCTAATTGTATTTGAAGGAATGGCATATAAGTCTCCTGTTGAAAGTTATGTAAAGGCTTTTCTAGGAGAGAACATCAGTACTTTTATTTCATGCTTTATTGCCCGTATGCCAGTAACTATGCTTGACCGTCTGGTCTGTACCTTTGCAGGTTTTTTAGTGTATGTATTAGTAACTTATATTGAACGGAAAGAAGAAAAGCCTGCATAAGCGATAAAAGTTCACGTTAAATTGAAAATAAAAAACCCGTTGTTTCCAACGGGTTATTTTTTTACTTATATTATTTTTTTATACAGCCTGGCTTTCAACAGCATGGAGAATGCCGTTCTGATATGCATAGCTGTAAAGGATTTCTGAAATGTCTCCCAGTGGCTTTTTGATGTTGAGCGGCTGGTCGAATCCGATGTTGTACATAAAGGACATAAGCTTCTTTGTGCTTTCTGGGTTCCAGAGCTTTGCATTGTTAATGTCTACGAATGTACAGTGCTCAGAATCTGCAATTGCCTTAATGTGGCGGTTCATTTCATCAAAGGCATGGTGGTTAGAGCTGTCAATGTTAGAAACAAGGGCAATTCTTCTTTCTTTGTTTGTCTTTTTGATTGAAGCAATCAAGTCAATGTATTTGATGTCGAATTCTGCAGAGTTTCTGTTGAACAGGTCGATATCATTAGAACCAATGTGAAGTATGATAGCTTCAGGATTCATAGATTCAACCTTTTCAGAGAATACTTTCTTAGCATCTTTCAGTGAAAGATTGAAAGTACTTCTGTTGTACATCTTAAAGTTGAACTCATAGCTCTGTGCAATTTCTGCAACTGGAATCTCTTTGTCTGCAGCGCCTCCGAAAAGGATTACTGCGTCATTTGCTTCATTGTTAGTTCTAATCATAATCTCTGTCCTCCTGTCTAATGAACGATTTCTGAAATATATAGCTAAGTTTGTTAGCACAATTACAAGGTTTAAGAAGTATACGAGCAAAACGTAATTCATCTGATTGTTGATGAACTTTGCCGTAATACCAGCCAAATAGCCAGTGATAATCAAAAGGATAAAAGCCAAGCTTGTACCTTTTGCCGATTTTGCCTTATATGCCTTGATTACATTCAATGGCCATGAAAAACCAAAACATACCAGCATTGCTGTTTCAAATAACGAACCCATTTCATTCCTCCAGAGCGGCATTTCAAAACCTGCTCTTTTTTTTACTGTCTTTATCATACTGAATCGCAGGAAAATTACAATTTTTTTGAAATATAAAAAATAATTTCTGTAAATCCGGCCCTTTTTTTACTTAAAAAAGGTTTTGGAAAATTGAAAATCTGCTATAGTAAAAGAGTGAAGTACGAAAAAAACGCCAAGAAAGGCTCTTTAAACACCATTAGAAAGGAAATGCAGCGGACTCATCTGTTTCTGATTGTCGTCATTACAATTCTGTTGAGTTTCGGCGGCGCTTTCATAAACTTACATGCAAATGCTCAGGCCGTTGACCAGAACCTTCTTAATACGGCAGACTTGATTTCCCGCCTTTACAGATTTACAAAAAATCTTCCTTGCGATGAATTCTGTAAGTATTTTAACGGTGTCTGCAACGAACTTCCTAATGTAGATGTCATTTCTATAGTAGATTCTAAAAACATCAGGCTGTACCATACGAACAATGGCCTTATAGGAAATGAGTTTGACGGAACCCTTCCGAACTTTCAGGATAAGGATATAGCCTTTCACGTAGTGGACGAGAACGGACCTTCAGGTCCTCAGAGGCGCACCTACTCTGCAATTTATGACGACAATGGTGAATATAACGGCTTTATCATGACGATAATACTGAAAACCTCAATACATTCAGTAACCGAAAAAACAATACTCCTGTTCATGGCCGTAACCATAGCTGCCATCCTTATTGAAATTTTAATTTCCAGCACATTTTCACGGCGCATAAAGCAAAAGCTCCTGGGCTATGAGCCGGATACATTTTCTTCCATGTTTACCATCCGGGATAATATTCTGGAATCTATACACGATGGAATAGTGGCCGTAGACGAGCAAAAGAACATTCAGTTTATGAACGGCGTTGCAAAGAAAGTACTGGACAGCGATAAAAACGAAAAAATAAATCTTATTGCAGAAAATGTGTTCGTTGAAAAATTCTTGAGCAAAACCCTTCAGACAGGGCAGACGTCTTCCGGACTTCAGGAAAAGACTGATAACGGAACAGAACTCCTGATAGACTGCATTCCTGTAAAGAAAGGGAATGACATTAACGGAGCCGTAGCAATTATCCATGACCGTACGGAATATATAAAGCTTATGGAAGATCTGTCAGGAACAAAGTATCTTGTAGATTCCATGAGGGCCAATAACCATGATTTCACAAATAAGCTGCATGTAATACTGGGCTTAATACAGATAGGCGAATATGACAAGGCCGTATCTTATATAGAAAATATTTCCATAATACAGAGGGAAACCCTCAGCAAGGTCATGCATTCTGTTGATAATCCATCTTTTGCCGCCCTTTTGATAGGAAAGATTGCCAGGGCATCTGAATGCAATGTAAAGTTCATATTAAAGGAAGGACTACATTTTAAAGATTCAGACATCCAGCTGCCTTCAGAAGCCCTTGTTACTATAGTTGGAAATCTTATAGACAATGCCCTTGACGCAATGAACATGAAGGTTTCCCTAGATACAGTGGGCAATGCTTCCTCCAGAGAATTGATTTTCGGTGCATTTACAAAGCCTGGAGAACTTCTGATTTCAGTAACTGATAAAGGCTGCGGCATTCCTGATGAAATAAAGGGCCACGTGTTTGAAAACGGATTTTCCACAAAAGGAACAGGGCGCGGAGTAGGCCTGTATCATACAAAGCAACTGGTAGAAAGCCTTGGAGGAACTATATCATTTGAATCTCAGTCTGGAACAGGAACCTGCTTTATAGTAAGCTTTAGGCAGGATTAAGCATAGCATAACTAGGAGCTGATATGTCTTATAGGGTATTGATTGTTGAAGATGACCCAATGGTCTCCATGATAAACGAGCAGTATGTGCACAAGAACAAGCAATTTTCAGTGTGCGGTTCATGCAGGAACGGCCAGGAAGCAATTGAATTCCTTTCAAAAGAGAATGTAGACCTTGTCATTATGGATGTTTACATGCCTTTTATGGACGGCGTTGAAACATTAAAGCAGATTCGTGAAAAGAAATTTAATACAGAAGTCATAATGGTAACTGCTGCAAATGATACGGCCACCCTTGAAAATACAATGCATCTTGGCGTAATTGATTACCTTATAAAGCCCTTTGCCTATGAGCGCTTTCAGGTTGCACTTGAAAAATTTGACGCAAAGAAGGCAGCTTTGAACGGAGCGTCCGTTCTGGATCAAGATTGCGTTGACAGCATTATAACCAGTGCAAAAAAGTGTGTGGTAAAAGATTTCCCTAAGGGAATCCAGGAAAAAACTATGGAGCTGATCCTTTCGTATCTAAAAGAGCAGAGCGGCTGGATTAGCGGTGACAGCATTGCAGAAAACGTAGGGCTTTCTGGCGTTACCGTCCGACACTACATGAGCTACATGGTTGACAATGGAATAGCCGTACAGAGCATTAATTACGAAACAGGCGGCAGGCCCTGCATACTTTATAAAAAAGGCTGATTCTTTTCTGATTTCAAACTGATTATTAATATTCTCTAATCTGATAAATATTACACAATATTTGCATAATTATGCATAAATTTTATTTACACTAAAATGCTAATTCAGTATAATTAAAAATATTTTAACGACTATGAATTTGCAACCTGCATTAAAAAAAGTTATTCAAAGTTTTGAGCCTTATTACACAGTAAAAACAGAAGGCGTTGACTCACCATTCGTTGCAGAAGCCGAATTTCACTCTCATACAGAAAAGTATGTCCTTGTCCGTGCCGCAAAAATAGCAGATATAGATTCCCATGAATACGTGTTTTTTGCAGAAGAGCCTCTGCTCACAGAAGAAAAGGCTTTAGAACTTGACAGCCGTGCATGGGAAGCTGGCCTTTCACGGATAAAGCCGTATTCAGGCCATAGGAATTCAGACGTTTCACTTATAATCATAGCAGATAAAATCGAAGAGAAAGTTTTTAGGCAGATAAAAAGAATCAGGCATTCAAAATCCTATTACCTCAGTCTTTGGGGTTGGAGCAATTTTAGGTTAATGGCGTATGAGGTTTCGACTGGACGGGCCGTATCAAACAGGCTTGGGACAGACTTGAAAAAGCTTGTGCGTTCATATAAAGACCAGTGAGGAAGTAGGGCAAGTCCCTAAGTTTCCGAACGGATCCATTCTCTAGGAGGAGAAAAAAAATGACAGCATTACTTATCATTCTTGCTGCAATCGCTTTGCTCTTCATCGGCTATGTCTTTTATGGATCATGGCTTGCAAAGCAGTGGGGCATTGACCCTAAGAAAAAAACGCCTGCAAATGAAATGACTGACGGCGTTGATTACGTTCCTGCAAAGCCTGCAGTTCTCATGGGACATCACTTCTCATCAATTGCCGGTGCCGGTCCTATTAACGGTCCTATTCAGGCTGCTGTATTCGGCTGGGTTCCTGTATTCCTATGGTGTGTCGTAGGCGGAATCTTCTTCGGCGGCCTTCAGGACTTCGGTTCCCTTTTTGCTTCAATCCGCCACGAAGGAAAGTCTGTCGGTGAAATCATTAAGGATTCAATGGGCAAGACTTCAAAAAAGCTCTTCATCATTTTTGCCCTTCTGGTATTGATTCTTGTTATTGCATCATTTGTAAATGTTGTGGCTGCAACATTCCTTACGCCTGCAGATGCAAATCAGTTTGGGTTCGTGCTTCATCCTACAGGAAACCAGACAACAGCAATGATTTCATTCCTTTTCAT
>JAILPY010000171.1 GCA_024699235.1 Treponema sp. | reverse complement strand
CTTTTTATAGCACAGGATGGAAGTTTAGGCCTTGACGCTGTAGTGCAAGACCTTGAAGACAGCCTTGACAGTCTTGGAGAAGTAACAGGAGAGGTTACTCCAGATGACGTACTAGGCTCTGTCTTTGCAAATTTCTGTGTTGGCAAATAGTAATTGCTTTACGCTTTCTCCTTGAATAAATTCAAATGGGATGAATTTATTCTGCGGAGGAGTATTCCTTTCTATATTATTTAACAAGATATTCAGTCCTTCATCTGCAAGCAAGTCTGTGTTCTGCCGTATAGTTGTAAGACGCGGCTGATAATATTCACTTATCGAAATGCCATCAAATCCAGTTATAGAAATATCACCAGGAACACTGTAACCTAAGTCAGAAAGTTTTCTTATTGCACCAATTGCCATAACATCTGACATGGCAAATATGGCAGTCATGTCAGAATATCGTTCTATCAGCTTCTGTGCAGCTGATGCTCCATCTTCAAATGAATATTTTGAAGTTATGTAAGCCCGCTCGTAGTTAAATCCTAAACCAGCTTTTGTAAGACTTGATAAAAATCCATCATAGCGCCTTCGTGTAATTCCAGAACCAAACAAATCTCCTCCAATCACACCAATTTTTTTATGCCCCATCTGAATAAGATATTCAGCGGCATGACTGGCTGCCGTAAAGTTATCTGTACTTACGCTTGAAATGCTAGCCCCTTCTATCAACTGAGATTCATTTGATATTACTACGCACGGAACTAAAAGCCTTGCAAAATCATCTTTAAATAATTCTGGACTCCCCCCGAGAAAGATAATACCTACAGGCTTTTGCTCGTAATAAATGCGGTTTGCGGCTTTGGCTTCGTTGTCATATTCATCAAGGACCACGACGCTTGCATTATAGGGAAGCTGTTCAATCTTTTTTTGTATGCGTTCAAGAAGACTGTTCAGAAGAATGCTAGAACTTCCTTTTACAAGAACTTCTATAGTCTTCCTATCCTGAGTCTTAAGCAACTTGGCATTTGCATTAATTATAAAATTGTGCTTTTTAACTACAGCCAGAACTTTTTCCCGAGTCTTTTCGCTCACATCTGGGTGATTATTAAGTACACGGGAGACAGTTCCTATGGCACAGCCACATTCACGGGCAATATCCTTTATTGTCATGACAGTTTCATTATCCCTTTACTGCACCAGCTGTAACACCGTTTATGATATATTTCTGTGCCGAAATATAGAATGCAATTATTGGAACAATCGCAACAACAAGCATTGCCATGAATCCACCGTAATCTGTTGAACCATAAGCGCCTTGCATTGCAAGCTGAATAGCTACAGGAACAGTTTTATGGTCAGAACCAAGAATAAGATAAGGAAGCAAATAGTCATTCCAAATCCACATGGCTTGAAGTATTGCAACAGTAATTGCTGTTGGCTTAAGCATCGGGAAAACTATAAGAAAGTATGTCTGGAGCGGATTGCAGCCGTCAATTGTAGCAGCCTCTTCTACTTCCAGAGGAATAGACTTTACAAAGCCTGTAAACATGAATACCGTCAGTCCAGCCCCGAAACCAAGATATACAAATAATATTCCGAAGACATTATCAAAGCATATTCTGTTTACTACGAATGTCATTGTGTACATAACCATCTGGAAAGGAACAATCATGCTGAATGTAAAAGCATAGTACAGAACCTTTGTGAATTTTGTTTTTGCACGCACAATGTACCATGCAGTCATTGAAGTGCATACGATTATTAGAAATACGCTTGCAATAGTAATCCATACAGAACGGATAAATGAAGCAAAAAATCCAGAAGATGTAATTCCACGGATGTAATTTTCAAATCCTACGAACATTGATCCCGTTGGAAGTGCAAACGGATCTGTAGAAACATACAGGCGTGACTTGAACGAGTTCATGAATACCAAAAGGATAGGGAATATAAATATTGCAGTAAGCACCAGAAGAAGTACTGTCTGGAAAGTTCGTGATGCAGCACGGTTCTTTTCAATCATCATTGTTCTATCTCCTTTGTGTTTGTAAGTTTAAGCTGTGCAAAGGCAATAATAGCTACAATAAAGAAGAATACTACAGCCTTTGCCTGTCCTACGCCTTGAAATCCTGTCCGTCCGTAGAATGTCTTGTAGATATTCAGGGCAAGCATTTCTGTTTCCGTTCCCGGAGCACCGTTTGTAAGTGCAAGGTTCTGGTCAAACATCTTGAAGGAATTTGTAAGGGTAAGGAACATACAGATTGTTATTGAAGGCATAACCATTGGTATTTTTATTTTGAACAGCGTTGTAAAAGGAGAAGCTCCGTCTATCGATGCTGCCTCAAGCATTTCAGAAGAAATATTCTGTAGTCCTGCAATGTAGATTACCATCATATATCCTATGAGTTGCCAGTTGGTCAAAACGACAAGACCCCAGAAGCCATATTTTGCATTGAATGATATGTCTTCACCAAAATAATGCAGAAGCACTCCATTTATGAGAAGATTCCAAATGTATCCGAGTACGATTCCACCTATGAGGTTTGGCATAAAGAATACGGAACGGAAAAAATTCGTTCCTTTAAGTCCGTTTGTAAGCAAGAGAGCAAGTATAAAAGCTAATACATTTACAGTAATCATTGAAACTATGGTAAATAGCGTTGTAAAGCCCAACGCGTGAATGAATTCATTGTTAAGTGTAAATGCCCTTATGTAATTCTTCAGGCCTATAAAATGGGCATTTGTAATTACTTTAAACTTTGTAAACGAAAGAACGAACCCCATTACAAACGGTATGAAGAAAAACATGATGAATGCAAGGAGAGTAGGCAGTACAAATACAGGAAAGTATTTTTTTAAGGCCTTGTTGTTTTCCATATAGAACTCCTCATAAAAGTTATAAAAAAAGCGGCTGCTTTATTTACAGCCGCCTATGATTGGCAGATTAATTATTCTTCAACCAATTCCCATTCAGTCTTCCAGTTATTTACTACATTAGAAGCAACTGTGCTCCAGTCTTTTGAACCCTGACAGTACTGCAAAAGATCTGCACCAAAATTGTCTTTGAATGTCTGTGATGGGAACAATGTGAAGTTCCAAGAAACAGAAGTGATTCCCTTCTTTGACATATATTTAAGGATTTCTTTTGCCAATGGATCTGCAGGTTTTTCATTTTCTGCAAATGTATCGAATGGAGCAATAAAGCCGAGTTTTTGGGTTACATACTTCTTTCCTGTTGGTGATGAATACAACCAGTAAATGAAGTCAGCTGTAGCCTGCTGATCAGCTTTCGAAGCCTTCTTGTTGATACAATAGAAGTTTTCTGTACCTATACAAAGCCCCTGTGAAGATTCTCCGCTTACACCTGTATAGATTGGAAGATATTTTACGTTTTCTGCCTTTACCTTATTTCCTGAAACACCAGAAATCTGTCCCCATGCCCAGTTTCCGTTCTGTACCATTGCAGCTTCTTCAAGTGCAAATTCTGCCATTGACTGATCAACAGTCTTTACACCAAGGTTCTTTCTATCTACAACAGAATCTGTTGTGTAAAGATCGAAAATGTTTCTGAAGTTATTTCCGTACTGAAACTTGATTTTGTGAGTTGCATTTGAAGTTAAGTCTACATTGTTGTTCTTGAATTCATAATAGATAGGTAAGTTTGCAAGGTGAGTCTGCCATCTCCAGTCTTCACCAGCTTTGAGTGATGTAGATGCGAATACACCCTTGATGCCTAAATCAGAAGCATGAGCCTGCATGTCATCACACAATTCCTTAAGTTTTGCAAAACTGTTGATTTCATCCATACTCTTAAAAGATGTTGATCTTGAAGAAAGTGCAAAATACTTGTCTGTAATTGCTTTGTTATAGATAATACCGTATCCTTCTACAACATATGGAATACCATAAGCCTTTCCCTTGTTTGTAATTGCAAGAGATTTATCTGAAAGGTGTTTGTAAATTTCTGTCTTTGACAGGTCTGCGCAGTAGTCTTTCCAGTTTGCATACCCTACAGGACCGTTAATCTGAAACAGGGTTGGAGCCTGTTTTGTAGCCATTTTTGCTGTGAGAGTTGATTCATAAGTGTTGTTTGCAGCAGTTTCAACGATTACTTTTACTCCGGTTTCCTTTTCATAAGCAGCAGCAAGTTCTTCATATGCAGATGCTACTTCAGGTTTGAAGTTAAGATAGCGGACTGTGCCTTTCTTTTTTTTAGCAGCACTGAGACTCATGACCGCAGCCAACATAATACATGTACAAGCAATGATTTTTTTCATTAATATTTCCTCCTAAAGGTTACTATTGCAAAATTGGAAACGATACTGGAAACGTTTCCAGTCTATGATTTAACTCTATCACGATTTTTTTTTATATGCAAAATATTTTTTTTTTTCTTTTGTTTATTGTAAAAAAAATACTATTTTAAAATACTTTTATTCTATTCATCTTTAGAGATGTTACTTTCGGAGTCAAAATTTCTGTATTTAAGCGGAGTCATGCCTTTATATCTCTTGAAAGTCTTTATAAAATAACTGAAATCATTAAATCCACAGTCATAGGCAATATCTGAAAGCTTTTTCTTTGTATCCCGCAATGCAGAACAAGCCATGTTTATCCTAAACCAGTTTAAATATTCTACTGGAGAGCGATCAGTAGAATCCTTAAACAGCCTACAGAAATATTTAGGAGAAAGACCTGCCGTATCTGCCATTTTTTCAAGGGTAAGATTTTGGTCATAATTATGCCTTATTAAACTCATGACTGATTCCAGCTGTTCTGATTGCCGAATCTTATTTGCAGAAAGATTTTTTTTCTGTACATATAAATGTTGCCTTTTTATTTCTCCAAAAAGCAACATAAGATTTGCAGTAACTGAAAATTCATATCCTTCTACCTGCAATTTCATTGCTTCAAAAATATTCAGAATAATAGTCAGAATCTTTTTATTTTCATGAGATATAAAATATTCCAATATTACTGAATCATTTAAAATAGCAGATATAAAATCATCAGTGTAATAACTGTGCAACCGTATCATATCTATATCAAAAACAACAGATTCGTACAGGGCCTGCCCTTTTTTTCCGGCATCACCATGCATAACCTTAGAAGGTATGAAACACATATCATCTTTGCTTAATGAAATTTCATGATCTTTGACAAAAATATTATACGTTCCTGATAAAACATGAATAAGCTCAAACTCCGTATGCCACATAACAGGCAGATCATAACGAGGGTCGACCGTATTATTAAGGTAATACTGAATCGGAAAAATAACAGTTCCCCTCTGAATCTTTTCCTGAGACCCGGGAAGACCTTTTTCTGGAAGAGGATGCTCTGAATATTCATTAATTAATACTTTTGTCATATTTTTATACGAATTATATCACTATCGTGATTATTTTACCAGTGTTATAATATCTACCATGATAAGTAAGACTGTATATGGACAGCCTGTAGAAACAGGCGCTGTAGTTCTTGAAATAAAAGGATCTAGAGAATCAGCATGGCCATTCAAATGGCAATACGAGATGGATGAAAATGACATAGTATTTGGTCTTGGTGAAAACATGCATGGAATTAATAAACGAGGATTCAAATACATAAGCTGGTGTTCTGATGAACCTAATCAAAGTGAATTTACGCATTCAATTTATGGGGCACATAATTTTATTATTATCTACAATATAAATAATCAGAGATGCACAGCAATGTTCTTTGATACAGCCTCAAGAATTACATTCGATATAGGATACACAGAAAAAGATTTATTTACAGTTACGTCTGAAGATACAGGAGTCTCTGTATACAAAATAACTCCTGAGCATGAAGATTCTGATACATGTAGAGAAAGCGTCCTATCTAACGTTGTCAAACAGTTTCATCAATTAATCGGCCAAAGTTACATTCCTCCAAAATGGGCCTTTGGCTTTCAGCAAAGCAGATGGGGATATAAAACAGAACAGGACGTAAGAAACGTCATAAAAGGATACCGTGATGCCGAAATGCCGATAGATTCCATTTGCCTGGACATTGACTACATGGATTCATACAAAGACTTTACAGTGGACAATGAAAAATTTCCCGACATTGAAGGACTCTGCAAAGAATTAAAGCAGCAGGGAATACGACTTATACCAATCATAGATGCAGGAGTTAAAATTGAAGAAAACTATGATATATATGAAGAAGGAATAAAAAATGATTACTTCTGCAAGAAAGAAGACGGAACGCCTTATGTTGCAGGAGTATGGCCAGGGCGTTCTCATTTTACAGATTTTATGAAAAGCGAAGCAAGTGAATGGTTTGGAGGAAAATATAAGAATCTTACAGACAAAGGAATAGAAGGCTTTTGGAATGACATGAATGAACCTGCAATGTTTTATTCAGATGAGTCAATCAAAGCCGTATTTGATAAGATAAAATCTTACGAAGGAAAAAACCTGGACATCAATTCTTTTTTTGAATTTACACCACTTAGCAACAGCACTTTTAACCGTCTAGATGACTATCAAAGGTTTTTCCACGAAATTAAGACGGAAGACGGTTCCATCTCAAAAATCAGGCATGACAAAGTTCATAACCTGTACGGAGCGTTCATGACAAGAGCTGCAGGACAAGCCCTTAAAAAAATTTCACCAGAAAAAAGAATGCTCCTGTATAGCAGAGCTTCATGTATAGGAGCTCACCGATACGGAGGAATCTGGACAGGAGATAACAAGGCAACATGGGGAGATTTGCTTCAAGAAATAAAAATGCTGCCATCCTTAAATATGGCAGGATTTTTATACACTGGAGCAGACATAGGTGGTTTCGGAGGATCTACGACACGGGAACTTCTGCTACGCTGGCTCGCATTAGGAGATTTTACTCCTCTTATGAGAAATCACAGTTCCTGGGACACACGGCAGCAAGAATGCTATACATTCGGAGACACTCAAGACTTTAAGAGCATTATGGACTTACGATATTCACTCATTCCATATATATACAGCGAATTTATTAAAGCCTCAGTAAAAAATTCAATGTACATAAGGCCATTGGGGTTTGATTATCCTGAAGATGAAAGGGCTCTGCGAACGGAAGATGAACTTCTGGTTGGAGAAGGAATATTAATAGCACCAGTATATGAAGAAAACGCAAAAGGAAGATATGTATACTTACCAGAAGACATGACCAAGATATCATGGTGCAATGGAATTATTAAAACTGAAGAAAAACAAAAAGGATCATACTATATCTACATTCCTGTAAATACGGTTGTCTTTTTTGTAAAGAAAGACCATATAGTTCCGCTCTGCAAGCCTGCTAAAAATACGGAAGAAATCGATGCATCAAATTTCAATTATGTAGGTAACGGGGACGCTTACGAACTATATGAAGATGACGGATTTACAAGAAATATAGATATTGAAAATAATATCCGGATTATTCATAAATAGAATACAGTTCTATATTTGCATCTTGAAAATTAGAAAAGCACAGTAATTTCCCATCTGATGACAAAGACAGACCTGTAGGTTGATTTCCTCCGTAGATAATATCATTTTCAGTCCTGTCAGTGGTATCAATTATAATAACCCTACCATTGACAGGACTTCTTTTTGTATAGTCTTGCTTATTATTAGGTCCCCTGCAAGAAACAAAAAGCCATCTGCCTTTATACAAACTAATGGTATTAGGATTATTAAAGACTTTCCATGAAGACGTTACTTTAAATTTCATCAAATCAAGTTCATAAACGCTTGCATGATACATATCGCTTATGTACGCTTTAGTTTCATAGTCATTTATTACAATATGGCGCATTGCAGAATTTTGAATATAAATAGAATCTACGAGATTTCCTGTTTCAACATTAAATTTCTGAATTTTACCACCATCAAAACATAAGACAATAATTTCTTTTCCTCCGCTAACAAAAGCAAGTCCCCGAGGAGCTTCTGCAGTCTTAAGTTTTTTTACAACAGTTCCAGTATCATAATCTATTAAACTTACATCATTCGAAACCCAGTTAGAAACTGCAAGAAGATGTTTTTCACTGCTCCAGGCAATAAACTTTGACCAAGTTCCCTCTGTATATATTTCCCTTTTAAATGTAAAGTCAGGATAATTATATTCATATTCATAAATGTATCCTGTAGTCATCTGGGACACAAAAAAAGAATTTTTTTCCTTTATGAACAGACCTTCTGCAAATCCCTGTTTCTTGGAACGTGGAGGATTTATCATTTTTACCTGACATTCTTTTACAAGATCAAAAACCTGAAAGCCGTTATCTTCAAGAAGAGGAAGCACTATGCATTTATCATCAGGAGAAAATAAAACCTGTTTAGGTTGCCTTCCACACTTATAGACTCCCTTTTTTTCAAACGCCAGTTTTTCAGCCTTATCATCTAAATCATTTCCAAAAGAAGGAATTAAAGAACAAAGGAATATAAGAGAAAACAATGCATTTTTAAGATATTTCATGCCTATAGTATAGTAATCCAAGCAGTATTTGTCTATTTAGTGCAGTTTTTGAAATTTTATTGACATTTTGCAGATAATTTCCTTGACATCATAATAAATATTGTGTATTATTAATGAACATACGACGCTGGGTAGAGCAGTTGGGAGCTCGTCGGGCTCATAACCCGGAGGCCGCAGGTCCGAGTCCTGCCCCAGCTAAAAGATTACACCTTATAAGATAGGGCTTAGCTAGAATTCTGGCTAAGCCCTGTTTATTTTTTTAAGCTCATACTAGATTTATTACGCTCAAATCTGACGGAAACGAAGGATGCATGTAAACTATAGGTAATGTAACAGCTCTCTTTTTGTTTCCGGTT
>JAILPY010000077.1 GCA_024699235.1 Treponema sp. | reverse complement strand
AGAATAAAAGAATGCTTTGCCCTCTATGACTTTTATAAGGATGAAGATTCCCTGCTGCGACTTTGTAAAGAATTATATGCAAACAGGGAATACGCACAGGTAATCACTGCTACAGAAAACATAGATTTAACAGAATGCAGTCATGAACTTGCATATTACCGATGTTCTTCCATGCATATAAAGCATGACACTTCATTTCAGAAAGATTATTACAAATGGTGTACAGCAAGAACTTTTGCAAGAGAGCAATACCAGCTTTTTTGCGAAGTAGAAAAAAGTCCTGCCATCATTACACTCAGAAGCCTTGCCTACATCAGAAATTATGGAGCCGCTTTTGAACGCATTCAACCGTTTCTTGAAAATGAAAAGTTTTTAACGCCGACATTGCTTAGCGACTTTGGCAAAATCATGCTGTACGGGTCAGCACAATATAAAGAAAATGCAGAAAATTTTGCAGCACTTGAAAACAAGAACCTTTCGAAAGAAAGTTCCTATTTTGTACATTTTTATGCAGGACGCCTATATGAAAAGGCCTTAGACAAAGAAGAAAATAATACGCAGAAAGCCTTAGACTGCCTGGCAAAAGCAATGCAAGAAGCCAATACAGAAAGAAAATATGATAATGCACTATGGTATTTTCTTAACACAAGCCTGAAACTATCCACGTCACAAGCCTTAGAATATATAGAAAAATATAAAGTTACATGGCACGACCCTTCTTACTTTGATGACTTTTTTGATGTACTGTCAGTAAAGCTTATCACAGAACATAACTGGAAAGGTTATTATAAAGCCTCAAAAATATTGAGAAATGAAGCAAGCAAAGAAACTATTGCAAAGTTTAACTATGTTGCTGCTCGCCTTATTCAGGAGGGATTCATTAAGTTCAATCATCTTTCTCCTGAAGAGGCCGTCACAGAACTTTTAACAGTAGCATTGGATAGCGGAACAGACATATATTACCGAATGCTAGCTGCGGACAAACTTTCTGTCAGTCAGGAAAAAATTATGGAGTCAATAAAGATTCTTAGGGAAGACAGAAATTTTACTGCAGATAAGCAAGCAGAACAACTTCTTTTGGGATATGCAGAGTTTGGATTTCCTGAAAAAATCTATGAAGAATGGTCCTCTTATTCAGAAACAATCAGCATGGACTGCTCTGAAAAAATATCTTTATTCCTAAAAAGCTGTGCCAGCAGCAATCCTGCATATTATGTACAGAGCCTAAGAATTGCATCAAAGAAATTCAATAAAAGCGAAATGCCTGTTTCTGAAAATCTTATAAATCTTTCATTTCCAAAGGATTTTGAACTAAGCGTATCTAAATATTGTAAGGATTATGAAATTGAAGAATCTCTTATGTATGCCTTAATAAGAAGTGAAAGTTACTTTGATTCAGCAGCAACAAGTTCAGCACAGGCAGTAGGACTTACTCAATTAATGGAACTTACAGCCGGTGATATTGCAAAAAAACTGAAAAAAACTTCATACGACATAAAAGACAGTGATACGAACATTCAATTTGGAACGTTCTATCTGGCAGAAATGATACGCAGGCTGGAAGGGTCTAAAATCCTTGCCCTTTTTGCATACAATGGGGGAATTACTACAGTACGCAGATGGGTAAAAAATGCAGAAAAAGAATTCGGAACTTCTATCGCAAAAGACCTGTTTTTAGAAACTCTCCCCTATTCTGAAACTAGAGAATACGGAAGAAAAGTTTTATCAGCAGCCATAATGTACGGCATTTTATATTATGACATACCGTACACTCAAACAATCAGCAATATTATGCAATAATACATTGCAAAAAGATTAAAAACTTTGTATCTTAATCGTAACTACCAAATAAAGAGGATATGTATGGCAGACGAAGCACTTGTAGCAAAAGTAAAGGAAACTTTGGACGCATTCCGTCCACAGTTAAATGCCGATGGCGGCGACATGGAATTTATAGAAATTGATTCGGACAATAAAGTCCACTTACGGCTTACAGGTGCATGCGGTTCATGCCCCATGGCAATAATGACATTAAAAATGGGCATAGAGCGTTACTTAAAGGAAACATGTCCAGAAATTACAGAAGTTGTTCAGGAGCAGTAAGTTATGGTTATCGAAAAAGATAAAGTTGTTTCTATTCATTATATTTTAAAAGGCGATGATGGAGCTGTTATAGATTCTTCTTCTGACGGGCAGCCTCTTGAATACCTGCACGGAAGGAATTACCTTCTTGCAAAACTTGAAGAACAATTGGCAGGTAAGCAGCCTGGAGAAAAACTGACTGTAGACTTAAGTGCAAAAGATGGATACGGGGAATACAACGAAAAGTTAATTGCTGAGGTTCCAAGAGACCAGTTTGACGATTCTATCGACATTCAGGAAGGAATGGCTTTTCAAGCCTCGAGCCCAGAAGGAATGCAGATTGTTGTTGTAAAGAAAGTAACTCCAGAAACTATTACTGTAGATGCAAATCATGAACTTGCAGGTAAAAACCTTCATTTTTCAATTGACATTGTAGATGTTCGTGATGCCACACAGGAAGAACTTGACTCTGGCATGGTAGGCGGAGGCGGCTGCGGCGGTTGTGGCGGAGACTGCGGATGCAACGGAAGCTGTGGAAGCGGCTGCTCGGGAGGTTGCTGCTAAAACTTTATGGCAGCAAGAATTCTCTGCATGTTTGCATATTTTGGAGCATTATCCATACTTACGCAAACATCTGCAAGCTTTGAATAAATCTGCATGCGTTCTTCATAGAACTCATGAAACAAAGCCCTGACATCATCCATAGTGTCGGGGTTTTTATTTGCAATATAAGCAGGAAGATTGCTTATCCTTCCATATTCAGAAACCTTCGCTTCACGGACAATCCTGTCTGCTGCAAGTTTCTCCTGAGCAACAAGAAATACAAATTTACCCAGCGGATGCAAGACATCTAAAGCCTCTTCGTTATTGCAAATGCCGCCGCCAGTAGCAATTATAGCATCTGGTCCAATGCCAGACATTAAGCCAGAAGAAGAAATTTTTTCAGAAACAGACTTACAGGCATGAGTTTCTGCATCTTTAAATGCCTGCTCTCCAGACGTTACATAAATCTCACGGACCGACATACCCATTTCATCTTCTATGATTTTATCAGTATCAAAGAAAGGTACCTTTAGTTTTTCAGAAAGAAGCCTTCCCTGCGTAGATTTTCCACAATGCTTTATGCCCATTAAAATGATACAGCTCATGCATTACCCCCTGTAAATCAGAAAAATCGCGGGAACCTTATTAATTTCTGGAACAGGTAATTTCTTCCACTCAGAAATTGAATGAGTATGAATGAATTCTTCCTCACATGTAATGCCTGCAGCGACACAAAGCCTTGTATCTTTACGGCAAGAAGACAGTATTGCATTAAACATCTTTAAATTCCTATACGGAGCCTCAATAAAAAGTTGCGTCTGATTTTCATTCCATGCACGGTTTTCTAACTGGCGAATCTTAGAAGCCCTCTCATTATCTTTTACAGGAAGATAGCCGTTAAAAGCAAAGCTCTGGCCATTAAAGCCACTACCCATCACAGCCATTATAATGGAGGAAGGTCCAACAAGAGGAACAACTTTAAGATTCTTTTGCTGTGCCATCCGCACAACATCAGCACCAGGATCTGCAACAGCAGGACAGCCCGCTTCAGAAATAACTCCCATAGGTTCCCCTTTTTCCAAGGGAGCAAGGTAAGAACCTATTTGAGTAACATCTGTATGTTCGCTTAATTCATAAAATGTCAGAGAATCTATATCAATGGATTTATCGACTTTTTTTAAGAATCTCCGTGCTGAACGTATATTTTCAACAATAAAATGGCGTATTGCTGTAATTACATCATGATTATAAGACGGAAGAACCTGTTCCACAGGAGTTTCTCCTAGTGTAACAGGAATTAAATACAGGGCTGCTTCCATTTTTAGAAGCGGACATCAATAACAGTTACATCATCAGGAAGCATTGTTTTGCCAACCCATTTTGTAACAGTATCTTCAATATGAAAGATTATCTCATCATCATTCAGATCATACATTTTCTGGAACACAGACTTAGCATTATCATCCTCAAAACGCTGGTCGCTGTCATTTTTCATATCTGTAAATCCGTCAGAGTACATATTCAGATGCATTCCATGCGTAAGATTAAATGCAACGTAAGGACGCTTAGAGCCATCTTTCTCAGAAAGAGAAGCAAGAAGATGCTCTGAAACAACACCCATGCCAAGAGGAGGCAGCTTAGGATCTATAGAAGCAATCTTACGCTTCTGGGCGTCAGATTCATCTTTTGAAATTAAATAAGTAGTTGTATGTCC
Organism: Treponema sp.; assembly: GCA_024699235.1. Classification (GTDB taxonomy): domain Bacteria; phylum Spirochaetota; class Spirochaetia; order Treponematales; family Treponemataceae; genus Treponema_D. Next base: position 7,954 of record JAILPY010000077.1, on the reverse strand, counting down.
GCAGTTAAAAATGCAAAGCTTACCGTTATCTTTATCTACATAGCAGAAAACAGCCGTAATGAAATTGCCTGAAGGAACAACCCTCTGCAGGAAAGTATCCAGCATTGAAATGAATTTTACAGGATTTTTTTCCTGGTTCTTAGAAGCATACATAGTGTTAAAGAAGGAACCAACAGCAATAGTCAAAAGAGATGCTGCAACATTCTTTCCTGAAACATCACAGCAGGCAATAAGGCTCTTGTTTTCGGAAAACTGAAAAATCTGGTATATATCGCCACCCAAAGTATTAGCCATTTTATTCCATGCATGGAAGCGATAAGGAAGCTTTGATATGATATCGTCATGAGGGAAAAAACTTGTCTGTATGACTGCTGCCTTTGACAAGTCCTGCTCTCGGATTTCTGCAATTCGGTCAAGGAAGTCATCAAGAGATACCATTCCAAAAAAGTTATTGCTGTTAAAAACAGGGAAATAAACAATTCCATACTGCCTGTTAATGTCAGAAACCTTCTGAAGGGTCTTTTCAATAAAATCATGGGCATTAAGAATAACATTTACGCGCTGTGTATAATCAATGACATTTCCAGCAGTAATTTTTTTCCATACAGAATCTGAAGCATCTGAAACAATCTTTCTGTCAATAAAGCCAATGACATGATCCATTTCTTCAACAGGAATAACTTTCAGAGTTTCGTCTTCCTTAAACATCTCCAATACTGTTTCTAACGGACTGTTTCCACCAACAGGCTCTGTATATCTTGCAATAGATCCAATCTGCTTTGGAGAAAACTGTTCTGTAAAGTTAACTCCTGATTCTGAATCTTTAGAATCAGATTCTTCTGCACCTGTAAAAAAACTGTTGTCAACAAATGTACTTTCGTCTACATTTTCATTTTCGTCATTCATTTATCCACCCCTTAAAACTTTTAGCAATATAAAATCTTTCATGAAACAGACAGTTATGAAAGGAGATTCTATCCCTATGTTATTATATCCCACATAATGAATATCCGTCAATAAAAAATATTTACGCCAAACTAAAGCAAAAACAGCATACCTTGCGTTTATTCAGTAAAATCATTACACTTGTAGCAATATTTACTGCTCAACATTTACAGAATTCATTTAGAGGAAATCATGGAACAATCAAAACAGCATACAAATATTCTTGGAACCGAAAAGATTGGAAACCTTCTTATTAAATTTTCAATTCCAGGCATTGCATCCCTTTTAGTCAATGCTCTTTATAACATCATTGACCAGATTTTTATTGGACAAGGCGTCGGATATCTTGGTAACGGAGCAACAAACGTAATATTTCCGCTTACAACATTTGCCATGGCATTCGCACTCCTCATAGGTGACGGCACAGCAAGTTACATGAGCCTTATGCTCGGCAAAAAAGAAGAGCGAAAGGCTGCTCAGGGTACAGCAGCAGGCTTAATTTCAAGCATAATAATAGGAATAATCATTGCAGCCATATACTTAATTTTCCTAAAACCGCTATGCATACTCTTCGGAGCTACGGATGCAATACTCCCTTATGCAATGGACTATGGAAAAATAATCTCATTAGGAATTCCATTCTGTGCTGTCTGTGCAGGATATTCAAGCATAATCCGTGCAGACGGTTCTCCAAAATACAGCATGACAGGCTTACTTGTAGGCTGCGTAATAAATCTGATTGGAGACCCTATTTTTATCTTCGTATTCAAAATGGGCGTAAAGGGTGCAGCCTTGGCAACAATAGCAGGTCAAATTGCAAATGCAGTAATAAACATACTTTACGTAACTCACATGAAATCTGTTAAAATTACAAGAGATGACGTTAAGGAATCTGCATCAAGCATTTCACCGGTATTAAAATTAGGAATTTCAAGCTTTATTTCACAGATAGTCCTAGTAATTGTCATAGCCGTACAGAATAACATCCTTAGGGAATACGGAGCATTAAGCAAGTATGGTGCAGACATACCTATCAGTGCCCTTGGCGTAACAATGAAAGTCTTTGGCATTCTGATGGTTATCGTTATAGGCCTTGCAGGCGGAGCTCAGCCAATTTGGGGATACAATTACGGAGCAAGGCAATATGGCCGCGTAAAAAAGACATTAAAGATTGTAATGATAATCTCTACAATCGTTATGATTTTTGCATTCATCATATTCCAGCTAGTTCCAATGGCAATAGTAAGCATATTCGGAGCATCAGACCCTCATTACAATGACTTTGCAGTCAAAACCCTCCGCATATTCTTGCTTCTCGTTCCTATTACAGGAATTCAGCTGACAGCAGGCATTTTCTTCCAGTCTGTAGGAAAACCCGTACAGGCATCCCTCATATCTTTGTCTAAGCAGATTATATTTTCCATACCTGCAGTATTAATACTGTCAAAAAGACTTGGGGTAGAAGGAGTTTTGTGGTCAGGACCAGTTTCTGATGCCCTGGCATTTCTTATGACAGTGCTTTTGCTAGTTTCTTCATGGAAGAATATATTTTCAGAAAAAAAAGTTACTGCAAAAGCCTTGCCGGAAGATGAAGAAGAAATTAAGGCTGTATCAAAGCACCTGTCGCCTTCTAAGGACCTGTATCTTATCAACGACAAGCCTGTAATCATTTCAATAGGACGCAGTTATGGAGCCGGAGGACGCAGCATAGGAAGAAAGATTGCAAAAGAATTCAACATTCCATATTACGACGAAGAATTGATTAAAGAAGCAGCAGAAGAAAGCGGATTAAGTGCAATGTTCCTTGCATTTGCTGACGAACAGTTAGCATCAAACGAGCTTTCTTCAATACAGAAAGCTGCAGATGAAGCCCAGTCCGCTGTTATAGAAAAAATTGCTGCAAACGGTTCCTGTGTAATTGTAGGCAGGCGCGCTGACCAGATTTTGAAAGGAAAGTACCCTATAATTAAGATATTCGTAACAATGCCTATTGAAGGAAGAATTAAAAACATCTGCGATCGCGATAACATCACTCCTGTCCAGGCAGAAAAGATTATCAAGGCAACAGATAAAAAAAGAGCGGAATATTATAACTTTACAGCTCCAGGAAAATGGGGAAAAGCAGAAAACTACGACTTATGCATTGATACGTCAAAGCTTGGCATAGACGGTTCAGTAAAACTCATTACAGAAGCTATAAGGAAATACTAATATGATAAAGAACATCATCTTTGACATAGGAAATGTACTTGTCCACTTCAGGCCTCTCGAAGTCATGAAAGAACTTGGAATGGATGAAAACACAATGCAGGCTGTCGCAGACGCAACTGTAAATAGTCCTCTCTGGCAAGAACTAGACAGAGGTGTCATTCCAGAAGGGACTGTTATTGAAATGATGAAGCAGACCGCACAAAATCCTTACAAAGATGATGTCCAAAGATTTTTTGACGAAGGAACGCATCTTCTCGTTAAAAGCTTTGACTACTCAGCAAACTGGCTGAATGCCCTAAAGCAGAAAGGATATAAAATATTTTTACTTTCAAACTATCCGGTAAGCTTTTTTGAAATGCACAGCAAAGAATGCTTTACATTCATGCCTTACATAGATGGAAAAGTGGTATCCGGTTATGTAAAGGTCATAAAGCCAGATGCTGAAATCTACAGCCTGTTGCTTAACCAATACTCACTTACACCGCAAGAATGCGTATTCATTGATGATGTAAAAGAAAACATAGAAGGCGCTGAAAAAGCCGGCATTAACGGCATTCACTTTACGAATTATGAAGAGGCAAAAAGTAAGTTACAGTCTTTGCTTGATTTAGCATAATTTTTTTTATATACTTTTTTTTATGAGCAATATAGTAAAAGATCTTGAAGCTCAGGGCTGCAACATGAAAGAAGCCCTTGAGCGTTTTTTGGGAAATCAGGCAATCCTTGAAAAAATGTTAGTAAAATTTCCTGATTCACTCAAGCCTTTGGAAGTATTGTCTTTTATTGATGAAAACGATATCGAACAGGCAACAGCAAATGCCCACACTATAAAAGGGATTACAGGAAATCTATCCCTAACACCGCTATATACAGCTTATTCAGAAATAGTAAATTTACTGAGAGCAGGAGACAGCACAAAAGCAAAGGAGATTCTGCTAAATACATTACCTATACAGCAGAATCTCATAAAAATAATACAGAACGGTTAACGAGTTCCTTTATCGTAAGGTATACCTTCTGCTTTTGGAGCTCTCGATTTTTTTGACGTAAAAGCAAGAACAACCAAAGAAATAATATATGGAAGCATTTTGTAGAATTCACCGGATATAAGGTGAACCAAAAAGTCAAATCCCATATATGCATCAGCAATAGCCCTAAAAAATCCGAACAGCAAAGCAGCAAGTGCAATGCGAACTGGATTCCACTGTCCGAAAATCATTACTGCAAGGGCAAGGAATCCGGCTCCAGCAACTCCATATATAAAGTCCCACTGAGAATTAGCAGCCGTAATATAGATTATTCCGCCAACTCCACCGCATGCACCAGAAATCATAACGCCAGCATAACGCATGCGATATACATTAATGCCTACGCTGTCAGCAGCCTGAGGATGCTCGCCGCAAGCCATAAGCCGCAGTCCAAAGCGGGTTTTATATAAGGTGATATATGCACACACAAGAAGGAGCACCGTAATAATCATATACCAGTTAAAGTCTATCTTTGCTGTATGAATAATAAATACCTTACGGTTTTCAATGTAATCCAAGATGGCAGAAACATTGTCACCGCCAGAACGACCGTTATTGAAAGACTTTACTATAACTGTAGCAGCAGCCGTAGCAAGCATGTTCATTGCAGTACCTACAAGAGTCTGGTCAGCCTTAAAGTTTACGGCAGCAACAGCCAGTAATAAGGAATATAGAATTCCTACGACAGCACTAATGATAAGCACAAGTAAAATTATAAAAAAAGGATTAGTACCTGCAGGCAACATGAACAGGGTAAATGCTCCGCCAAGAGCACCCATAACCATTACGCCTTCAAGTCCAAGATTTATGACCCCGCTACGCTCAGAAAACATTCCTCCCAGTGCAACAAAAATAAGTACTGAAGCATAAATTAATGTATACTGAATCAAAAGCATGTTACTTATCCTCCTGTTTTTTTACGGTTATCTTTGAAAACAGGGCAAGAAGCGTATTCTTAAAGAACAGTACAAATGCACATGTGTAAATGATTATTGAAGAAATCAAATCCGCAATCTGAGGATTGTAATAACGCATATCAATGAAGCTTCCGCCAAGTGTAATATGTTGAATGAAATAGCCGGCAAAAATTACACCGATTGGATGCAATCCGCCAAGAAATGCTACTGCTATGCCGTTAAAGCCCATGCCAGGCACAGACGAACTGGTTTTCCAAGCCTGAATGTCTGTAAGGTAATACAAGGAAGCCGCCAGCCCTGCAAGAGCACCTGCTATAGCCATAGTCAAAATTATATTAGTCTTATCTTTCATGCCTGCATATTTTGCAGCATTCTTATTTAATCCAGTAGCCCTAAGTTCATAACCGAATGTCGTCTTTGAAAGGACAATCATAATAACTACGGCAATAATAACTGTAAGAGGAATAGCAATTGTTACATATTCATTATTATGAAAGAATTTCCCCAATCCACAGGAAGGGATAAGGGATGATGAAGAAAGCTTCCTAACAGAATAAGTTTCAGAAAGAGTCAGGTTCATAACGCTTTCATTGTGCATAAGGACATTTACAAGATAAAGGCTTATCCAGTTCATCATAATGCAGGCAATGACTTCATTAATGTTAAAGAATGCTTTCAGGGCGCCAGATATAGCCCCCCACACGGCAGCAGTAACAGTTGCAATTAGAACGCATGTAAACCATGGCAAATGCCAGTGTAAGGCACACCATAATGAAATGCCGATGGCAAGGCAGTACTGCCCGCCAACGCCAATATTAAACAGGCCTGCCTTATATGCAAACAAGACAGACAGAGAACACAAGATGAGAGGAACTGTCTTTACGAGCGTACTGCCTAAATAGTACAGCTGCTGATGAGGTTTCTTAAAGTACATGAAATTCTTTAAGATTGTAGAAATTGCCTTAGGCGCATTTTCTGCATTTATGGCAAGAAGAATGATAAAGCCAACTAAAATTCCAATAAGCGCACAGACAATGGAAGAAATAATAGACTGAACGCTTCCAGAAGATATTAACTGTCCCGAAGACAGTAGATGTTTTTTATTCATGATGCTGAACCTCCAACATTACGCCTTGCACCAGCCATATAGAGTCCAAGTTCTTCAGGAGACGTCTTTTTAGGATCAAGTTCTCCAACTATTTCACCTTCATACATAACGAGAATTCTATCACTCAAATTCATTACTTCATCAAGCTCATACGAAACAAGAAGGACAGCAGCGCCATTATCACGGTCTGCAACAATCTGCTTGTGTATATATTCAATTGCCCCGACATCAAGGCCTCTCGTAGGCTGAACTGCAATCAAAAGCTTATGATCCTTATCAAGTTCTCGTGCAATAATTGCTTTCTGCTGGTTTCCTCCAGACATTGCACGGACAACAGTCTTATTTCCCTGACCGCTTCGAACGTCAAACTTTTCTATAAGCCTCTTAGAAAATGCCACTCTCTCTTTATTTTTAATAAAGTTATATTTCTGGAATTCTCCTGACCAGTAACGCTGCAAAACCATATTCTGCTCAAGGGTATAGTCAAGAACAAGACCATATTTATGACGGTCTGCAGGAATATGGCTCATGCCAGCCTTACTGCGTTCCCTGATAGATTTTTTCGTTATGTCAGTATCATCTAAAAGAATGTGCGTATGCATATGCTCCGGCTCATGAAGCTTTTCAAGCCCCGTAAGCCCATATATAAACTCATCCTGGCCGTTGCCGTCAATTCCTGCAATGCTAACGATTTCCCCTGAATGAACCTCAAGGCTAACATCTTTTACTGCAAGATTCTTATGAATCTTGCTTGCAACATTCATGTGTTCTACCTTAAGGATAAGCCTCCCAGGCTTTGCATCAGCCTTTTCTACAGAGAAGCTAACGTCACGGCCAACCATCATGCGGCTTAATTCTTCTTTTGTCGTATCGGCAATGTTTACAGTACCGATATACCTGCCCTTGCATAAGACAGAACACCTATCGGCAACGGCCATGATTTCATTTAATTTATGCGTAATAAAAAGAATCGACTTGCCTTCCGCAACAAGATTCTTCATGATTTTCATAAGTTCAGTAATTTCCTGAGGAGTAAGTACGGCTGTAGGCTCATCAAAGATAAGGATTTCATTTTCACGGTACAGCATCTTCAAGATTTCTACGCGCTGCTGCATGCCTACAGTTATGTCTTCTATTTTTGCATCAGGATCTACAGAAAGCCCATAGCGTTCGCTCAATTCAACAATTTTTGTACGGGCAGCCTTTCTGTCAACAAATCCTTTTCTTACAGGTTCAGTTCCTAAAATAATATTGTCTAGGACTGTAAAACATTCTACTAATTTGAAATGCTGATGAACCATTCCTATGCCAAGGGCAGTTGCATCATTTGGATTTTGAATTCTTACGGTTTTTCCGTTCTTCCTTATCTCACCTTCCTCGGCTTGATACAGGCCAAACAGAACGCTCATGAGTGTTGACTTTCCTGCTCCGTTTTCTCCAAGAAGGGCATGAATTTCTCCCTTTTTTAGCTGTAGCGTTATATCATCATTCGCTATGATTCCAGGGAACTTCTTTGTAATATGAAGCATTTCTATAATGTACTGTTCATTCATTGCAAGCATCCTGTAATATAAGACTTTTCCATGTCTTAATGACACAGAAAAGTCCGCATTAATTTATCCTAAAGACAGAATATATTATTTAAGGTTTGGATAAATATTCAAAGTAAGAGTATGGGCAGGTTCTGAATCTGTGCTGTTAGAAACAGAAACTTTTCCGTTGAATACATCTGCTACAAGAGCCTT
>JAILPY010000051.1 GCA_024699235.1 Treponema sp. | reverse complement strand
TACAAGAGTACGAATAGACCTTAAATATTATATTTTTGGATATTTTTATTATAAATTACTCATAATATAATAGAGTGAAAATATAAAATTTTCAAGCATTTTATGCAATTTTATATCTTGACAAGATGCGGAAATGATATTGTATAATTAAGATAATATTTTTTGAAAATATATTTGACATTGAAAGAGATAATTATTATGAAATCACTAAGAGTTAAATTTGTAATTGTATTTGCTGCATTTTTTGTTATAGCATTTACTTTTGTAACGATTGTGTCTGCTAATATCATAAAAAAGACAGCAACAAATTTTGCATCTGCACAGGGAAGTCCTGTTGTTTCTAAAACTGTCGGTTATATTAATGGTGATGAATTTGAACGGTTTGTGAATGATATGGATTCCGATAATCCATATTATGATGAGCTGCGGCTTTGGATGAAAGATTTAAAGGAATCTGTAGGTGCTGCATATCTTTTTACTATGGCCAAAAAAGGTAATTCTTATTACTATATAGTAGATGGTGGAGATCCAAGCGATACTGATAGTTTTTCTGAACTTGGGACTGAAGAAGACGTAGAAAGCTGGGGAAAGGCTCCGGTGAAGGCATTTGAAACTGGAAGTCAGACTTCTTCAGGACTTGTAAAGCAGGATGGTTGGGGATGGACTATAAGTACTTATGAGGGGATAAGAAATTCTTCAGGTCAGGTCGTGGGTATAGTTGGCTGTGATTTCGGAATAGATTCTTTTGTTAAAACATTGAGACTTGAAATAATGAGACTGTCTATTATAGGAATTTTTTGTGTTATAGTTGGCGGCTTTATTGTATGGATGTTTACAAATATTATTTTTGGATCAATGTCTAAAATCTCTTCGGCTATGGAAAACATTTCAACTGGTAAGGCAGATTTAACGGCCCGTATTCCAGAGGCAGGCGGCAATGAACTTTCTGAATTGGCAAAAAACTGTAATAAAGTCATTCATAGTCTTGCAAAGCTTATAGAGGAATTGAAAAGGCATTCTTCCATTCTTTCAGAAACAGGAACAGAAGTTTATGACCGAATGAATAATAGCATTCAGAGTATAAATAGCGCATCTGAAAGTGTATTTTCAATAGATGAAAAAATCAAGCTGCAGAATGATAAAGTTCAGAATATAACAGATGGTGTAACTGCCGTAGAAGATGAAATTGGAAGCCTGAAGAAAAAGATTATTGATCAGGAAAGCGCAATAAACCAATCTTCTTCTGCTATAGAAGAGATTTCATCAAACATACAGTCTGTAAGTTCTATTGTAGAAAAAATAAGCAAAGATTATGAATTGCTTGTTAAGGAGTCTGAAAACGGTAAGTCTAATCAGAAGCGCGTGTCAGAGCAGATGGCCGAAATTGCTCAGCAGTCAGCTCATTTGAACGAAGCTAATACTGCAATTGCCCGTATTGCTTCTCAGACAAACCTCTTGGCTATGAATGCTGCCATAGAAGCTGCTCATGCAGGCGATGCTGGAATGGGATTTGGAGTTGTTGCCGATGAAATTCGTGCACTTGCAGAAACTTCTGCAAAGCAGTCCAGTCAGATAAAGGCTCTGTTGGGCAGTGTTACATCTTCTATTACAGAAATTGCAGAGTCTTCCAATGTATCGACAGAATCTTTTGCTACTGTTTCTGCTCATATTTCTCAGATGGATAATCTTATGAAAGAGGTTCAGCAGGGTATGATTGAAGAAAAGAGTGCCGTAAAGAATCTTCTTGAAACAACTCAAATACTTCAGGATACTATTCAGTCTCTTACGAAAGCCTCTGAACAGATGAGGGGAGAAAGCAGCAAATTGTTTACTGGCATTGAGGATTTAAATAGAATTGCAGGTGATACTATGTCTGAATCGAAGTCTGTCTATAACAGTATTTCAGATATGAAATCTTCTGCAGAATATACTCTTGAATCTACTGATAAGAATAGAGTTGCAGCAAATGCCGTGATAGATATGATAACAGGTTTTAAAATCTAAGCGATTATAAAATGGCTGTATATACAATTATTGTTCCTGAAAGTAAATTGCTACAACGGGTGTGCGGAACGAATGACAGTAATTTAAAACTCATAGAGTCTTATTTGGGAATTCCTGTCTTTGCTCGTGGAAATGAGCTTTCTATAGATAGTGAGTCTGCTGAGAAAACCCAAGAATTCCGCTTTATCGTAGACAGGGTCTTGGATGAAATGTCTGCAGGCATTTCTTTTTCAAATGATTCTGATATAATCCATTCAATTTTAAATGCTCAGGTACATACAGACCATTCTTTTATATCTTCTGATGACCATGAACTTTTTGAACAGTGCAGCATAGTCATTCCTGGAGGTTCTAGAAAAGTTTACCCTCGTACAAGAGGGCAGGCTGAGTATGTAAAGCTCCTTCGGTCTTGTGATATGGTTATTGCCGAGGGACCTGCTGGATCCGGTAAGACATATCTTGCTGTCGCTGAAGCTATAAGGCTTGTATTGAACCATGAAGTAAATAGTATTGTTCTTACAAGGCCTGTTGTTGAAGCAGGTGAAAGTTTAGGATATCTTCCTGGAGATTTACAGGAAAAAATAAATCCTTATATAAAACCTTTGTATGATTCTATGAATGCAGTTTTGCCACGAGAGACTGTACGTAAAATGACAGAATCTGGTATAATAGAAATTGCTCCCTTAGCTTATATGAGGGGTCGAACGTTAAATGACAGTGTCATTATTCTTGATGAAGCCCAGAATACAACGCGAGAGCAGATGAAAATGTTCCTTACTAGAATGGGGGAAGGCTCTAAGGTATTTGTAACTGGAGATTTATCGCAAGTAGATCTGTCTAGGCATGTTGGATCCGGTTTGGCTCATGCTATGAATATCCTTTCGAATATTCCTGGTATTGCCATAAAGCAGCTTTCTTCTCAGGATGTTGTTAGAAACGGATTGGTAAAGCGGATAATTCAGGCATATGAAAACGAAAAAAAAGAAGAACAGCACTAAAAATAGCTCTGTGCATATAGTTTCAGAGTCTATAAAGGCTTATCTTGCGGGAAACACGTTAAAACTTGTTTCTTTTGTAATTATGTTTGCCATAATGGCAATTCTGTCTTTTTTTAGGATAGCAACTACAAATACGATTCTTTCCTTTAATATGAGAAATTATGAAGTAGGGCAGATTTCTGATATTACAATAATAGCAACAAAAACGCTTCCTTCTGATTATGAAAATCCTGTATCAGTGGAAAAAGGCGAGAAGGTAGTCCGTAAAGGATTTCCGATTACAGAAGAAGGTTATGCCAAAATGAAGAAAATGTCTGAATCAAAGGCTTACATTGATTACAGGGCATTTGCAAATTCTATATTGTACCTTGTTCTATGGAGTGCATTATATTTCTTCCTTTTTGGCAAGATAAGTCTTAATAAGACTTGTGAATTAAAAGAAATTATAACTATTGACATTTTTCTTTCAATAACATTTGCCGTTGTCGTATTAGGCTTGAAAACTGTTTGGTTTTCAAGTCCCTATTCAATTAATATCCTTTTACCTACAGTCCTGTTTACCTTTTTAGTCGCTATTTTATTTGGACAGCTTGATGCTGTTTTTTTCTCTATTATTGAAGCATTTGTAGTCCTTGGTGCTTCTGGATTTATGCTTGTTCCTTTTCTGTACACTTTATGCATTACATTTGCATCGGCCCGTATTGTCCGCCGCATAGAAAGGCGCATTGATCTTGTTTTTGCATCTGTCGTACAGGGACTTCTTTGTGCTGCTTTTCTTCTTGTATTTAGGATCATCTTTTTTAATACAATGAGCAGCTGGATGTTTTCGTTTTTAGGAGTTTCGTTTACAGGTTTTATTTCTGGCATTTTATGCTTAGGATTTATTACGCCTCTTGAGTATATTCTTAATACTGCATCTGTATTCAGGCTGATGGATTTGAGTGATACTCACAATCCTATAATGCAGAGCATGATGATTAATGCTGGCGGAACGTACAATCATTCTCTTATGGTTGCTCAGCTTGCTGAAGCAGCTTGTAACCGTATCGGTGCAAATTCATTGCTTGCAAGGGTAGGCGGTTACTATCATGATATTGGAAAAATAGATAATCCTGAATATTTTACGGAAAATCAAAATGGGCAGAACATTCATGACGAACTTAATCCATCTTTATCAGTAAGTGTTATCAGGAATCATGTAAAGAAGGGAGTTGAAAAGGCCGTTGAACTTAGGCTGCCGTCGCAAATTGTTGATATAATAAGTGAGCATCATGGAAATCAGGTTTTAAAGAGTTTCTACATAAAGGCAAAAGGTGTGGATCCTTCAGTAAAGCCAGAAGATTATTCTTATACAGGAAATCCTCCTACAACAAGGGTAAGCGGAGTCATTATGCTTGCTGATACTGTAGAAGCTGCCTGTAGGAGTCTTGATAATCCTTCTGCATCAAGAATTGAAAAATTTATACAGGAACTTATTACTAAAAAAATTAGTGAAAATCAGCTTCAAAATTGTCCTTTGACTTTTCAGGATTTAGCATTAATAAAAGATTCGTTTGTACAGATTCTTACGAGTTTTTATCATTCTAGGGTAAAATATCCAGATCAGAAAGACCCTGAGACTGGAAAAGTTGTTGAGGCTGTTCTTGGTGATAAAACCCTGGATAAAGTTCATAATGAAGGTGAAGAAAGTGCCAAATAGAATTCTTGTCGATGTAGAGGAAAATTACGAGATTCCTTTATGGATTGATAAAGTAGAACCGTTTTTGCAGACTGTTATGAAGACAGTCGGATTTGATGGACAGGAATTTTCTGTTCTTTTCTGTTCAGATGAATATATAAAAAATTTGAACAGTGAATATCGTAACATTGATGAACCTACTGATGTTTTAAGTTTTGAAAGCGGTGACAGTTATGCTGATGAATATGGTACTGTATGGAAGTGTACAGGTGATATAGCAATTAGTCTTGATATGCTTGCAAAGAATGCTGAGTATTTTGAGGTTTCTGAAGATGAGGAACTTAAGCGTCTGTTGATACACGGTATTCTGCATTTAAATGGATATGACCATGGCGATGAGCATGTTCAGAAAAATATAGATCCAGAGTGCGAGATGCTGAAGATTCAAAAGAGTCTTATGCAGGAATTGCAGTCGGTTCATGTTATAGGTTAAAAAATGAGTTTGTTTGGATTTGCAAAAAGAGAAAAAAAAATAGAAGACTCTCCCCAACAAGAGTTGCTTACAGAAGAAAAGAAAGATATGATTCAGGGTGTTGAAGATCTTTCTCATACAACAGTAAAGGAGGTTATGGTTCCTAGAATAGATGTTGATTTTCTTTCCATAAGTACTCCCAATGAAGAACTTTTACAGAAGATAACTAAAAGCGGTCATTCGCGATTTCCTGTATACTCAACATCTATAGATAATGTTGTCGGTGTTTTGTATGTTAAGGATCTTATTTCAACTTTCGCACGTCATGAAGAAGTTAACCTTGAAAAGATAATCCGTAAGGCATATTTTGTACCGGAAAGCAAGAGAATAGATTCCTTGCTGAGGGAATTTAAGAGGCGTCATATCCATATTGCCATTGCTATAGATGAATATGGAGGAATAAGTGGTATTGTCTGCATGGAAGATATCATAGAGGAAATTGTAGGCGACATTCAGGATGAATTTGATAATGAGAGGGAAGATATACTTCCTCTTGGTGATAATATATGGCTTTGTGATGCTCGCGTAAGCTTATATGATTTGAATGAGATGATTTCTTCTCATTTTCCGACTGGAGATTTTGATACTCTGGGAGGGTTTGTTTTTGATTTGTTTGGAAAGATACCTGTAAAGTTTGAAAAAGTTTCTTGGAATCAATATGATTTTATCGTTCAAGAGATGGAAGGCCATAAAGTTGATGTTATTAAGGTGATATTCCGTAAAGATAAAGAAGATAATGTCGATGTTTAAAATGAGGTGGTGGAAAATTTATGAAAGACCGTTTTGTATTTATAAAAAAAGTTTTATTTATCATTATGCTTTCTGGAATGGCAGCAAGCGGTCTTTATGCTCAATCTCAAACAGCTTATTCATTATATCAGAAAGCAAATGCCCTGCAGCAGCGCGGTGATTATTACGGTGCTGTCGAATCTTATAGGGAAGCTCTTTTGTTAAATCCTCAGTACGGAGATGCATGGTATAATCTTTCTGTATGTACATATAATCTTGGTGAATATGATTTGTGTGTTGAATATGCTGATAATGCCGCCAAATATTCCCGTAATGTAAGTGAAATTCAGAATTTAAAAGGCATGGCCTTTATTTCTCTTGGCCGCCTTGATGAAGCTAAATCTATTTTTAATGAAGTATTAAGGAAATATCCTAATGATATTGACGCTCGTTTTGGCTTGGCTGAACTTAACTTGTACAGCGGAAGCCTTACTTCTGCAGAGAGACTATACATAGATGCCTTAAAAAGGGATAACCGTAATAGAAAAGCCTTGCTCAGCCTTGCCCTCGTAAGTGCTGAAGAAGGTAAGAATGATATTGCCGAGAGGTATGTAAATCAGGCAATTGAATATCATAACGGAGATCCGGAAGTATATTATTTGGCTTCATATCTTGCTACAAAGCGTGGCGAATATGAAGAAGCAGAGCGTCTTGTCAGAAGTTCCATTCAGATAAATTCTAATTATGATAAGGCTTACGAACTTTTGGCTTCTATTTTGTATTCACAGCAAAGATATAATGAAGTTATAGATTTGTGCGATTATAGGATTGGGAGAAACCGTAACCTGACCGGTGCGTGGTATTTAAAGGGGTTATCTCAGAAAAGCCTTAAAGATAATGAGTCTGCCATTAAGTCATTTAATACCGGACTTTCTATAAATCCTGTCGATGAAGTAATGCGTTTTGCCTTGGAGCAGCTTGTTGATTCAACTTTTGCTGTAGAAGATTCTAGGAGAAATGCGTGGTCTTTATTCCATATCGCCAAGGCTCGCGAGTATAAGAGAAATTTTGATGGTCCTAGTGAAAGGTATGAATATCAGAAGGCTCTTTCCATAGATCCTCTTGATACATCCATCCGTCAATCTTTTGCAGATATGCTTTATAGGGATGGTTTTTATGAACTGTACCTCCAGCAGCTGAAATTTATAAAGAATATGCGCCAAGCTGTTTCAAATACTCGTTCGGAGCAGGAAACTAAGAATGACGATATGGAAGAAGCTCTTGAAAGCTTGATGGCAGATAATTTGGGAAAGCGTTGGAATGTCGATCCTTTCTTTCTTGATAAGACTCGCTGGAATATCGGAATTTATTTTGTGAAAAATCCTGTTCAGCTTATTCATGCAGATTCAGATGAAATAATTGCAGTTGCTGCAAAAGATATGTTTGATGGTGTTCCTTCTGCTTCTGTAGATGTCCGGACTACTGCTGTTTCAGGTTATGGAGAAGCATATCGTCAGGCAAGAACTTCTGGCAGAGATTATTTTATTATTTTGAAAACGGATGAAACAGACCGTTCTTTTTCTTTAAATGTTGAAATTTACTCTGGACGCACTGGTACTAAGACTACGGATATTCATATTTATCGTACTGGAAACGACCGTATTGCAAAATCGTTAAGACGTTTCCGACAGGCTGTTCTGGATATACTTCCTATTCGCGGTAAAGTCCTAAATGAAGCCTCAAGCACTCTTCTTGTTGACTTAGGTAAAAGTGACGGCATTGTAACTGGAGCAACTTTTGATGTTGTAAAAAAAGGTTCTGTAAAAACTGTAGATACAGGAGTAGGAGTAAATTATAATAGCAATGATATACTTGGTACTTTCACAGTTACAGATGTTAATGAAGAGATATCTCAGGGTCTTTACAAAAAGAAGGGATTTTATGATATCCTGAACATAGAGGATGAGATTATTCTTGTAAAAATGCCGGATGCAACGCAAGACGATGGTCAGAGTATAGAAGGGAATGCTGTTACTGATACTCGACCTGCTGCAAATTCTGAAGGTGAGCCTGCAACTGAAGTTGCTGTTGCAGCGGAAAGGGAATCTTTAAAAGAAAGCTTTAAGGCACAAATAAAAGAGTCCCCTCTTATAACGATGATTCAGTCTATCATTTAATAAAATTAAGAGAGCTGTCTATCCATTTTCTTGCAAGGTTTGGATATGCTTCATATACTTGCAGAAAATTCTGGATAGCTTTTTTGTAATTGCCTGTAAAATACAGTGATTCTCCAAGATAGAATGTAGCCTTTTGAGTAATTATCTCGCTTCTGTTTTGCTTGAGGAATGTTGTTAGCAAAGAAGTTGCTTCTTCATAATTTTCTTTTACAAACGAATCTTTTAATATTTCAAATAGAAGGTATTCATCTCCACCTGTTGGACAGATAAAATCTTCAGAGAAGATGTATTTTTCAAGTTTCTTATTTAAATAATGCTGGTTTCTGTCATTTATAAGCTCTTTTGCATATTCTTCTGATTGGTATGTTATTTTGCGGTCATTGACTTCTTCATCTTTAAATTCATTATTATCGTTATTTAATGGATCTGTATATGGAAGAGGCATTTTCCTTTCAGTAGGATCTTCTTTTATTTGTGAATAAGCTTTTACATTTGCATATGCTTGTACAGGAAGATTTTGAGCATGGACACTTGAAACTGTTGCATTTTCACCGGGAACGACTATAATGCATGCTGTGCTGTTGTCATCTGGTATAGTGTCATATTCTTCATCATAAAAAAGTTTTTTAGTATTTGTATCATTTTTTTCTAATTTTTCTGATGCGTTGATTATTATAGCATAGTAATAATCTTTATCATCTTGAACTATATCCCTGTAAGATATAAATGTCCTGTCCACTTTTGAAATGGGTTCTAATGACGAGAGGCTTTTAGAGCTTATAATAGGTGAGGTACTTCTGTATATTGAGAAAGATACGAATGTTTTGTCTTCTGTCTGTTCCGGTATTGTCCATGATATTTCTATTGTTTGTGCATTAATTGGTAATGCAAGAATATTCTTTACGAATGGAATCTTGATGTTTTTTTCCTGAGAAAAACCGTTTCCAGAAATGATAAAAAAAGAAAAAATGCAGGTAAGTCTCATTATTTTTTTTAGTAAAAAGCATTGTTTCATTATTATATAATGAATTAATTTTTATTGTTTGACAAGATAGTTAGTTTTAATTATTCTATATATATGTTTGTATCTGTTGTTTTAGATCCGGGAAGTATTGATACTGCTCGTGCTTTGGTAGAACTTCTTTCTCAGATGGGGTTTAATAAAGTTCAGAGGTCATGTTGGGAAAGTATGAAAATGAATAATGATGATCTTTCAAAGTTAAAAAGAGAGGTCGACCGCATTACAGATTATTATGACAATGTTCGCTTTTATCAGTTTCCTGTAAATGGAATGTTTGTCATTACAGAATTAAAAGAAAAAAAATGGAAGAAATGTCAATTTAAAGACAGTGTCTCTTCTGCTGCAAAAAAATAATTTATACAAAAAATATTATTAAGGATGTTATTATGTTAGAAGATTTTAAAGAACCTATTTCAGAATTAAAGCAGAATATCTTAGATGTCTGGGGGCGTCTTTGACCCGGATGACATTAATAAAAAAATAGCAGAAAAAGAAGCTTTGTCAAACTCACCAGGATTCTGGGATGATAATGCAAAGGCTACAAAGGTTATGAATGACATAAAGATGCTCAAGGGACGTATAGAGCCTTGGATAGACCTTAAGCAGGCTGTAGCAGATCTGGAAACTCTATATGAACTTGGGGTAGAGGAAAATGACCAGAGTCTTGAAACTGAACTTAAGGAAGCCTATGAAAAAGCAAATGCTGAATATGAGCATCAAAGCATTTTAAATCTGTTGAGTGATGAAGTTGACCGTAATGACTGTTTCCTTTCTGTTCATGCTGGTGCTGGTGGAACAGAAGCCTGTGATTGGACTTTTATGCTGAGCCGCATGTATCAGCGCTGGGCTGAGCGTCACGGCTACAAAGTTGAGGTTCTTTCTCAGGAAGAAGTAGAAGGCGGCCTAAAATCGATTAGCATGAAAATTTCTGGTGACTATGTATACGGTTATACGAAAGGTGAGGCAGGAGTTCACAGGCTTGTTCGAATAAGTCCTTTTGATGCAAATGCACGCAGGCACACTTCTTTTGCCTCTGTATATGTATTTCCTGTTCTTGATGACAGTATTGAGGTTAATATTGATCCTAAAGACTTGCGCGTTGATACGTACCGCTCTGGCGGTAAGGGAGGCCAGCACGTTAATAAAACAGAATCTGCAGTTCGTTTTACTCATTTGCCTACAGGTATTGTTGTGGCATGTGACAGTGAAAGGTCTCAGCTTATGAACCGCGCTACAGCTATGAGTATTTTACGTTCAAGGCTTTATGAGTATTATAAAGAACAGAAAGAAAAAGAAAACTCTAAGTTTGCCGGAGAAAAAAAGGATATATCATTTGGAAGTCAGATTCGAAGTTATGTATTCCAGCCTTATACTATGGTAAAAGATCATCGTACTAAATACTCTGTTGGGAATATACAGGGTGTTATGGATGGAGATATAGATGGATTTTTGGATGCATTCCTTTCTGTCAAATGGAAAGGACTTCCTGTCGATTCTTCTGATGATGATGGAGACGATTTGTAATGTTGAAAAACGTTTTGTCTCTTATTGCATTGATCATAGCAGGATGTTCAGTCTCTTTTTCTGAAGACTGGACTCTTGCTGCAATGAAATTTGATTTATCGCAAAACGTTTCTCATTCTTCTTTAGAGGAAAAGGCAGCAGCTGATATACCTTCCCTTATTCTGGAAAAGATCGGTTTGGGAACTTTTCACATTTTGTCATACGAGGAGCAGACTGATAGGGAATTGTATGATTTACAGACAAAAAGGCTTTCGCTTTTTCTTCAGCTCTCACGTGAAGTAAAGCTTCGTGATGAACTTGTTCTTGAAAAAAATTCTGCAAAGAAATTTAAAAAGAAAATCGATGCGGCTGAATCAAAAATTCTGGATATTGAATCTCAGATAAAGGATAACCTTGAAAAAGCTGCTGCAAGGAAAGCATTGCTTCCTTCTGAAGATATGCCTGCCGTATTAAAAAATATTGCCATTTATGAAGAAAATAAGAAAAATTTATATGAAGCAGAAGATTTTTCAGAAGTTGATGTAATTGATAAAAATATTCATGGTCTTATAACAGGATATATTGATTCTTATGGAGAGTATGCTGCGGTTACTGCAGAATTAAAAACATATCCAGGAGCAAGGACTGTAGGAAGTGTTGTAGAAGTCGGTTCTTTACATGATGTAAAGGATTTGGCTCAGAATCTTGTTAATTCTTTGAGGCCTCTTATAGCTAATTCTATTCCTGTCAATCTTTATATTGCAGTTCTTCCTGAAGAAGCTAAGGAAAGTGCAAAGGTTTTTATTGATGGCGTTATGCAGGATTCTGTTGATTGCATACGTACAACTTCAGGAAAGCATACATTGGAAATTGAAAGCAACGGATATTTTGATAAAAGTATTGAGTATAATTTTGTTGATTCTTCTGATTATTATGTTCGTGTTCCTATGGAAAAAATGCAGGATGGAACATTTTCTATTACATTGAATGATGTTTCAGAAGGTGATCATTTTGCAAATGGGGAACCGTTAGGATATATTGATGTTATGGATAATACTTCTGTTGTAACTATAAATGGCAGGAGTGTAATTGGTCAGTTTGTTTCAAAAACTGATGAAGGCAAGACTGTTAATTCTTATTATTACATTCCACCTGAAGAGCAGAAAAATAATGCTAGTTATGGTGTAAAGCTTAGGATTGCGGATAAAGATTCTGAAATAGAAGAGAGACGTTTGTGGGCATATAGGGGTTACAGTGCATTAATGCTTTCTTTGCCGCTTACAGTTTTTGCCTATGGAAGATACTTGAGTACCTATGACGGATATTCAAGAGGAGCTGAAAGCAGGGATAGTGTAAACAGCTGGGCTTATGCATCCAGGACTGCGAGTGGCATTTCTCTTATTGCAGGTGGTTTTTTCTTGTTTGAGTTAGTTCGGTACCTTCATTCTGCAAGTTCCGTACTTCCTCAATATACATATGAAATTACGAATGAAAAAAGTGAGGAATAATGGCTAAGATTTCTTTTGGACAAAAACTAAAGTCTTTATTTGGAATTCATAATAAAGAAGATGATGAATTTTTTGATGACCTTACAGATATCCTTATTGAAGGTGATGTAGGAGCAAAAACAGCAGTGCAAATTGTAGACTGCTTGCAGGAAGAATGTAAGGAGCATAAAATATCTGGCAGTAATGCTATTATTGCAGAATTAAAGAAACTGTTCCTTTCTTATGTAAAAGTAATAAATCTTACGCCTGAAAAAGGAAAAGTTAACATTTATATGATTTTGGGTGTGAATGGAGTTGGTAAAACGACTTCTGTTGCAAAAATGGCGAAATTATATGCAGATAAAGGCATTGATGTCATAATGTCTGCTTCTGATACATTTAGGGCTGCTGCTGTTGACCAGCTTTCAAAGCATGGTGAAAATCTTGGAATACGTGTAGTAAAACATCAGATGGGAAGCGATCCTTCTGCTGTTGTTTTTGATGCTGCAGATGCTTGCAATTCGAAAGGTGGCGGTCTTGTTCTTGCTGATACAGCGGGACGGTTGCATAATAAAGAGAATCTTGTGAATGAACTGAAAAAAATTGATAGGATTGCCTCTTCAAAAGCTTCGTCTGGATGTTATAAAAAAATTCTTGTTATTGATGCCACGACAGGTCAAAATGCTGTACGTCAAGCAGAGGTCTTCCATGAAGCTGTTGGTCTTGATGCCATTGTTCTGACAAAATATGATTCAACTGCAAAGGGTGGTGAAATAATTACCATTGGAAAAGAACTTAATATTCCTGTAGCTTATGTTTGTACTGGTGAAAAATATTCTGATATTGAACCTATGAATGCAGAAAAATATGTGGATGAATTTCTTGGAAGCGGGGAATGACATTAGAAGCTGCTGTACTGTCTTTTTATCTTCTGTTTCCGTTTCTCACTGATGGTCAAATTTATATTGACAGGAAGTTAGGATATAGAATTCTTTCTGACCTTGATCGTACTCATGAAATTTCTCAGTTGCAGGACTTTTTAGCAGGAAAACATTTTATAGAAAATTTTACTTCTGTTATAGATACAGGTAATTGCCGTCGTTTAATGAATGAAATTGGCATGGGTGCAGAAGAAGTCTCTTTTAAAAGCAGTGAAGGAAAAATACATCTTTTAGAGTTTGGAGTTGAGAAATTTTCGGTTGAACAAAATAGTTCTTCCTCTAAAAATGTAGTTTATTCAAATAACAGGCAAATATCGCAGATTGTTTATGATGACTACTATAGAATTTCAGAAAAGACTATATGGCAGAATGCAGAAAAGTCTTCGGATATAAAGCTCTTACAGAAAATAGTGTACAGTTATGAAGATGATTCAGGAACGCCTTCTGTAGTTTCATATGAGTATCTTACAAAAAACATTGTTGAACAGATTTCATATAACAAAGCCGGCAATCCTGTAAAAGTGCAGTCTTATTTGCTGCAAGATGGAAAAAGAATGCTTACAAAACTTCAGTCATATGCATATGATGATAAGCAGCGTCTTGTTTCTGAAGAAATAAAGTCTTTTGGTAATAATTCTTCAAATTCAAAAACTATTTATAAGTATACAAAAACAGCCTTGGAACCAGATACAAAATTCTATAAGGATGGAGTGCTGAGAAGTTCTACTACCTATGAGAATTCTGACAGATATTATACTACTACATATTTCGATAATAGATATTCAATTACTGTGACATATCAGAATAAAAAGAGAATAAAAGAAGTTGTATCCATAAATGGTGTACGCCAGAGAGCAAGGACATTTGATGAATAGAGTTTTGTCATCTATCAAGTGGATTTATTATGTTTCGCAACGCTTTAATAAGATTGATGTGAAAGGAAGGACTGCAGTAACATCTAAGCTTGCTGCTGCAGGGATTGCTTTTGGGGTTATGGCCTTGATTGCAATAATGAGCGTTATGAATGGTTTTCAGATGGAATTTATAGATGCTATCATGGAAATTAGTTCATATCATGTACAGGCTCGCTGCGATGGCGCTGATGCTGATAAGTTTGAGTCATGGTGCAGAATAAATCCTCTTGTACGCAATATGACTCTTTTTTCTGAGGCTCAAGGTTTGCTTGTAGATTCTTATTCTGGAATGCAATCTGCATCCCTTATTCGTGCTGTTCCTGATGATATATATGTATATGATAAAGGATTTTCAAGGGAATTGGAAATAATAAGCGGTTCTTTTGATATTGAAAGCGATGATTCTATTGTAATTGGATATGACCTTGCCTGCAATCTTCATGTTACGGTAGGTAGTGTCGTTAATTTACTTGCAGTCAGCGGATCTTCTGACAATGCTTTATTTTCAAATGACAGGCAGTTTATAGTAACGGGCATCTTTTTTGCTAATTATCAGGATATAAATGGAGCTTATGCCTTTGTTAATTTAAATGCTGCTAAAAAATATTTTGGAAGTAATTCAGAATCTTTTTATGGAATTAAATTGTATGACAGCAATAAAGACGTTTTTTTTATTTCTGAATTATTAAAAATGTTTCCAAATTTTAGAGTTGAAACTTGGCGTGCATATAATAGATCTTTTTTTGGAGCATTAAGGGTAGAAAAAAATGTCCTAATGATTCTTATATTACTTATTTTTGTAGTTGTTGCTGTAAATATATATAATTCAATGAGGAGAATGATCTATGAGCGGAGACAGGATATTGCTGTTCTTTCTGCCTTAGGTGCTACAAAGACTGAGTTAAAAATTATATTTACGATAAAGGGCTTTATTACTGGTCTAACAGGTTCTGTTATAGGACTCATATTTGGAATTTTCTTGTGCATAAATATGGAACGTATATTTATGTTTTTAGCAAAGGCACAGTATTATATGCAGTATTTAATGCTTAAGTTTTTTTCTCCAGATTCATTAATTTATCTGCAGGAAAATCCAATGTTTTCTATTTATGCTGAAATACCTGCACGAATGGTTCTTTCAGAAATAGTTCTAATTTTTACTTTTGGAATATTAGCTGCTCTTTTTTCTTCAATGGCTGCTGAGCGACATTTAATGAAACTGACAGTTTCGGAGGTTTTGCATGATGAATGAGTTGATACGCATAGAAAATCTTGAAAAAACTTATATTTCTACAGGTGAAAAGCTTACCGTGTTAAAGAACTTGTCTATGTCAGTCTCTAGAGGAGAAAAGTGTGTTATTGTCGGTAAGAGTGGAAGCGGAAAATCTACGCTATTGAATATTATCGGTGGTCTAGATAGCGTTACGGCTGGCAAAGTTTTTGTTGATGGAAATGATGTGTCCGTTATGTCTGAAAAAGAGCTTGCATTATACAGGCAGAAATTCCTCGGCTTGATTTTTCAGTTTCACTATCTTTTAAAAGATTTTACAGCACTAGAAAATATATTTTTGCCTGCTTACATGGCAGGAGTTCCTAAGAAAAGTGCTTTGCGTAGGGCTAGGACTCTTCTTAATGACGTAGGTCTTTCTGACAGGGCAAATCATTTGCCTTCGGCTCTTTCTGGAGGTGAGCGTCAGAGAATTGCAGTTGCTAGATGTCTTGTTAATAATCCGGAACTTATTCTTGCAGATGAACCAACAGGTAATCTTGATCCCTCAAATGCTGCTGTTATTGGTGATCTGCTTTTTTCCATGGCTGATAAATATAATAAGACTTTGATTTTGGTTACTCATGATATGAATATCGCATCGAAAGCTTCTGTTCAATATTATATACAGGATGGGGCCCTCGTGGAGAATTTATAATGACTTTAAGATCTAGTTTTCTGTATGCATTTCGCCTTCTATTTGCTTCCAGACATAGTAATGGCAGGAAAAGCCTTTTAGGAGCTATGCTCTGTATTGGTATAAGTCTTATACCTCTTATTGCTGTATTATGTGTTAGTGATGGCATGATAAGCGGAATTACAGGTAGGATTATAGGTCTTTCAACTCAGGATATTTCTGTTTTTCATAGTGGAACAAATGAATTTACGTCTGATTTAGGTGCTTTAAAAAAATATTCTTCTGAAATAAAAAATATAGAAGGCGTAAAGCAAGTTTTTATGGAAGTGAATAATACAGTACTTGTTTCTGCCAATAATTATAGAAAAGGCGCTACAATACGTGCCGTAGAGCAGGATGTCTTTGAAAGGAATCAGTCATTTAATAATCTTTTTTCCGTTATAGAGGGAAGCGTTGGGTTAAAGAATGAACGGAGTGCTGTTATTTGTCAAAAGATTGCACAAGACTTGAATGTTCATGCAGGAGATCGAATTACTCTCATTACTGCTAATAAAATCAGGCGAAATGTAATCCTTCCTAAGACTGCAGTTTTTACTGTTGAGGGTATTGTTTCATGTGGATATCAGGAATTAGATGCTCTTTGGATTTTTATTCCTTTGAGTTCTGGCTTTTCTTTTCTTCCTGATTTATCGTCTGATTATATTGTAAAAGTACAGACGGAGAATTCTTTTTCTGCAGATTTAATAAAGACTAAGCATTTGATTGCGGATTATGACTGTTCTGCAGATGTCTATACTTGGAATGAATTAAATAAGTCTCAATTTGAAAATTTTTCATCTACAAGAATCCTATTGATGTTGATTATGTTGCTCATAGTATTAGTTGCAAGCATTAATATTAGTTCTGCATTGATCATGATTGTTTTGGAACGGCGAAAGGAAATTGCAATTCTAAAGAGTATTGGTGGGAATGCTAAAGGAATATCTTTTTCTTTTTTAATTATGGGATGCTTTGCTGGCATGGGAGGTCTAATCATAGGTTTACCTATTGGATTATTATCTTCTGCTCATATAAACAAGATTATTTCTGCGTCCGAGAGTGCTATTAATTTCTGTACAAAAATAGTATATTTACTGGAGAAGAAAGATTTTTCTTCTTATAATTCAGTTCATTTGCTTGATCCTGCATATTACCTTCAGAATATTCCCATTTCAATGCCTGTAAAAGAATTGTTAATAATTGTTGCAGGAACTGTATTTCTTTCTCTTGCGGCATCTGTTTTACCTTCTTTGAAAGCTGGCAAAGAAAAACCTCTGGACACTTTGCGTAAGATATAAAATATTGTATAATATAAATAATAGGGGTATTTTATGCTGTGTGATTTTTGTCATGAACGCGAAGCTAGTATTTTTCTCGAACAGTTAACGAATAATGGGCAGAGACGTAAGATAAGCAT
>JAILPY010000033.1 GCA_024699235.1 Treponema sp. | reverse complement strand
TGTTTATTTTACCACAGAACCTACTTTTGGGGAATTTACAGAAAGACTTTCACAGGGTCAATGAACTATTCGAATACAAACGAAAAGCTATATGACGATATCACAGCTCGGAAAAATTACAATTCGTCCCTGTATTCGTTGTATGTCCTTGTCATGAAGCGAATGAAACTCTTAAAAGTTGAATTTAATTCCTCCTTATCAAACGCAGTTATATCAAAATCATCCTGTCCAAGCCATTCTTTGTACGCCTCATAGTCCTTGCCCTTCTTTTTTTTAAAGGCTTTTACAATACTTTCAAGGCCGAAAATACTTCCGCAGTCTTCTATAATACCCAAGCCCTCACCCTCTTTAATGTGTGGAAGTTCGGATTTAGAGAGCCCCGTTTGTGCATCATTATCTTCCAGGACAAGGTCTATTTCCCAGTTATCGCCAAAGTCATAGGTAAAAACACAGTCACCACCGAATGCAAGGATTTTATTAATCTTTGTTTTAGCAGCATCAAGCCGTATTGGCGCAGGTTCACCTTGTATAAATTCGCTAAACTCATCAGCGATTTCGTTCATTTCTTCGTCAATAAAGCTTTCTACAATAATCCTTGGAAATGTTGAAAAGAAAAGTTTTGCCTCTTTTTTTTGTTCTTCTGTAATGCCTTTTTGCTTATGAAGTTTTCTTTTAAGGCGGGCCTGCATATCAATTTCATAACCATAAATATGGCCACCCTCCATATTAAACATGTGCATGATGGCAAAGGCAAGTTTTTCCATCGTCATATCAGAAGAAACATAAAAGCGCCGCCATATTTTGGGAGAAAAATCTTTTAACTCCACATAAAACTGATATACTTCTTTAGCAGGAACAGACTGTTTTTTTGAAGTATCTTTAGCGGAAGATGGCATTCCCCCTAACGGAACAGTTTCTTTCATGCCTTCAAAACGAATGGCATCTTTTGGAAACGTATAATCACCCATTCCTAAATTTGCACATTTCGTACAATAGGAGTTTAAGCTGTCATTCATTTTAAATCGGTCAGCCTGATTAAAAATATCTCCACCCTCCCGAATATTAGCCGCAGCACAGTACTTTAATCCTATCATGCTGGATAAAACGCTTCGGCTGTTCGTCTTTGTAAAGGAAAAAGTTTCAATATGTAGCTTTATGTAATTCTCGTAAAGATCAGTCAAATGACAATACTCAAAATATTCTTGTATCTCGACCTTAAACAAGTCTCGTATATCCGCCTCAGATGTTATTCGCTTCATCGGAATTAAAATCGAAAAATTCGAATAGGCATTTGTGACCAGAAGGCAAGTTTTTTCTTCCTCATCAACCGTGACCATATCGCAGAACCAGTCACAGAATTTGTTTTCCGCATTCGAACTATTTTCTAATGCAATACCCAGATAATCAGAAGCCTTTTTTGTCAGTCGTAAAACCATGCTTATAGTATAGCATATTTTTGGCTCTTAATCAGCAAGTGCGAGAAAAAAAGACATAAATCCTTAAAATATATTTTTTTTCATGCTTCAGCCAACGAAAGGCCAGCAATAGCTCTGCCCGATTCGTGGAAAAAGGTCTGCCTTCTACGATAAGGGCCACCAATATAGGACCGTGACATGATTATGCTGCGCTGTTCTGACATTCCGAATTTTCTACAGGGAAGGGCTTATGTGCCTCGCACATGTTGATGAAGGCTCGATAAATTCCTGTACTAAGCCACATAACTTTTCCATCAATTTGACTTCTTACTTCCGTAGATATACTTTTTTCCGCATTGAAGATTCTTGTCTTCGTATGACAGTTTGGCAATTGAACTTTTTAGGAAGTGTGCTATACTTTAAAGTATAGGAGGCTCAGAAACATGCCTATAAATCAACACACTTCAACGCCGCAAAAACGTCTTGAAAGTCTTATGACCGCCCGGCTTGAACCCGGAGCAGACAAAGAAAAAATTGACGGACGCATTTGGGATTCTTTTGGCGAACAATGGTGCGTAATGTTTACAGACCTCAGCGGTTTTTCCAGAGGAACTGAAAAGTTTGGAATCATTCACTTTATGCAAATCATTTTTGAATCAGAGCGGCTTATTCTACCGATTATCGAAGATTTTGACGGACTCTTGATT
>JAILPY010000096.1 GCA_024699235.1 Treponema sp. | reverse complement strand
TTATCTGGCCTGCCCCGCCTTTCGCCGGGGCGGCCACGACTTGTCTTCTTTCCTTCTCTTTTCTGTCAAAAATCTTGCCTGCTCTGTTTCGCAGGTGAGTAAGACTATACCACCTGCAGCCTTTCTTGTCAACTCTTTTTTCCCTGTTTTTTTTTATTTTTTTTATTTTTTTACTCTAATTTTCCTGGACATCATCTTTAGACGATATTATCCTCTTCAAGAATAAGCGAGTCCGCTCTTCTTTAGGACTGGCAAAAAAATCCTTTGGGTTCCCCTGCTCTACAATACGACCTTCATCCATGAAAATAATATGACTTGCAACATCCTTTGCAAAACTCATTTCATGAGTAACAACTATCATCGTTGTTCCTTCCCTTGCAAGACTTTTCATAACAGAAAGAACTTCTCCAATCAACTCTGGATCAAGGGCTGAAGTTGGTTCATCAAAAAGAATTACATCCGGGTTAACTGCTATTGCTCTTGCAATTCCGACCCTTTGCTGCTGACCTCCTGACAAACTTGAAGGATAATAGTCACTCCTATCTATCAAACCTACTTTATCAAGAGCTTTCAAGGCAATTTCCTGAGCTTGAGTTTTAGGGATTTTCCTTGCAATCACAAGTCCTTCCATAACATTTTCAAGTGCTGTTTTATTATTGAAGAGATTATAATTCTGAAAGACAAAAGCAGTTTTTTTCCGTATAAGTGAAACAGTTTTTTTAGAAGCGCTACTCATAGATGTTTTTATATCATCAAATTCCATTTCTCCTTGATCTGCCGTTTCCAAAAAATTAATGCACCTTAAAAAGGTTGTTTTTCCAGATCCTGACGGTCCAAGAATAACAACAACATCCCCTTTATTTACCGTAAGGTCAACACCTTTCAGAACATCAATCTTTCCAAAAGATTTATGAACATTTTTTACTGCTAACATCCTGAACTCCTTTTATGCCACAGAAAAATAATTTTTTTTCAATACATCTAAACAAAAACTGAACAGATGCACATACAATAATATATACAAAAAATATATCAATATAGGATTCTATATAATTATATCCGTAAGAAGCTTCAATTTTTGCAACAGCTGTAATATCTTTAACAGTCATCATAAATGCAAGTGATGTATTTTTTATTAACGTTACAATAAACGTACAGATATTTGGTATAGCAGAAACTGCGGCCTGAGGAAAAATTATACGCATGAAAGTTTGCCACCCTGTAAGACCTACAGAAAGTCCTGCCTCATACTGCCCTCTATTTACAGTAATAAGAGCCGATCTAAAAATTTCACTAAGAGTTGCTATAGAATTTAATGAAAATACAATATATGCATATAAAATGGGATTCAAGTTAAAAACATTTATGCTAAAATCCATTACCTTAAAAAAACTGCTAAGAAAACTAGGAATTAATGAATAAACTACCAGTATATGAAGAACTATAGGTGTTCCTCTAATAAAAGAGACATACAGTTTTCCAGGAACAGCTATAACATTTATTTTTTTTATCCGGCAAAGTGCAATTCCAAGAGCAGGAACAAATGCAATAACAAAAGAGACAAAAGTTATATTAATGGTAACAGGTACTGCCTTTAAGCACAAAAAGAACGTCTGAACCATATATTCATAATTAAGAAACATTTAAACGTCCTTTTGAAAACTTCTTTTCAAGAATACTGAAAAATTTTTCTATAATAATGGTAATTCCCCAATAAATTACCGTCAATGCAATATAAGTTTCTATTGCATACCCCCCATAATTTCTTGAAATAAATAGATTTCCAGCACCCATAACATCTATAAGTCCAATGGTATAAGCAAGACTTCCTTCCTTTACAAGAGATATAAGAGAATTTCCTAGATTAGGTAACGCAACAGAAAAAGCCTGAGGAATGATAATCCTATATAAAGCCTGAAAAGGGGAAAGACCTACAGCAATAGCAGCTTCATACTGACCTTTTCCAACAGAAAGATATGCAGAACGTATTATTTCCGAAAGAGAAGACGCATAAAGGAGTGAAAGAGCAATCACGACAAAGATAATTTTTGGCCAAAAATTCAGATTAATTCCAAAGATTTCAAGAACAAGCTTAGGCAATCCATAAAAGACAATAAAAAGAAGAACTATTGAAGGAGTGCACCTTAATATATATACATACATAGATGCAATTTTCCTAAAAAACAGATGCCTGCTTAACCGAACCTTTACAATAAGAACTGCAATAATCATTCCAAGAATTACAGTTCCTACAACAACTCCAAAAGTAACCCCAATATGAGTAACTACTGTAAAAAAGGCTTTTACAATATAAATTGGAGAAAACGGTCTAGTCACAAAAATCCTCTATTATTCAGTTACAAATTCAAAAACATCCTGCCCAAAATATTTATAAGAAAGATTTCTAACAGTCCCATTTTCCTTTAAGGTTTTTACTGCAGAATCATAAGCCTCTGCAAATTCTTTTTCAGATTTATTAAACAGGGGCCATGTAGGGATGCCTTTATAAGGGACATAGGAAAGTTTATCAGCAAATGAATGATAAGGGCCTGACTCATTTAAAACATTCTTCTCATATGAAAGTTTTAATACAAGATATGCATCATATCGTCCTTCTATAACCCACAAATAAGAATCGTTAATATCAAATACATCAGAAGGAACCAATTCTATTGTATGATTTTTATGAACTTTGTTATAATCTTGAACAAGAGCAAACTGAGCACTTAATGGAGAAATAGGAATTAACTTACCTGAATATTCTGCGAAACTATCAATATCATGTATTTTATCAGAATCAGAAGAACGAAATGCAAGACCAATTACACTTGCACCCACAGGTTCTTTTGGAATAATAAACTTTTTTTTTCGTTCTTCGGTAATCCATGCACCTTTTGTACCAACCTGATACTTTCCAGTTTCAATTCCAATAAGAAGTTCTTCATCTGCAACTCCATGAAATCTAAACTCATATTGAGGCAATAGAGAATCTACCGCTTTTAAAACTGCAATTTCAAATCCATCTGCATTCCCTTTTTCATCTAAATAATCATAAGGGACATTAGTAACAGTATGTGCAACATGAATAATACGAACTTTAACCTTTTTATTTTTTGCAGCCCACACGGATGAAAAAACAGAAGAAACAGCCAGTAATGAAATGATTTTTACTAATCTTTTATTCATAAATAACTCCTATGAACTTTATAACACTTATTACCTACTGCAACAATATGTTTTTCAATATAATTTATACAGTTTCAAATCCACTTCCAATTACATTCATCAATTCATAAAAATGCGGAAAGCTGACAGAACAGCATTCTGCATCTTTTACAGTTATAGCACTGCCATCACGAAGTCCTAAACCTAAGCAAGAAAGAGACATTGCAACGCGATGATCATCATAACTGTCAACTTCTTCCCCATGGAGACTGAATGCAGGATTTATGCTGCCATCTTTTAACACAGGAGAATGCCCTCGTATTATCATATAGTCATCACCTTCTTCAACTTCTGCACCCAATTTTGTAAGTTCTTTATTAAGAACCACAATGCGGTCTGTTTCCTTACGGCGGCATACTCCAATGTCTTCTATATAGGTTGTACCTTCGGTAAAACAAGCAGCAACAGCAACAGCACAAATTGCATCAGGAAAACCAGAAAGATTTACATGAAGTTCCTTAGAAGGAAGACTTTCTGTACTAAGACGACCTATTCCATCGGAAGACTTTTTGCCGCCCCGCACTGTCAAAGAATTCTCTTTTTTATCCCAGACAATATCAGCACCTAAAGACTGTAAGACAGAAACAATAGCGTCATCTCCCTGAGTACCGCTCCCATCTACATTATCAATAACAATTTCACTGTCTGTAATAAGAGCTGCAATCAAAGGAAAAGCAACCCCTTCCCAGTCACTTGGTATTGTTGTATCAAATGCAGAAAGTTTTTCAGGCCGTGAAACGCTAATTTTCTTAAAGTCTTCAGAAATAAAGACATCAGCACCAACACTTTCAAGCCATTTCTGAGTCATTGTCAAATAAGGAGTCTCCTTAGGATCAGTAAGTTCAATCTCAACAGGATCATCAAGAAGAAGAGCTGACATCATAAGTCCAGAAATATACTGACTGCTTACAGTACCTCCAGTAACAACTTTTCCAGGCTTTTTTACAGGTCCTTTTATAATCAACGGACAGGAAGAACTTTCAGGTCTTGAAATATATGCCTGAGCACCAAGCTGCTGAAGCGCATCAACAACATGATCAACAGGTCTCTTACGAATGCTTGAATCTCCAGTGAAAATACTCCATCCATCAAATGTAGCAGCAATAGGAGAAAGGAAATATAAAAGAGAGCCCGAATCGCCTACATTCACAACATCATCAGGCAAATGAATATTTTTTCCCGCACCATTAACAGTCCACGTCTTCCCGGGATCACCATCCTTCGAAAAGTCCATATCAACATCAGCTCCAATAAGAGGAATAGCATGTGCAGTACTTATACAGTCTGCACTAGGAAGAGGATTTGAAATATGAGAAACTCCCTCAGCAAGAGTAGCAAGAATAAGAGCCCTGATTGTATGCGATTTAGATCCAGGTACTGTTATGTGCCCTGAAAGATTACTTTTTTTTGCTTTAATTTTCATTATTTAATTCCTATAAGAAATAATCACATTCCCATTGTAGAAGGACCGAAACTTTCAGGTAAAAGTTCTTCAAGAGTATAAACTTTATAATCATCCTCACTTTTTGCAAGAATAATTCTGAACGTCTTAGGATCACAAAATTCCCTCATAACCTGGCGACACACTCCGCAAGGAGCACAGTAATCCTTTACAACACCTTCATTTCCGCCTACAACCGCTATAGCCTTAAACTTTGTAGAACCTTCGCTTACAGCCTTAAAGAATGCAGTTCGCTCAGCGCAGTTTGAAGGACCATAAGCTGCATTTTCTATGTTACATCCACCCCAAATCTTACCGTCAGCATCCAAAAGACCTGCTCCAACTTTCCAATGAGAATAAGGCGTATAAGCACGTTTAAGCATATCAAATGCAGTCGTAATCAAATTTTTTACAGGAAGATCTTTTTCCATAATCAATATCCTGTTGCATTTTCTTTTTTTGCAAGCTTTACAATTCTGCTGGTACCAAGACGCTTGGCACCAAGTTCTACAAATTTTTTTGCATCATCAAAGGAAGATATTCCTCCAGCAGCCTTAATTTTTACATCTTTACCTATATTTTTAGCAAAGAGCTCTACATCTGCAAATGTAGCACCGGCAGTAGAAAATCCAGTACTAGTTTTAATAAAATCAGCCTTTGCATCAGTAACTAGTTCACACATTTTTATCTTTTCTTCATCAGTTAAAAGACAGGTCTCTATAATAACCTTTAAAATCTTTTTACCGCAGGCAGCCTTCAAAGTCTTTATTTCATTCAGCACATATTCATAATTTTTTGCCTTTAGCTGACCAATATTTATAACCATGTCTATTTCATCGGCCCCGTTTTCTATGGCATCTTTAGTTTCAAATTCTTTTACAGCCGTAGAATTGTATCCGTTAGGAAACCCTATCACAGTACATATCTGCATAGTTCCTTTTACATATTCTTTTGCCTGCTTTACATAACAAGGCGGAATACACACAGAAGCAGTACCAAAATGAACTGCATCATCACAAATCTGCTTAATATCATCCCATGTTGACTGCTGAGTTAAAAGCGTATGGTCTACAAGGGGAAATAAATCTTTAGTTTCCATAATAGAAAAGAGTACGATTTGATTCCTACTTTGTCAACATAATGTAAGACATTACGGAAAATTAAAAACTTTATAAACATTATAAGATGTGCAAAATGTACAGTTGATTTTCTAGCAATTAGGTATTAAAATGATATAGAGATTTATAAAATGTTGTCAAAATAAAAATGTGGCTTATTTCATAAAGCAAATGGAGCAGAGCATTGACAATATCAGAAGTTGATAAGCAGAAGAAATTTTTTCACATAGCACTGCTTTTTAACATTTCGTTATTATTAGTACATTCAACATTTCTCATTGTTTTTTACTTAATTTCAGTGAAGGAAATGTTTTATTTTAATATATTCAGTGTATCATTATATATTTTTACATTTTTCCTTATTTATAAAAAATACATACAGGCTTTTGTACTTATGGTTATAATAGAAGTACAGGTACATTTAGTTATGGCAACACTCCTGATAGGCTGGGAATCAGGATTTCCGTTATACCCATTTGGATTAATAATGGTAATTTATTACACAAAATATATTTATTATGATAAGAAATTCATGAAGCCCATTCCTTTTATTGTCAGCATAGCCTCAATCATGGAATTCGTAATATTAAAAATTTACATGTTCACTCATAATCCGTATTACAGCATTTCCAAGCGTATAATAAATCAGTTCAGCCTCTTTAACAGCCTGTTAATATTCATGTTAATTATGATTTCTCTAGTTGACTATACAAATGTTGTCGTGAAAACAGAAAAAATACTGCATCGCATTGCAGATTTTGATGAACTGACTCAAGTTTTTACAAGACGAAAGATTCATGAAATCCTAAATGAATATCACAAAGCAGCAGAAAACAATAAAGGCAATTTCTGCATTTCAATAATGGATATAGACAACTTCAAGCATATAAATGATACATTCGGACATGATACCGGAGACTATGTACTAAAAACTATATGCAAGAACATGAAAGCAATAATTTCAAAAAATACAAAAAAATACACAGATATTGCCCGATGGGGAGGAGATGAATTCCTTATTGTCCAAAAGTATGATGAAAAAAATGTAACTATTGAGCAGTGCAAGGATATCATTTCTTCCATACAAAAAAATATATCTTCATGCAATTTTACTTCAAATGGAACTAGACTTCCAGTATCATTGACAATAGGCTTTGCCAGTCATAGAAAAGGTTCATCAATAGACGAAACCTTTAAGAATGCCGATGAAAATCTATATAAAGGAAAGCTAAAAGGCAAAAATACAGTAGTATTCTGACATAAAAACTTAATCCAGTTCAAAGGCTCCTGTATAAAGATCGTAGTATCGACCTTTCTTTTTCATAAGTTGTTCATGATTTCCCCTCTCAACAACAGATCCTTTTTCAAGAACGATAATTTCATCTGCATTCCTGACAGTAGAAAGACGATGGGCAATGACAAATACAGTACGACCTTCCATAAGACTGTTCATACCTTTCTCAATAAGAGCTTCTGTACGGGTATCAATAGAAGATGTTGCTTCATCCAATATCAATACAGGAGGATTTGAAACGGCCGCACGGGCAATTGCAAGCAACTGCCGCTGGCCCTGGCTTAAATTTCCGCCGTCTGCAGTAATAACAGTATCATAACCATGCTCTAAATGCTGTATAAATGAATCTGCATTTGCAAGTTTCGCGGCTTCAATAACCTGAGCATCACTAGCCTCAAGGTTGCCATAACGGATATTATCCCTTATAGAACCTGTAAAAAGATGAGTATCCTGCAAAACCATGGAAAGAGAACGTCGCAGGTCATCCTTTGCAATATGCTTTAAAGGAATTCCATCGTAAGTAATTGAACCGAGACCGTCTTCAATATCATAAAATCTAGTAATAAGATTTATAATTGTAGTCTTTCCGCTTCCTGTAGACCCCACAAGAGCGATTTTTTCTCCAGGATAAGCGTGCAGACTTACATTATGAAGGACTTCTTTTTCAGGGACATAACTGAAAGAAACCTCCCTAAACTCAACTTCTCCACGCAAATCTACCAATTTGCCGTCAGGCATTTTCCAAGCCCATTTCCCTGTAGTTGCAAAAGACTGGACTACATGAGACCTGCCATCCATACTTGACAAAGAATGAGTTTCAACCGCATTCACTAATGTAACAGTACCTTCATCTATTTCATCTTTTTCATCAATTACAGCAAAAATACGCTCAGCTCCAGCAAGAGCATTCAACACTCCGTTTACTTGCTGACTCATCATCGTTATAGGACGGCTAAAACTTCTCGTATACTGAAGAAAAGCAGCTATTGAACCTAAATCTAAGTGGCCGGAAATAACGCGTACGGCACCAATAATAGCTACAATAGCATACTGAACATGGCTAAGATTGCCCATAATCGGCATAAGAATATTTGCGAATGTATTGGCTCTTATCCCTGCAGTGCATAATTCATTATTTAATTCTTCAAAATGAGCCTTTATAATTTTTTCACGGTTAAATACTTTTACAACTTTCTGACCTTCAATCATTTCTTCTATGTAACCGTTTAATTTTCCCAAGGATTTCTGCTGCTCCCTAAAAGCATTTGCACTCCGCTTTCCAAGAACCGCAGAAATGAGCATTATAAAAAACATGGATATTACCATAACTAAAGTCAAAAAAGGACTGACAATAATCATCATAGTAAAAACAGCAATCAAACTTATAACACTTGAAAACAACTGAGGAACACTCTGACTCATCATATCGCGAAGAGTATCAGTATCATTAGTAAATAATGACATAAGTTCCCCATGAGTATGACCGTCATAATACACTAAAGGCAATTTTTCAAGTTCGTCAAAAAGATCCTTTCGTATTCTATATAAGGTATGGGTTGAAATAAACATCATAAGCCTTGCATTTACCCATGAAGCAAAGGCCCCTAAAACAAATATTAGAGCCATAATTCCTATCAATTTAAGAAAAGGAATAAAATCTGCAAATGTAATTGACTCTCCTGAAGAAGCTCTTTTAAATAAAGGTATAATATAATCATTAATTGCAGGCTTTAAGAGCGAGTCACAAGCTACGTTTGCACACGAACTTAAAATTACCGCAAAAAGTACGACTAAAAGCAATCTTTTATACCTTCCAATATAACGGAGCAACCTTCCAATCACTTTACGTGTATTCTTTGGTCTTGCAACACCTTTCATCTTTAATGGCGGCATGTCTTACACCTCTCAAACTCAATTTTTAGCCTGCTGCGATTCATATACTTCCTTATATATGCTATTATTCTTCAAGAGATCATTATGTGTACCAGAACCTGAAATCTTTCCGTTATCCATAACAAAGATCACATCAGCATCCTGAACGGAATTTATTCTCTGTGCAATAATTATTTTTGTAGTATCAGGAAGAGTATTCCTCAAAGCATTCCGAATACGGGCATCTGTAGCCGTATCTACAGCACTTGTACTATCATCTAAAATCAAGACTTTCGGTTTTTTTAGCAAAGCACGGGCGATACACAGGCGCTGTTTTTGTCCTCCAGAAAGGTTCACTCCCCCCTGCCCCAAATCAGTATCATACCCATTAGGAAATGCCGAAACAAATTCATCTGCGTCAGCTGCAATACATGCTTCCTTTATTTCTTTATCGGAGGCAGTTTCATTGCCCCACTTCAAGTTTTCCTTTATTGTACCAGAAAACAAAACATTATTTTGAAGGACCATTGCAACACTATTCCTTAAGGCAACCAGATCATATTTACGGACATCAATGCCTGCAACCTGTACCGAACCCAAAAGGGTATCATATAAGCGAGGAATAAGCGAAACAAGAGTTGTCTTTGAAGATCCAGTTCCTCCTATAATGCCTACAACCATCCCGCTTTCTATGTGCAGGCTTATATCAGAAAGAACACAGTTATCAGAATCTTTTAAATAACTAAATGATACGTTTTTAAAATCTACAGAACCATTTTGAACAACACTAATCGGACGAAGCTTATTCGCAGATTCAATATTTTTTATTTCAGGTTCCTCATCTAATATTTCACAGACACGCAAGATACTTGCACGCGAAATAATAAGATTTATGAATACCATTGAAAGCATCATTAAAGACATTAAAATCTGCGTAATATATGTAATAAAACTGATAAGTTCACCCGTAAGCATATCACCGGCAATAATCATCCTTCCGCCAAACCATAGACTGACGATTATGCAGGAATAAGCTACAAGCTGCATTAAAGGCAAGTTAAGGATAACGATTTTTTCTGCATTAATTTGACTCTTACGTACAGCATCTGCAGCTTTCTTAAACTTTTCATTTTCAAAGTCGTGCCTGACAAAACTCTTGACCACTCGTATGCCAATAAGATTCTCCTGAACAGTATTATTAAGCAAATCATACTGCTTTAACATAATTCCAAAACGGGGATATGCAATCCTAGCAATTAAAGTAAGACATAATGCCAGAACTGGAATAGCAACTAAAAACAGCAGGGAAAGTTTTCGACTTATTATAGCAGCCATGACCGTTCCAGAAATAAGGTTAAAAGGCGCTCGAATACATATACGTATAAGCATCTGATAAGTGTTCTGAACGTTAGTAACATCAGTGGTAAGGCGGGTTATTAGAGAAGACGAAGAAAAATGATCGACATTACCAAATGAAAAATCCTGGACTTTTGAAAACAGCTTACGGCGCAAGTTCCTAGAAACGCCAAACGCAGCAACTGAAGAAAAACGAGCGCCAAGACCCCCAAACAAAAGGGAGACCAAAGACATAGAAATCATAATCAGCCCAATCTTAATGACATAGGAAAGATTTTTACTTGCAATGCCCTTATCAATAATTTTTGCCATCATTAATGGAATGGCAGTTTCCATCATAACCTCTCCAATCATTGAAAGAGGACTTAGCAAAGAATAAATTCTATATTTCTTTTCAAGACCAGAAATAATTTTTCTAACATTATACATAACTTCTTACATTATATCAGATATATTTAGAGAAGATTAAAAAAATATGTTATTTTTTCAATATTATAGGAACATTTTCCATATTTGCAGAAATCCTGTTTCTTCCAGAGTTCTTTGACAGATACAGATTCCTATCTGCATCTTCGATAAGCTCTTCACTTGCAGTACCAAGAATGCTTATACCAGAACTTATATGCACATGAAAATCATTAATGACAATTATATTTTCTATATCTGTATAAATGCTCATAAGCATATCAAGAGTCTGTTCATAGTCTTTAAAGGAATACAAAAGAAACTCTTCTCCACCACGTCTGGAAACGATAAAGTCTTTTGAAGAATGTTTTTTTAATATAGTTCCAAGCTTATACAAGACCTCATCTCCAATTTCATGGCCGTACGTATCATTTACCTGTTTAAAGAAGTCTATATCTATCATTATGGCATAGCAAGGCAGGTCTTTTTTATTCTTTAAGGCGTTTTCAAGTCCAAACCTATTCAGAATTCCCGTCAGACGGTCTTTTTTTGCAACATCAGCAATAATATTATAAGCTCGTTCAAGTTCTTCAAAATTATTGAACAAAGTCATTGAGAACATCGACGTAAGCAAAATACAGAAAGAATAAACAAATAAGAATATAACAGCATACCATAAATTAAGTCTGCAGTAAGCAATAGCAGAAATCAGAACTCCATTAAGCAGAGGAAGTATTAAATCCCTTTTTTTTCTTATAGAAACTGCATAAATGCTTGGAAGTATAAAATCATAAAGAATAGCCTGCTTAGGAAGCGTTGAAGTATACAGAATTGAAGGAAAAAGCATCATGCCAAATAAAAGCATAAAAATCTTTATGTATGCATCATATTTTTTCTTCCACAGACAAAAAATAAGAAATGCAGAAAGATCTACAACCCAGAATATTCCAGTAATTGCCTTAGTAATGCCTGCAGCAGCAAAAAAACCGACCGTATTAACAAGAGTTCCCAGAGAAAAGATTGTAAATGAAATAGTCTTCTTAAATTTTATCTCATTAGTCATAAAAATACTACTATATCTTAAATTTATATTACATATATGTTTTTTCAAGGTCAAGTCTAGAATTTTCAACAAAGATTGAACTATGTAA
Source organism: Treponema sp. (assembly GCA_024699235.1). Taxonomy (GTDB): domain Bacteria; phylum Spirochaetota; class Spirochaetia; order Treponematales; family Treponemataceae; genus Treponema_D. The sequence goes on along the minus strand of JAILPY010000096.1, from coordinate 3,300 downwards.
CACTAATAAAAATTATACATAAAATTTAAAATCTTGCGTTTATACAAAATGTCATTTATAATTAAGAAATAGTTTTATGTTGACAATAATGAATATTAACATAATCACCCATCTAGGAGATTTTTATGGGAAGTAATGAGAAGAAAAACAAAGAACGAAGCATGATTTTTAAACTTGTGTTTTTTATAGGACTTACAATTGTAGCAATAAATACCGTTCAGCTTCTAATTGTCCAACATGAAGCAAAAAAAAGTGTTGCAACAAGCAATTTTGAAAGCTATGCAATTGCAAAAAGTGCATATTCAGAAGCTCTTGTCAACAAAATAGAAGGTTATTTCAAAGACTTAGATTTTTACGTAAATTCAGACATAATGAAGACAGGATCCTTAGAACAGATGGGAGCATGGCTTATTGCCCACGAATCTGTACGTAATGCAGACTTTGACTATATCATGCTGGCAGGACCAGACGGACTAGCCTATACAGACATAGGTAAACGCACAGACATAAAGACACGCTCATACTTTACAGACATAATGAATGGCAAAGACAAAAGCATAGACAATCCTGTCATTTCAAAGACAACAGGAAAGCCTGTAATACATGTAACCAGAGCGATAAAACAAAACGGCAAGACCGTAGCCATGCTAGCTGGAGTACTGAATATAGAAAAGATTACAGCCTTGGTAAACAATATAAAAATAGGAGAAAGCGGATATGCATGGATGCTTGCAAGTGACGGAACCGTTATGTCTCATCCTGTAAGTGAATATGTAATGAATAAAAACTTTATAACAGGACTTTCCGAAGAACATGAAGACATGGCTGCAGTAGCAAAAAAAGTTGCAGCAGGAGAAACTGGAGAACAATGGATAAAAGACCTAAAAGAAGGGAGAGACTTAATAACATACACTGACATTCAAGGAACACCTTGGGGCCTTGCAATTTCAATTCCTCAGTCTCAGATGGATGAGCTTACACAATCAATATTGCATGCAATGATTACATTCGCATTAATTGCAGTCATAGCAACAGTTTTGGTTGCAGCAATCCTCATATACATTTCCATTAAGCCTCTGCAGATTGTAAGAGGTGCAATTACAGGCATTGCTTCAGGAAATGCAGACTTAACAAAACGCATAGAAATCAATTCTCATAATGAAATAGGACATGTAGTAAACGGCTTTAACAAATTTACAGAAAAGCTCCAGGACATAATACGTGACGTAAAAAACTCAAAGGAAGAACTCAGCATTGCCGGCGAAGACATGAGTGCAAGCGCACAGGATACAGCAAGTGCTATTACTCAGATTATTGCAAACATAGAAAGTGTTAAGAATCAGATTATACATCAAGGAGCAAGCGTAGAAGAAACCGCCGGTGCCGTAAATCAAATTGCATCAAACATAGCATCACTCGAAAACATGATAGAAACACAGTCTGCAGGAGTTGCACAGGCTTCTGCTGCTGTTGAAGAAATGATAGGAAATATTGTTTCAGTATCTCAGTCAGTAGAAAAAATGGCAGCTTCTTTTGAAAATCTTGAAGAAAGTGCAGCCAACGGCATAAAAATGAAAGATTCCTTAAGTGAAAAAATGAAGCAAATAAGTGAGCAGTCTTCAATGCTTAATGATGCTAATGCAACAATTGCAAGCATTGCAGAACAAACAAATCTTTTAGCAATGAATGCCGCGATCGAAGCTGCTCATGCAGGAGAAGCAGGAAAAGGATTTAGCGTCGTTGCTGATGAAATACGTAAGCTTTCAGAAACGTCAGGTTCTCAGTCAAGAACAATTGGAGAACAGTTAAAGGGAATTCAAGACACTATAACTACAATTACGTCAGTTTCTCAAGGAGTTGGAGATGCATTCAACTCTCTTTCTGATGGCATTCAAGGAACAGACCAACTTGTATTACAGATAAAAGCTGCAATGGAAGAGCAGAATACTGGTTCCCAGCAGATAAGTGAAGCCTTACACAACATGAATGACAGTACCATTGAAGTCCGTAATGCATCGCAGGAAATGACAGATGGAAACAAGGCTATTCTTGAAGAAGTCAGGCGTCTGCAAGACGCAACTGTAACAATGAAGGACAGCATGACAGAAATGTCTACCGCATCAAGAAAAATCAATGAAACAGGGGAAGCCCTTAAGGACATTGCAAACCAGATGAAGGGATCCATTGATAAAATAGGCAATCAGATAGATCAATTCAAAGTATGATATCACTTATTTCTATAAAAACTGCCTTAGGCATTTTTCTTTGACTTTATATTATGACTCTGATATAATTTTAAAGTTATCATAAACAAACTTGATAATATAGAGAGGTTTACATGAAAAGCATAAACTTAAAACTCCTATTAAGCAGTATCCTTGTCGTATTATTTTCAGCACTGCTTATATCAATTCCAGTAATAACAATTCAGTACAAAAATCAAGTAAACGTAGCAATTGAATCTGGAGAATCAAAAGTATCCCAGGCATGCTCTGACATAAATGTATTTCTGCAAAAACCGATTTCAATCGTTGCAGCTGTAAGACATTATCTGGAAACCCACGAAACAAAACAGAATCAAATTGAGAATTTTTTTGAAAAGGTACTTGCCCGTGAAAATGAATTTTCAGAATTATATTTTGCAAGTGCCAGACCTTACAAAGACGGAGGTTTTTTCTATGCAAATGACAGATGGCAGCCTCCTTCAGACTATGACCAAACAACAAGAGCATGGTATAAGGCAGGCAGTTCTACACAGACATTTGCAATTTCAGACCCATATCTTGATAGCGTTACAAACTCAATGGTTGCAGCCTTGTCCACAAAAATAACAAAAAATAACGTTCTGGCAGGTGTTGTAGGCTTAGACATACAGTTAAAAATGCTGAACGATAAGGTCTCCCCTATCAAAATTACAAAGTCAGGAGAATCTTACATTCTCGATAAGAATGGAAAATACGTTACAAATCCTGACAGTTCTAAGCTGATGAAAATTAACTTCTTTGAAGAACAAAAGACTAAAGATTTGCACGGAAGCATAACAGATGACACCGTATTATTCCTTGACAATGCAGGAAATGGAAATTATCTTGCAGCCAGAGTAATTTCAGAAGAAAGCGGATGGATTTTTGTTACGACAGGTCCCCGAAAAGAATTGTACGCTTCTGTATACCATAATATCTTTATTATTTTCCTATGTGCAATAATCAGCATAATAGTATCAGGTATTGTTGCCATTTTTGCAGCAAGGCCAATCATAACCCCTATTATCAATGTTGACAAAACAATAAACGGCATTGC